>JBJEYS010000065.1:0-2641 GCA_051886995.1 Oscillospiraceae bacterium
ATAAACTTTGCAACTTTTTGACGAAAAATTCTCCCGGTTGATTCTCGGCTTTACGTCAGAGCTTTTTTCGTGTAAAATAGGTGAAGGCAGCGGAAGCCAAATGCGTACCGCATTTCGGCGGCCCAATTCGGTGCTTTTTGTCTTGTTGTCCTTGCCTTGCGTTAGCAAGGCTGCGTTCGCCGCAACAAAAATCCCTCGAATTTTGCTCGCCGAAATGTGCGAAGCAGTTTTTACGGAGCGGATTTTTGTCCAGGCAAGGAAGAGACCGCAGGGAATACTTTGTGTATTGCCAAGGCCGATGACGCTGCATGGGCGGAAATCCGCCCGTAAAAACCGGCACGGATTTGGCTTCCGTTGCCTTAAGAAAGAAGGTGTCGAAATGGCGGAACTGATCGTGGGGCAGGTGGTGTCCCTGGCCGGGGAGGCGGCGGATAAGCTGATCGCCCGGGGCGAGGGGGACGCGGCTCTGCTGTGCCTGGCCCTGCTGCGCCACGGAGACACGGAAAAGGCCCGCAAGGCTCTGCGCTGGACGGCGGAGCGTACCGAAACGGCCTGGTCCGTCCTGGCCCGGCTGGGGCTGGTGACCGCGGAAAAGGCCCCCGAGAGCGCACCCGCTCCCCTGGAGCCGGAGGGCCCGCCGGACTATCTGCGGGCTGACATCCTGAAGGCCATGGAGGAGGAGCCCACCTTCCAGGGCCTGTACCGGGCGGTGGAGCGGCGGCTGGGCAAGAAGCTGTCCGACGCCGACCTGAAGAGCCTTTTTGAGATCTACGATTTTCTGGCCCTGCCCGCCGAGGTTGTCCTGCTGCTGATCACCTGGTGTGTGGAGCAGTTTCAGGAAAAATACGGCCCCGGACGGGTGCCCCGTATGGGCCTCATTAAAAAGACCGCCTATGCCTGGCAGCGCATGGGCGTGGACACGGCGGAGGCGGCGGAGGAGTATCTGAAAAACCAGTCCCGGCTGCGGGATCGGGAGAAGGAGATCCTCCCCCTGCTGGACATCACCGGCCGCCCCCCCGTGGAGCGGGAGCGGGAGTATCTGGACGCCTGGGTGGACATGGGCTTCCCCGACGACGCCATCCGCCTGGCCTACGAGCGCACAGTCATGAAGAAACAGGCGCTGAACTGGCCGTACATGAATTCCATTTTGAAAAGCTGGCACGAAAAGGGGCTGCACACCGTGGCCGACATTCTGGCCAAGGATTCCGACCCCGGCCGCAAAAAGGCCGCGCCCGCTCAAAGCCAGAAGCCCCAGGACGCCGGGGACCGCCTGCGCCGGGATATGGAGTGGCTGGAGCGGTTCGCCAAAGAAAATGACAGCAAGAGGTGAGAGCAATGTCCTATGACGCCGCGGTTTTGCGCCGGGCCACCGCCCGGCTGGAGGAGCAGCGCCGCCTGCGCGAGCGGGCCCTGGAGGACCGCCGGGCCGAGGTGGAGCTGCGGGTGCCCCGGGTGGCCGAGATCGACGCGCGCCTGCGCCGCACGCTGCTGGAGGTGGCCCGTGCCACCTTTCAGGGGGGCGACCCCACCGACAGCATCAACGCCCTGCGGGATGAGAACCTGGCTCTGCAGGCCGAGCGGGAGCGGCTGCTGGCCGCCGCCGGTTATCCCCCGGACGTGCTGGAGGACAAGCCGGCCTGCCCCAAGTGCCGGGACAAGGGCTGGGTGGGCTCCCAAATGTGCGACTGCCTGAAGGTCCTCTGTGCCCAGGAACAGATCAGGGAGCTGTCCAAGCTGCTGGACCTGGGGGAGCAGTCCTTCCAGACCTTCCGGCTGGACGTCTACTCCGCCGAACCCGACCCGCGCATGGGCAAGTCTCCCCGGGAGAATATGTCCCTGGTGCTGGACATATGCCGCAATTACGCCAACAAGTTCGGCAAATACTACTTCGACAACCTGTACCTCTACGGCGCCCCCGGCCTGGGCAAGACCTTCCTGTCGGCCTGCATCGCCCGGGTGGTGTCTGAAAACGGATTTTCCGTGGTGTACGACACGGCGGGCAACGTGTTTACCGCCTTCGAGTCCCAGAAATTTTCCAAGGACGAGGAGGACGCCCGGGACGCCCGGGAGGAGATCAACCGCTACCTGAACTGCGACCTGCTGATTTTGGACGACCTGGGCAGCGAGATGACCACCGCCCTCGTCCAGGCTACCCTGTACACCCTGCTCAACACCCGCCTGACCGCAGGGCGGCGGACCGTGATCTCCTCCAACCTGACCCCGGACCAGGTGCGCTCACGCTATACGCCCCAGATCGCCTCCCGCCTGGAGGGCGAGTTCCGGGCCCTGCCCTTCTTCGGCTCGGACATCCGCCTGAGCCGGAACCAATAAAAGAATGAAAAAAGCAGCGGACGGCCAGGCGCCGTCCGCTGTTTCTATCTTGGGGCAGGTCATTCTTCCGGGGATTTCGCGTCGAAATCCAACAGGGACTGAATATGGTCCCAGTCGATCTCATCTTTCAGAAGAAAGATCAGTCTTTGGCTTGGATCGTGAAATGGGTACTCCACAAACAGAAGGCCGTCACAGAGAAAAAAGTAAGAAGTGGCGTTGCCTGTTCCTGACCGGTAGTCGATGATCAGGGCGCGTCGCCCGTCGGGCGAGTACGTGTCGGTGGTGTACACCTGCCGGACGGTGAGGGAGG
>JBJEYS010000066.1:0-2641 GCA_051886995.1 Oscillospiraceae bacterium
TTTGGCTACGAACCAAAAGGTCGGGGGTTCGAATCCCTTCAGCCGTACCAGAAAAGCCCTGAAACGTCAAGTTTCAGGGCTTTTTCGTTACTTTTTGGATGAAAAAAGCACGCCGGAGAATGGTCTCCGACGTGCTTTTTTCATCTGTTCAGGTGCGCAGATAGGACTTGACTAGCTCCTGCAGCAGCTCGTCCCGGTCCAGCTTGCGGATCAGGGCACGGGCGTTGTTGTAGTTGGTGATATAGGTGGGGTCTTCGGAGAGGATATAGCCGACGATCTGATTGATGGGGTTATAGCCTTTCTCCTGCAGGGCGTTGTAAACTGTACTCAAAATCGTTTTGATCTCTTCGCCTCGATCCTGGTGGAGAGAAAACTTCCGTGTATAATCCATTTCCATCGCCGGTACACCTCCTGAACCGTTCAAACTGTTTTCTTTATTTTAGCGCAATCAAACGGCAGTTGTAAAGGGGAGAATTGCAGATTTCATGAAATCTTAACGAACGGGAACTGAACAAAATCAACGAAGCACTGCGCCCAGTTCAGACTCCAGAAGGGCCAGGATGCTCTTTACATCCTCGTCGGCTTCCTCGGCGGTCAGGCTGCGCTCATCGGAGCGCAGGACCAGGTTGAAGGCCACGGATTTTTTGCCCTCGTCCACGCCCTTGCCGCGGTAGATATCAAACAGGGAGACCTCCTTCAACAGGCCCTTGGCGCCTCGGCGGATGCAGTCTTCCAGCGCGCCGACGGTGACGGCCTCATCGCACACCACGGCAATGTCGCGGGTGACGGCGGGGAACTTGGGCAGGGGCACATACTCCGGGTCGGCGCCCTGGGCGGCCATCAGCGCGTCAAAACTCAGCTCAGCACAGAAGAATTCGCAGTCCACATCATAGTTGCGGGCCACCAGGGGGTGGATCTGTCCGAACACGCCGATGCACTCGCTGCCGCTCCAGACGGTGGCGCAGCGGCCGGGGTGGTAGGAGGGGTTGTCGGAACAGGCTTCGAAACGGACATCCTTGGCGCGGATATCCTGCAGGATGGACTCGATGACGCCCTTCAGGGCGAAGAAGTCCATGTCGCTGCCGTACGCGCCGATGGAGAGCAGCTTGGACTCAATGGCCAGACCGTCCTCGCCGCCGGGCAGATAGATCTTGCCGATCTCATACAGCTTGGCAGCCTTGTTGCGGTAGTTCCAGTTGCGGGTCAGGATCTCCAGCATGGAGGGCAGCACGGTGGTGCGCATGATAGAGGTGTCCTCGCCCAGAGGATTCAGGATCTTGAAGGACTTGCGGCGCTCATCATCGGCGTTCCAGCGGATCTTATCATAGTAGGTGGGGGAGATGAAGGAGTAGGTGATGATCTCATCATACCCGAAGGAGCGGCACAGCTCGCCAAGACGGCGCTCCAACTGCTGGGCAGGGGAGTAGCCACCCAGAGTGGTCTGCCCCCGCATCAGAGTACAGGGGATATTGTTGTAGCCGTGGAATCGGGCGACCTCCTCAGCCAAGTCGGCCATGCGCTGAACGTCGGCGCGATAGGAGGGAACCGTGACCTGGTCGCCGTCCACCTGAAAGTCCACACCTCTCAGAATGGAGACCATTTCATCGGTGGGAATGTCAGTACCCAGCAGAGCGTTGATCTTCTCCGGCTCCAGTTTGAGCACGGTGGGGTTGGGAACGTAGTTCAGAATATCGATGACGCCGTCCACCACATCGCCGGCGCCCAGCAGTTCCACCAGCTCACAGGCGCGATTGACGGCGGGCATGGTGTTCATGGGGTCCAGGCCCTTCTCAAACTTGGCGGACGCCTCGGTGCGCATACCCAGAGCCAGAGCGCCCTTGCGGATGCAGGTGCCGTCGAAGCAGGCGGACTCGAAGACTACGTCGGTCGTATCGGCCACGATCTCGGAATTCATGCCGCCCATGATGCCGGCCAGACCCACTGCTCGGGTTTCATCGGCAATGACCAGGTGGTCGGCGGTCAGCTTGCGCACGTTGCCGTCCAGGGTGGTCAGCTCCTCGCCCTCCTCGGCACGGCGGACGATGATCTTGCCGCCCTGTACATAGCGGTAGTCAAAGGCGTGCATGGGCTGGCCGTACTCCAGCATGACATAGTTGGTGATGTCCACGATGTTGTTAATGGGGCGCACGCCCATGGCGCGCAGCCGTTCCCGCATCCACTTGGGGGAGGGGGCGATCTTCACATTACGTACCATACGGGCGGTGTAGCGGGGCACCAGGTCGTCGGCGGGGGTCTCCACGTCCAGCAGGTCGATGAGATCGCCCTCAGCGCCGCCCTTGACGACGGGGTCGTGGAGACGCAGCTCGGAATGGAAAGTGGCGGAGGCCTCCCGTGCCAGACCGATGACGGACAGGCAGTCGGGGCGGTTAGGGGTAATCTCAAACTCCACCACATGGTCGTCCAGGCCCACGGCGGTGCGGATGTCTTCACCGATTGTCAAATCGGTCAGTTCGGGGTCATCAGACAGGATCCAGATGCCGTCCTCATAGGCAGCAGGGAAGTCGCGCTGGTCCAGGCCCAGTTCCTTGAAGGAGCACAGCATACCGTTGGATACCTCGCCGCGCAGCTTGCCCTTTTCGATCTTAACGCCGCCGGGCAGGGTGGACTTGTGCTTGGCCAC
>JBJEYS010000067.1:0-2629 GCA_051886995.1 Oscillospiraceae bacterium
CCTTCATGTCCTTCGGCCTGACCCGCACCGACGCGGTGGTGGCCCTGGGCGGCGGTGTCATCGGGGACCTGGCGGGCTTCGCCGCCGCCACCGCCCTGCGGGGGGTGGACTTCGTCCAGATCCCCACCACTTTGCTGGCCCAGGTGGACTCCTCCGTGGGCGGCAAGGTGGCCATCGACCTGCAGGCGGGCAAGAACCTGGCCGGGGCCTTCTGGCAGCCCAAACTGGTGCTGATGGACCCCAATGTGCTGAACACCCTGGACGACGCCACCTTCTCCGACGGCATGGCCGAGGTCATCAAGTACGGCTGCATTCGGGACGCGGATTTCTTCTCCTTCCTGGAGCAGCATCCCTCCCGCCGGGAGACTATGGAATCCATCGAACACGTTCTGTATACCTGCTGTAACATTAAACGAGAAGTTGTCATGGAGGATGAGCGGGACACCGGCGTACGCATGCTGCTGAACTTCGGCCACACCCTGGGCCACGCCTATGAACTGGCGGGCCATTACGAAACCTGGACCCACGGTCAGGCCGTGGCCGCCGGCATGGTCAAGGCCGCTGAGCTGGGCCATACCCTGGGGATCACCCCCGAGGGCATTTCTCAGCGCATTGCCGTGCTGCTGGGCTGCTTCGGCCTGCCCATCGCGATCGACTGCACCCACGATCAGTATTCCGCCGCCGTGGGACTGGACAAGAAGGGGGCCGGGAATGACATCTCTCTGATCCTGCTGGAATCCATGGGCCACGCCATCCCCCTCAAAATGCCCAAGGCGGAGGTGCTGGACCTTCTATGAATCTGACCCTGATCCCTACAAAGCTGCGCGGAGCCATCACCCCTCCTCCGTCGAAATCCTACTCCCACCGGGCGCTGATCGCCGCCGCCCTGGCGGGCGCGGGCAGCGAGCTGACCAACCTGGCCGACTCCAAGGACATCGCCGCCACCCACCGCTGCCTGGAGGCCCTGGCCGCGCCCGGGGACGAACTTCCCCTGCTGGACTGCGGCGAGAGCGGCTCCACCCTGCGCTTCCTGATCCCTGTGGCGCTGGCCCTGCGGGGCGGCGCCCGGTTCACCGGCCAGGGGCGGCTGATGGAGCGGCCTCAGAAGCCCTACTTTGACCTGTTTGACGAGAAGGGCATCTTCTACGAACAAAAAGACGGCATTCTGACCGTCCGGGGCGCTCTGACCCCCGGTACCTACCGCCTGCCCGGCGATGTGTCCAGTCAGTTCGTCACCGGCCTGCTCTACGCCCTCCCCCTGCTGAGCGGGGGCGCTTCCGAAATTCTGTTGACCTCCCCGCTGGAGTCCCGCGCCTACGTGGACATGACCGTGGAGGTCATGGAACACTTTGGGGTGCGCGCGGAAGAGACCGCCGACAGCTGGACGGTACCCGGCGGACAGAGCTACCGGCCCAACTCCCTGGTCATTGAGGCCGACTGGTCCCAGGCGGGCTTCTTCTACGCCGCTTTGGGTCTGGGCAGTGATCTGGACATTCAGGGCATGAACTTCAATTCCACCCAGGGTGACCGGGTCATCGTCCCCTACCATGAAACACTGTCCCAAAGCGGTGACGTGGAACTGGATGTGTCCCAGTGCCCCGATTTGGTTCCCCCCCTGGCCGTCCACGCCGCCGTGCGCACGGGAACGACACACATCGTCAACGCCGCCCGCCTGCGTATCAAGGAAAGCGACCGGCTGGCAACCGTCACCGCCACCCTGAACGCCCTGGGGGCAAACATCGAGGAATACCCCGACAGCCTGACCATCCACGGGGTGGACGCCCTGGCGGGCGGCGTCACCGTGGACTGCTGCAACGACCACCGCATCGCTATGATGGCGGCTGTCGCCGCCACCCGCTGCAAGGAGCCGGTCACACTGCTGGGCGCCCAGTGCGTTGCCAAGTCCTATCCCACCTTCTGGGAGGATTACACGCGCCTGGGCGGTCAGATCAAGGAGGTCACGGAATGAACTACACCATTTTCGGAGAGTCTCACGGTCCCGCCATCGGCGTGACCCTGACCGGGGTGCCCGCCGGGCTGGAGCTGGATCTGGACTTCATCCGCTCGGAGCTGGCGCGCCGCCGTCCGGGACAGAACGCCCTGTCCACCGCCCGGAACGAGGCGGACGAGCCGGAGATCCTGTCTGGCGTGTTTGAGGGCAAAACCACCGGCACTCCCCTCTGCGCCGTCATCCGCAACTCTGACACCCGCTCCAAGGACTACAGCCAGTTAAAGGTCTGCCCCCGGCCCAGCCACGGGGACTACGCCGGCAGCGTGCGCTATAGCGGCTGCAGCGACTACCGGGGCGGCGGCCATTTCTCCGGCCGCCTGACCGCGCCGCTGGTGTTCGCCGGGGCGGTGGCCAAGCTGATCCTGCGAGAGCGTGGGGTGGAGGTCGCCGCTCACATCTCCATGGTGGGTGGCGTGGAAGATCCCACCCCCGAGCAGGTGGAGGAAATCGTTTTAGCCGCCAAGGCTGAGGGCGACTCTGTGGGCGGGGCCATCGCCTGCGCCGTGACCGGCCTGAGCGCCGGGTACGGCGCGCCCGACTTCGGCTGCAACGTGGAGGGCATTTTCTCCCAGTACCTGTTCGCCGTGCCCGCGGTGAAGGCGGTGGCCTTCGGGGCCG
>JBJEYS010000068.1:0-2623 GCA_051886995.1 Oscillospiraceae bacterium
TCAACCCGCTGCGCCACATCGACCCCTTCGGCGCGCTGATGATGCTGCTGGTGGGGTTCGGCTGGGCCAAGCCCGTGCCGGTGGATATGCGGTATTTTAAAAAGCCCAAAGCCGGTATGGCCATCACGGCGCTGGCAGGGCCGTTTTCCAACTTTATCCTGGCGTATGTGGCGCTCCTGATTGCCTACTTGGTCCTCGGCATTGCGGTGGTGACCGGAGCGCTTGCCTCAAGCCTTGTGCAGGGAGTTCTGGACTTCTGCTCCCTGACGGCCAGTCTGAGTATCGGCCTGGGAGTCTTCAACCTGATCCCGTTCCCGCCCCTGGACGGGTCCAAGGTGGTGGGGGCCTTTTTGCCCGACCGGATCTATTATAAGATCCTGCGCTATGAATTTGCGGGCACGATCGTGTTAATGGCTCTGCTCTGGTTGGGCGTGCTGGACGGACCGCTTTACGCTGTGCGCAGCTGGCTGACGAATTCACTGATGACGCTGGCTCAGTGGCCCTTGTTTTTGATTGCCGGATAATTGGGAGGAAGGGAGGAGGGCCCCGATGGAAACCCCCGTATTTCACCTGGAAAAAGTAGTCAAAGCGAAGCAGGAGGACATGGAGGATTTCGTGGGCCCCCTGGATCTGATCCTTCATTTGCTGAGCAAAAATAAAATGGAGATCAAGGACATTCAGATCTCCCTGATCCTGGACCAGTACATGGAGTGGATGGATGCCCGGAAGCAGATGGACCTGGAGGTGGCCAGCGAGTTTGTGACCATGGCCGCCCACCTGGTTTACATCAAGACCCGGATGCTGCTGTCCATCAACGACGAAGAGGCTTTGTCCGAGATGGAACAGCTCATCGCGTCCCTGGAGGAGCACCAGCGTCACGAAAATTATGGGAAGATCAAAACCGTCATCCCGGAGCTGGAGGGGCGCTACGCCATCGGCCGGGATTACATCACCAAGACTCCGGAGCACCTGCCGGTGGACAAGGTGTACCGCTATGTCCACGATAAAGAGGATCTGCGCAGAACCATGTCCTTGGTACTGGACCGCATCGGCAATAAGCTGCCGCCGCCCATGGCGGCCTTTCAGGGGATCGTGGGGCGGGAGCCCTACCCTGTGTCGGACAAGGCATCGGAGATCGTTCAGCGCCTGCTGCGCTTTGGTGTGACGCGGTTCCGCGCCTTGTTCAAGGGAAATCGAAGCCGCTCAGAGATCGTAGCTACGTTCATCGCCGTGTTGGAGCTCTGTAAGGCCAAGCGGGTGCGCCTGGCGGGGACGGAGACCGACTGCACGGTCACCTGTACGGGGGAAGGGGAATCCATGGAAGGATTCACCGCCGACACCTATTGAGAAAGGAGGATGCTCCGTGGAACTGAAGGAAATGGAAGCCGCGCTGGAGGCCATCCTCTTTGCCGCCGGCGAGCCCGTGGGCGTGGAACGGCTCTGTCTGACGCTGGAGCTGGACAAGGCGACGGTGGAGGCGCTGTGCCAGCGGCTGGCGGATCAATACAGCTATGAGCGGCGGGGCCTGCGCCTGGTGCGCATGGACGCCAGCTATCAGCTCTGCTCCGCGCCGGAGTATGCCCCTTTGATCCGCAAAGCCTTTGAAAGCCGCAAGCCGGCCAAGCTGTCCCAGCCAGCACTGGAGGTGCTCTCCATCATCGCCTACTACCAGCCCGTCACCCGGGCTTATATCGACCAGGTGCGCGGTGTGGACAGCTCCTATACCGTGGGCCTGTTGCTGGAGCGGGAACTGATCGAGGAGGCGGGCCGTCTGGCAGTACCGGGACGGCCCATCCAGTACCGGACCACAAAGAATTTCCTGCGCTCCTTTGGCCTTTCTTCCCTGGAGGAGCTGCCCGAGCTGCCCTCTGCCACGGCGGAGGACGGACAGATCACCTTGGAGATGCAGGCCCGGTTGGAGCAGCTGAAGTCTCAGGAGGAAGCGGAGGACGCCCCATGACGGCGCTGATTGTCGTCGGGTGTATCCTGCTGGCGCTCTTTCTGCTCGGACAGATCCGGGTGGGAGCGGCGGTGGATTATTCGGAGACCGGCCTGTTTGTGAAGATCAAGGCGGGGCCGGCCCGCGTTCAGGTCCTGCCCGCGAAGGAACGAAAAAAGAAAAAAGAAAAGAAGCCAAAACCCGCCTCCAAGCATCCGGCGGAGGAGGGGGCGAAGGCGGAAAGCAAGCGAAACGTCAAGGACACCCTTTCCCTGGCCTTGCACTTTGTCCCCCTGCTGGGCGAGGCTGCCGGGAAGCTGGTGCGGAAGATCCGCATCGATGATCTGGAACTTCATGTGATCTGGGGCAATGCGGACCCGGCGTCGGCTGCTCTGGGATTTGGCGCGGGCAACGCCGCCGTGGGGATACTATGGCCCATCTTTGAGCATAATTTTCATGTGAAAAAGTATGACCTGGGCGTAGATGTGGACTTTGAACGCAAAACGCCTGCTCTGACCGTGCGGGCACAGGCGACCCTGACCATCGGGCAGATCCTGTCCCTGGGCCTGCGGCTGGGTGTAAAGGCTTTGAAAATCTATCTCGGTGTTCGCCGGGAACAAAATGAACAAGAAAAGGCGGTGCAAGCATGAACGAGAACAATCATCCGATCAGTGACCTGATGAA
>JBJEYS010000069.1:0-2618 GCA_051886995.1 Oscillospiraceae bacterium
GGCGGACCCTGTTCCGGGCCAAAAACGGGAACCCCTTCCCCTGGGAGGGGCCGGAGGGTTTTTACCGGGTCTACGGCCCGGACGGCGAATTCCTGTTGCTGGGAGAGTGCAAAGATGGTATGATGAACACCAGAAAAAGCTTTTTTGAGGTAAGCTGATGGAACAAGGCAAGCGCGTCATCGCACTGGGATTTTTTGACGGGGTCCACATCGGCCACGGTGCCCTGCTGCGCCGGGTGGCTGACCGGGCCGGGGAGCTGGGGGCGGTACCCGCCGCCGTAACCTTCGATGCCCACCCGGACGAAGTTATTCTGAAACAAGAGACCGCTCTGCTGACCACGCCGGCGGAGCGGGCGGATTTGATGCGCCGCCTGTACGGCGTCCGGGAGATCATCGTGGCCCGGTTCGACGCGCACCTGATGCACATGGACTGGCGGGAGTTTGTCACCGATTTTTTGGTCGCCGAGCACGGGGCCGTCCACCTGGTGGCCGGACACGATTTCCACTTTGGCTACCGGGGAGAGGGCAACCCGGAGCGGCTGCGGCAGCTCTGCGCCCAGTTGGGGATCGGCTGCGACATCATCCCGCCGGTAGCCCTGGACGGCATCACGGTCTCCTCCACCTATATCCGCACCCTGATCGCCCAGGGCGAGACGGAACGGGCCATGGAATTTCTCGGCCACCCCCACACCCTGACCGACCGGGTACGCCATGGGAAGAAGCTGGGCTCCCGCCTGGGCTTCCCCACCATGAACCTGCAGATCCCGTCCGGCTGCGTGGTGCCCGCCTTTGGTGTCTACGCCGCGCGGGTTTGGGCGGACGGGGAGGTTTTCTCCGCCGCGGCCAACGTCGGGATACGTCCCACGGTCAACGACGGGCAGGCGGTCACCGTGGAAGCCACCCTGTTGGACTTCGCCGGGGACCTGTACGGCAAGACCGTCCGTATGGAATTTTACCGCCATCTGCGGCCGGAACAAAAATTTGAATCACTGGAGGCTTTGCGCACTCAGGTTTTACACGATATTGAAACGATCCGGAATTATTTTAAAAGAACGGACAAGTGATCTGACGATGAGGGGAAATCAGCGTATGCGGCACAAATATCTCTACACCGCCGGTCTCGCCCTGGCCATGGGCCTGCTTCTCATGGGGTTCCTTCTGGACGATCCCCGGAACATCCTGCCCGGGCTCTGGACCATCCTCAGCAGCCAGGACGTGCTCATCACCGACTACATCGCCCTGGCCGGGCCGGGCGCGGCCTTTACCAACTCCGCCCTGGTGGTTCTCTGCACCCTGGGGCTGAAATGGCTGGTCCATGAACCGCAAAACGGCTTCGACATCGTGGATCTGGGCCTGATGGCGGGCTTCTCCCTGTTCGGAAAGAACATCCTGAACATCTGGCCGATCATTCTGGGCACCTGGCTGTTCTCCCGGCTGAAGCGTGAGCCCTTCGGGAAATTTCTTTCCGTCGCCCTGCTGGCCACCTCCCTGTCCCCCCTGGTCAGCTTTGCGGGGCTGACCACCGGATGGGACGCCCCGGTCCTGGGGCTGCTGCTGGGCGTTCTGGTGGGCTTTGTGGCCGTCCCCTTGTCCAACTATACATACCGCATTCAGAACGGCATGAGCCTGTACAACATGGGCTTTGCCTGCGGCCTGCTGGCCATGGTCATCGTGCCCCTGCTGACGGCCATGGGCCGCTCCCCCCAGAAGGCCGACTACTGGGCCACCGGCTATAATCTCCCCCTGGGCATCATGCTGGGCGTGCTTTGCGCTATTCTGATCGCTTCCGGCGTTCTGGTCGGCGGGCGGCGGGCGGCAAAGAGCTATTGGAAGCTGCTGCACACCACGGGCCGCTCCCCCAGCGACTATCTGCGTATGTTCGGGCCGGGTGCCACTCTGATCAACATGGGCGTCAACGGTGCGATCTCCACCGCCTTTATCCTGCTGACCGGAGGAGACCTGAACGGCCCCACAGTGGGCTGTATTTTCACCGTGATCGGCTTCTCCGCCTTCGGCAAGCACGCACACAACATCCTGCCCATCATGGCGGGCGTGCTTCTGGGCAGTCTGGTCCTGCGCTTTTCCATCAACGACCCCGCCGTACAGATCGCTTTGCTTCTGTGCACCACCCTGGCCCCGATCTCGGGCTGCTTCGGCTGGCCCTACGGCGTACTGGCGGGCTTTCTCCACTCGGCGATGGTGCTGGAAGCCGGCTCGGTGGCCGAAGGCATCAACCTGTACAACAACGGCTTCTCCGGCGGGCTGCTGGCCATCGTGCTGTATCCCATCATCAATTCTCTGGTGTATCACCGCAGAGCCATGCTCCAGGACAAGGAGTATTTGGATGTCTTCCTGGACGAATCCCCCCTTTCCCCGGAGGAAGAGGAAAAAAGCCACAGCAAAGACGTGGAAATGCCATTTTAATCATCTGAAATTCTATGGGGCGCCGGTCTTCGGCGCCCCATAGTCTGTTTTGGGAAGATGTTTTTCAGTTCCGACCAAAATATCGGTTGTCAAGTCAAAAATCTTGGTGTATAATAACCAATATAGCTGTTTGATACCCTGGCTATGCCACTACAACAGGTAAGGAGAGGATCCAAATCATGAGCTACTCTGTAC
>JBJEYS010000070.1:0-1364 GCA_051886995.1 Oscillospiraceae bacterium
CCCTGGGTCAGCAGGTTGTCCAGGGTGTTCATCTGGGAGATCTCGCTCCAGTAGGCGCTGCCGCCCACATCCAGCTTCAGGGACAGGGCCGCCCGGTCCAGCATCCCGAAGTCGAACAGCTGCAAAGCGCTGTCCCGCTCCGGGAGACCCAGCTCCGCGAAGGCCTGCTTCTCCTGTTCGGTCAGGGGCAGCTCCATGTACCGCTGGCCGTAGTAGACCTGCATCAGGTCCAGCCAGATGGCGCCCAGGTCCTCGATGCACTGGTACAGGTCCTGCTTGGTCAGCTCCATGGGCACCTGGGAGGCCTTCTGCAACGCCAGGATGGCGGAGGTGTTGTCGGGCCGCACGTTGCCCAGGGCGGCGTCGGTGGCCCCCATAAACTCCTTGGTCAGGCTGATGGCCAGCTCGATGAACTGGCCGACCTGGGGGGAGATGGCGGCGGGATCGATGGCCCGGGCCACGCCGTTGACGTCGCCGCCGTTGACGGGGATGGCCTTGCCCACGCCGGAATCCCACCTGGCGATGCGGGTCTTGTCGTACACGATCTTCGGGTAGGCCGTGGTCATCAGGGAGATCATGGTCATGGCGAACATCTTGTTGACGAAGATCTGGTTGGGGATCAGCCCGGTGACGGCGGCCTGGCCGTGGTAGCAGTTGGGCACCCGGTCCCAGCTCATCCACACGATGGGATAGAGGCTCTGGCCGGTGTCCCAGGCCCGGCGCACCACAGCGCCCCGGACGGTCTTGACGCACCACACGGTGCCGGTCTTTCCGTCCTTCCAGAACTTCAGCAGGGTGGTCACCTTGCCGTCGGTCATGGCGTCGAAGCGGTCGCCCGCCTCGTCGGTGTCGGCGCGCACCAGCTCCGGGTCGCCGCCGTACTCGCCCATCTCCCGGCGCACGTCCTCCAGGCGCTCCCGGCGGGAGATGATGAGCCAGGGCTGCGCCTGCACGTCCCGGCTGTTGGGGTTGCCGAAGATGACCCGGGTGTTTTCCAGCAGCTCGGTGCGGATGGCGCCCCGGGCGGCCTGGCCGGTCTCCACGTCGGGGTCGAACCAGGCGTACAGGCAGGCGTCGCCGTCCACGGCGGCGGCGCGCATGAATTGGCGGATCAGCATACCCAGCTTGCCGCGCTCGAACAGCTCCTCAAACTGGGCGTTGACCACCCGGCAGAGCCGCTCGGTGTCGGCCTGTTCCTGCTCCCGGGCGGCCAGGGGCGAGGCGTTCATCTTCAGGTTGTCGGTGGCGCTGGAGGCCACCAGGTAGAGAATGATGCGCTTGATGAAGTTGAACACGGGGGTGGGCAGGCCGTTGGACTGCACGCCCTCCCACTGCTTGCCGATGTAGAAGTCCTCGTTGACCCG
>JBJEYS010000070.1:1464-2612 GCA_051886995.1 Oscillospiraceae bacterium
GGCGTCGGTGGTGTGGGTGTACTCGTGGGGCTCTTTGGCCACGTCCGCCGGGTCCTTTTCGTCATGCTGCACGGCGGACACGTCCCGGATGAACTGCCTGCAGTCGGACGTGACCACCAGTCCCGGCAGCTCGCCGTTCGCCGGCTTTAAAAATTCCTTCATGGCCATCCACCCCTGAATGCGCTGATTGGACGCTTTCACCAACGGAACGCCGTTCGCGGCGAAGAGCTCCGCCATGGTGCGCCCGGAATCCTTCTGGGTGGACCACATGTCGGGCGGCGCGACGGTGCAGCGGATGCGCTCCCCCGCCGGCGTCATGGCCCGGATGGCCGCCGCCGCGTCGGAGACGATCAGCCCCGACCGGCACAGCTCCCGGTACACCCAGATGCGCCCGGTGTGGTCGATGGCGGCCCAGTAGCAGGCCAGCATGTCCAGCCCGTAGTCGAAAACCCGGTACCGGGGCCAGCTTTCGGGCAGGGCCCGGGGCGGCACCACATGGGTCTCGGCCCGGAACTCCGGAAAATACTGCCCCGCGAACACGTCCCACCGGCCGTCCCGCCAGGCCTCCCGCAGGCCCTCGGGCAGGTTGTTCAGCATTTTGAAGTACCCCGGGTCGTTCTCCACCAGGGCCGGGTTGTCCCCGGCCTTGGCCTGAATGAAGAGGTAGTCCTCGGGGTCCTCCTCCGCCCGGAACGCCCGGTCAATGAACAGACGCTTGACCCACATGTGCCCCACCCCGCCGGGGTTGCACGTTAGGTACATCCGCTTGGGAAAGCGGTTGGCTCCCCGCAGGCAGGCGGTCAGCACGGAAAACTGGTACTCGGTGAAGTGGGTGGCCTCGTCGATGAAGATGATGTCGTACTCCTGGCCCTGGTACTGGTCCACATCGTGTTCTCCGGCACAGTGGCCGAACACCACCCGGGAGCCGTTGGCGAAGGAAAAGGCCTTCTCCCCCTCCCGCCAGGTGGCCAGCTTCCCCAGTTCTTTTTTTAAGGGGAGAATGTGGTTCTCCCGCAGTTCGGGAAAGGTGCGGCGCAGGATCAGGATGCGGATGCCGCCGTAGTACAGGGCCAGCAGCTTGGCCTTCTGGCGGATGGACCAGCTTTTTCCGCCGCCCCGGGCTCCGCCGTAGGCCACGAACCGCGCCC
>JBJEYS010000071.1:0-2610 GCA_051886995.1 Oscillospiraceae bacterium
TCTCCACCCACATCGACGACGTGGAGATCGCCGACCCCCTGGTGGGCGACACCTTTAAGGCATACATGGAGCTGCGCAAGCAGGTCTACGGAGAGGAAAAGGCCGCCCAGCGGCCCATCACCCTGATGGATATCGGCACCATCGGTACCAAGGCCCTGAAGAAGATGGGCGCGCTGCCCGAGCTGGACGAGAGCGAGGAAATCAACGCCTGCTCCATCCACGTCCCCGCCGTGGTGGACGGTCAGGAGCAGGACTGGCTGCTGATGTTCAAGAATGAGACCCACAACCACCCCACTGAGATCGAACCCTTCGGCGGCGCAGCCACCTGCATCGGCGGCTGCATCCGCGATCCCCTGTCCGGCCGCGTGTATGTCCACCAGGCCATGCGCGTCACCGGCGCGGGCGACCCCCGCGCGACCCTGGCCGACACCTTGAGCGGCAAGCTGCCCCAGCGCAAGCTGTGCCAGACGGCGGCGGCGGGCTATTCCTCCTACGGCAACCAGATCGGCCTGGCCACCGGCCATGTGGCCGAGGTGTACCACGAGGGCTACATCGCCAAGCGTCTGGAGTGCGGCGCCGTGGTGGGCGCGGCTCCGGCGGAGAACGTGGTGCGTGAGCGCCCCGCCCCCGGCGACGTCATCATTCTGCTGGGCGGCCGTACCGGCCGGGACGGCATCGGCGGCGCCACCGGCTCCTCCAAGAGCCACACTCAGAAGTCCCTGGAAACCATGGCCTCCGAGGTTCAGAAGGGCAACGCCCCCGAGGAGCGCAAGATCCAGCGCCTGTTCCGCAACGGGGACGTCACCCGGCTGGTCAAGCGCTGCAACGACTTCGGCGCGGGCGGCGTGTCCGTGGCCATCGGCGAGCTGGCCGACGGCGTGGACATTGACCTGGACGCCGTGCGCAAAAAATATGACGGTCTGGACGGCACCGAGCTGGCCATCTCCGAATCCCAGGAGCGCATGGCCGTGGTGGTGGCCGCCGAGGACGCAGACAAGTTCATTGCCGCCGCCCAGGCCGAAAACCTGGAGGCCTACCGGGTGGCCGTCGTTACCGAAAGCCCCCGCATGGTCATGACCTGGCGAGGAAAGAAGATCGCCGACCTGTCCCGCGAATTCCTGAACACCAACGGCGCGGTGAAGCACGCCGCCGTGAAGGTCCCCGAGAACGGCCATGACGTACTGGTCCACGCGGCCAGCCTGCGCCAGATCGCGGGCAGCCTGAAATTTGCCCTGAACCGCGGCCTGGTGGAGCGCTTCGACGGCTCCATCGGCGCGGGCAGCGTGCTGATGCCCTTTGGCGGCAAGGAACAGCGCACCCCCGCCCAGTCCATGTCCGCCCTGCTCCCCGTGCTGCCCGGCCAGAAGACCGAGCAGGCCAGCGTCATGTCCTGGGCCTTCGACCCCCACTGGATGAGCGAGGACCCCTTCATCGGAGCCATCAACTCGGTGGTAGTCTCCGTGGCCAAGCTGGTGGCCGCCGGCGCGGACTACCGCAAGGCCTACCTGTCCTTCCAGGAGTTCTTTGAAAAGCTGCGTCAGGAGCCGGAGCGCTGGGGCAAGCCTTTCGCCGCCCTGCTGGGCGCTTTGAGCGCCCAAATCGAACTGGGCTGCGCCGCCATCGGCGGCAAGGACTCCATGTCCGGCACCTTCCTGGACAAGGACGTGCCGCCCACCCTGATCTCCTTTGCCATCGCCCCCATCCTGGCGGGTGAGGTGCTGTCCCCCGAATTCAAGGAGTCCGGCCACCCGGTCTACTTCTTCGGCACCCCCCAGATCGCCGACTACGACACCTACCGCCGGCAGTGGGAGGCCTTCCAAGCTCTGTGCCAAGCGGGCAAGGTCAAGGCCGCCTGGGCCGTGGAGAGCGGCGGCGTGGCCGAGGGCATTATGAAGATGTCCTTCGGCAACCGCATCGGTTTCCGGGCGGAGCCCGGCCGCCCCATCCCCTGGTACGGCCCCTGCCCCGGCGCCATCGTGGCCGAGCTGACCGAACAGACCAACGCCGGCATCCTCATGGGCTATACCACCGACGATGCCGCCATCACCCTGGAAGGGGAGAGCGCCTCCATCGACGAGCTGCTGGCCCTGAATGAGGGCGTGCTGGAGCCGGTTTATCCCACCCGCACCCCCGAGGAAAAGATTTTGATCCAGCCCATCTCCTGCACGGAGCGGCCCCCCATTGTGGCCCAGAGCAGCATTGCCAAACCCCGGGCGGTCATCCCCGTGTTCCCGGGCACCAACTGCGAGTACGACACCGCCGCCGCCTGCGTGAAGGCGGGCATCGAGCCGGAGATCGTGGTGGTGCGCAATCTGACGGGCGAGGCGCTGGAGCAGTCCGCCCAGGCTCTGGAGAGCGCCATCCGCCGCAGCCAGATGGTCATTATCCCCGGCGGCTTCTCCGGCGGCGACGAGCCGGAGGGCTCCGCCAAGTTTATCTGCTCCTTCTTCCGCAACGCCCGTCTGACTGACGCGGTCCACGACCTGCTGAAGAACCGGGACGGCCTGATGCTGGGCATCTGTAACGGCTTCCAGGCTCTGGTCAAGCTGGGGCTGGTGCCCTACGGCGAGATCCGCACCGCCGACGAAGCCGCTCCCACCCTGACCTTCA
>JBJEYS010000072.1:0-2609 GCA_051886995.1 Oscillospiraceae bacterium
CCAGAAATACGCGCCCCATGTGAAGCTGCACATGAGCACCCAGGCGGGGGTGGCCAATTACCAGTCGGCCCGTATGTGGTATGAGATGGGGGCCTCCCGGGTGATCCTGGCCCGGGAGCTTTCCCTGAACGAGGTGCGGGAGATTCGCGCCAAAACGCCCGCCGAACTGGAAGTGGAGACCTTCGTCCACGGGGCCATGTGCGTGTCCTACTCCGGGCGGTGTGTGCTGTCCAACTATATGACCGGGCGGGATGCCCAGCGGGGCGCCTGCGCCCAGCCCTGCCGGTACAAGTACGCCCTCATGGAGGAAAAGCGCCCCGGCGAGTATTTCCCGGTGGAGGAGGACTCCAAGGGCGCCTATATCTTCAGCTCCCGGGATATGTGCATGATCGACCACATCCCCGAACTGATGGAGGCGGGGGTCAATTCCCTGAAGATCGAGGGCCGGGCCAAGAGCGCCTATTATGCCGCCGTGACCACCAACGCCTACCGCCACGCTATTGACGCGGCGGCGGCAGGGGAGGCACTGGCCCCCGTCTGGCGCGACGAGGTGGAAAAGGTCTCCCACCGCCATTACTCCACCGGCTTTTTCTTCGGCGAACCGGGGCAGTACACCGCCGACGGACGCTACATCCGCCAATGGCAGGTGGTGGCCCAGGTGGAGTCCTGCGATGCTGACGGAAACGCCGTGCTCTCCCTGCGCAACAAATTTGCCCGGGGGGATGAGGTGGAGCTGATCGGCCCCGGCATGGAGCCCATCGCGTTCCATGCCCCGGAGATGGAGGACTTGGATGGCCTGCCTCTGAACGAGCCCCGGGTGCCCCAGATGAAGTTCCGTATGAAGCTGCCGAAGGCGGCAGCGCCCCTCTCCCTGCTGCGTGTGCGGCGGGAGACCCAGTAAGATGAAACGACCCCCGCGCGGTTCAGGCCGCGCGGGGGTCTTGTGCGCTTAGAGCAGTTCTTGCAGGACGGTTTCCAGTTCGTCTTTGGAGTAAAGAGCGGAGAGCACGTCCAGCAGAGCGTTGACGGTCAGGTGCTCGGGCAGATCCAGCTTCCGGAGCAGGGCGGCGCGGCGTGCGCCGCTGTCCGGCCGTCCGGTCAGGCCCAGAGCGAACAGATCAGCCTTGGTCAGGGGTGCGGGGGTATGGGTGGCTTCATCGCCCTCCAGAAAGGTGGCCCCCGCCCGGCGCAGAGCGTCCAGCAGAACCTCCGGACGCATGCCCTCCACCCCCAGCTTGCCCTCTTTGCCGGGGGCACGCTTGCGGCGTTCCTTGCCCGGACGGTCGGGAATATAGGCGTGCTTGACCAGGGCAGGGTCAATGGCCCCTTTCAGGTAATTGCGGATGACAAAGCCCGCGCCGTCCGAGTCGGTCAGGACGATGAGCCCGCGCTTTTGGGCCATGCGGCGGAAAAGGGCGAGCTTTTCCGAATCCTTAAAGACCCCGAAGCCGCCGGTCTCCAGAATGACCGCGTCCACCACCTGGGACAGGGTGTTTTTGTCGTACCGGCCTTCCACCACGATGGCCTCTTTGATCGTCGGCTTATCCATTGGCCAGCTCCAGTAAAAAGCCGGCCAACAGGTCAGCGGCATCGCCGCCGGTGGACTTCATGGCCAGATCGGTCTCGCCCGCCCGGACGACCGCCCGGCGGCACCAGTTCAGGTCAAAATGCGCGGCCGCGCTCATGAGCTTGTCGGCGGGGTAGGGGTGCATTTTCCACAGCTCCACCAGGTATTGGCTGCTCTTGTGGGCCTCCAGACCCAGCCGGGCGGTGTACAGCTGGCGCAGCTGCTTGCCCAGAACCGACAGGATCATGATGGGGGCCTCCTGCTGCCCCAGCAGCTCGCCCAGGACCTGGGCGGCCCGGTCAAAGTCCCGGTGCAGAACGGCGTCGGTCATCTGAAACACCCGGGCATCCAGCTGGGGGACCGCCACCGCGTCGATGTCCTGGCGGGTAATACGGGTATGCTTGGCGTAGGCGCCGATCTTGGCGATCTCGCCCGCCAGGGTGTTCATCAGATCGCCGCAGAGGAAGATCAGGTATTTGGCCTGCTCCGAGTCGATGTCGTGGTCCAGCGCCCGGAAGCGGCGGCAGATCCAGTCCACCAGATCTCCCTGATCCTGGTGGGGGAAGGGAACGGTCAGACCGTGGGCTTTCAGAGCTTGGGCCAGCTTGGTGCGGGCGTCCGGCTTATACTCGATCAGGTCGTAAATGAACACCAGGCAGACGTACTCGGGCAGTTCGGCGAACAGGGCGGCCAGAGCGTCCCGGTGCTCCGCCGGGGCCTTAAACAGGTCGTAGTCGATGACCAGGACCATGGTGCGCTCACTCATCATGGGCAGGCAGTCCACCGCCTCGGAGATGACGCGGGGGCTGGCGTCCTTGCCCTGAATGGTGTGGAGGTTAAATTCTTCCAAACCGGGGGTCAGGATGCGCTTTTTGATCTCACCCAGGTAGAAATCCCGCAGGTAGGCCTCCTCTCCGTGGAGCAGGTAGAGGGTGCCCAGGGTGTTCTCCTTCAAGGATTTTTTCAGTTGTTTCAGCGCGGAGCCGTCGTCTTTTTTCGGGGGCATGGTCAGTCTCCTTTTTTCGGCAAACGATGATCAAAT
>JBJEYS010000073.1:0-2602 GCA_051886995.1 Oscillospiraceae bacterium
TGCGCAGGTCCCGGGCCACGGGCTGCTGGCGCAGCAGCAGCCGCAGGCAGCGGTTCTCAATGTCCCGCTCCATCTGGTCCAGGGTGGACCCGATCTGAATGGCCCGCTGGGCGGTGGGCTCGTCTCCGGTGGTCAGGGACTCGGTGACCACGTCGATGGCCTCCTGCGCCGAGGCCGCCATGGCGGTCATTTCCTCGTTGAGCTCCAAAAGCTCAGCGTCAAAGGTTTTTCTCATAGCTTTTTCCTCCTGCTTAACCGAATCGTCCGGTGATGTAGTCTTCTGTCCTCTTGTCCTTCGGGACGGAGAACAGCTGCTCGGTCTTGCCAAACTCCACCAGCTCGCCCAGCAGGAAGAAGGCGGTGTTGTCTGAAACACGGGCGGCCTGCTGCATATTGTGGGTCACCATGATGATAGTATAATCTTTTTTCAGCTCCACCGCAAGGTCTTCGATCTTGGACGTGGAAATGGGGTCCAGGGCGGAGGTGGATTCGTCCATCAGCAGCACGTCGGGCTTGACGGCCAGGGCCCGGGCGATGCACAGGCGCTGCTGCTGTCCGCCGGAAAGGCCCAGGGCGGACTTCTTCAGCCGGTCCTTCACCTCGTCCCAGATGGCGGCGCCCCGCAGGGACTCCTCCACGATGGTGTCCAGCTTGGCCCGGCTGCGGATGCCGTGGGTGCGAGGGCCGTAGGCCACATTGTCATAGATGGACATGGGGAAGGGATTGGCCTTCTGGAACACCATGCCGATGCGCTTGCGCAGGTCGGTGACGTCCAGATCCTTCCCGTAGATCTCCTGGCCCCGGTAGGTCAGCGAGCCGGTGATCTTCACAATGGGGATCAGGTCGTTCATCCGGTTGATGGTGCGCAGGAAGGTGGACTTGCCGCATCCGGAGGGTCCGATCAGGGCGGTGATCTCATGCTCGGGGATCTCGATGGCGATATTCTTCAGGGCGTGGTTCTGTCCGTACCACAGGTTCAGGTCTTTTGCTTGTAAAATCGTAGCCATAGGCGGCCTCCGTTATTTCTTTAATCTCTTGCCCACCAGGTTGGCGGCCAGATTGATGAGGAAGGTCAGGATCATCAGAATGGACGCGATGGCGAAGGCCACGCCGGTCTCGCCCCGCTCGTTGGCGTAGACGTACAGGGCCACGGTCAGCGTTGCGGAGGAGTTGTTCAGCGCCGTCACGAAATCGTAAAGCACCAGGCCGAAGCCGGCGGTGAACAGCAGGGCGGCGGACTCGCCCACGATGCGGCCGATGGCCAGGATGCAGCCGGTGACGATGCCGTCCACGGCGTTGGGCAGCACCACGGTGCGCACCATGTGCCACTTGCCCGCGCCCAGACCCAGGGAGCCCTCCCGGTAGGCCTGGGGCACAGTCTTCAGGCTCTCCTGGGTGGTGCGCACAATGGTGGGCAGGATCATCAAAACCAGGGTCAGGCCGCCGGCCAGGATGCCGGTCTGCAGCCCCAGCAGCTGGATGAAGAACAGCATACCCACCAGGCCGAAGATGATGGAAGGGATGCCCGTCAGGGTCTCGGTGGCAAACTCAATGATCGCTACCAGCTTGTGGTTGGTGGCGTACTCCGTCAGATAGATGGCGGCGCCCACGCCCAGGGGCAGGACGATGACCATGGCCACGATGATGATATACAGGGTGTTGAGAATGTTGGGCAGGATGCCGATGGTATCCTTGATATAGCTGGTCTGGGAGGTAAGGAGCGTCCAGGTGATGTTGTCCAGGCCCCGGTAGAAGATATAGCCGATCAGGAAAATCAGCAGGGCACAGGTGATTCCGGCACACAGCCACAGAAGGAAGCGCAGGCCCTTGTTGTACACCTGACGGCGGGGCGATAATTTCCGGTCCATCCGTCAGTCCTCCTTTTTTCTCTTGATAAACACGTTCAAAATGACGTTGATCAGCATGATGAACAAAAACAGCACCAGGCCGATGGAGTACAGGGCGTTGCGCTGCAGGCTGCCGTAGGAGGCGTAGGACATCTCCGAGGCAATGGCGGTGGTCAGGAAGCGGACCGAGGTGAACAGGCCCGGCATGTTGGCCACGTTGCCGGAGACCATGATGATGGCCATGGCCTCGCCGATGGCGCGGCCCACGCCCAGCACCACGGCGGTGGCCACGCCGCTGCTGGCGGCGGGCAGGGACACCCGGAAATAGGTCTCGATCTCCGTGGCCCCCAGGGCCAGGGAGGCCTCCTCGTACTCCTGGGGCACCGCGCGCAGGGCGGTCTCGGAGACGTTGATGATGGAGGGCAGGATCATAATGGCCAGCACGATGATGGCCGCCAGCAGGGTGGCGCCGGAGCTCAGGTTGAACAGCTTCCGGACGGCCGGAACCAGCACGATCATGCCCACCAGGCCGTAGACCACGGAGGGGATGCCGGCCAGCAGCTCCACGGCGGTGTGGATGACCCGGGCCGCCTTGGGGGGAGCCACCTTCGCCAGGAAGATGGCAGTCATCAGGCCCACGGGCACCCCCAACACCACCGCGCCGGCAGTGCCGTAAATGGAGGTCAGGATAAAGGGCAGAATGCCGTATTCCGCGCCGGTGGTCGTGTTGGTGGGGTCCCAGACCTTGCCGAACA
>JBJEYS010000074.1:0-10610 GCA_051886995.1 Oscillospiraceae bacterium
ACGTCATCTCCGCCGTGCGCGGCATGGGCATCGAGCCCATCCAGTGGGACGTGGACAGTCTGGACTGGAAGGAGCTGCCCGCCAGTGAGATCACCCAGCGGGTGACCAGCAAGGTGCAGCCCGGCTCCATCGTGTTGTTCCACAACGCCGCCCTGCACACCCCGGAGGCCCTGCCCGGCATCATCGAGGCCCTGCTGCAGGAGGGCTACTCCTTCGTCCCCATCTCTCAGCTTCTTCTGAATTGCGAGTACACCATCGACCACACCGGCCGCCAGTGCCCAGCGGGAACATGACAGCAGGGCCGTATCATAAAAATTTTTAATCAACCAATCAAAATCTTCAATCGTCCTTTTCATCTCTGTTCCATTGTGTATTCTGGAAAATAATTGTATTATGGAGAAAACGGATTTCAGAAAGTGAGGTTTTGATTATGGAACTGCACAAGGTCGATTACACCATTCAGCTGACAGGAAGCAAGTTGTTCGATGTCGTCATGTACAACACGGCGAAGAAGCTCTGCATCGACTATCCCGGTCTGAGTTTTGAGTATAACGAGACCAACATCCGTGTGTTCGGTGAGCTGGACGAGTTCTGGTACCAGAAGTATCAGGAGGAAATGTTCGGCAAGCGCGAAGACTGAGAAACGTACACAGAAACGGCGCGGGAGCAAGCCTGGGAAGGCTTGTTCCCGCGCCGTTCAATTTTTGCGTCAGGCTTTTTCGGCCCTGTTCAGCGTAAGCCAGGGGAGACATTTCCCGAACACGCCCACCAGCTTTCCGGTCAGCAGGACCGACAGCACGGTCCCGATCCACACCGAAAGGACTTTTCCGCAGAACACCAGCTCGATCACGATGGCCGCCACCGCCCAGGTGGCGTCGCCCGCCATCTTCACCCTGGAAAGCGGCTTTTGGTACACCGCGCTGATGGTGCGCATCAGCGCGTCCGGCGCGGGGAGCATCAGGTCGGCCCCCACGATAATGACGATACCCAGGGCCGTGGCCGCAATACCAAGCAGGCAGATGATGTAGCGAAGCCAGACGGCCGCCCCGTCAAAGTTGAGGAAAAGCATGTACAGGTCGATGATATAGCCAAAGGCGACGGACAGCGGAACGATCAGGATCGTCTTAACATTGATTTTCCGCTGGACCGCCAGGATCAGCAGAAAACAGAAGAGCTGAAATAAGATCGTCGTGTTTCCGAATGTCAGCGGCAGGATATTTGACAGCGCGGACGGGATCACGCTGACCGGGGACACGCCGGTATTCGCCTGTTTGATGAGGACAATGCCCAGCGCCATCACGAACAGGCCGATCACATATTGAGGTAATTGTCGTTTCAGCTTCATAAAACCGCCACACAATCGTTTCGTATTTTTCTTTCCGGGGACCGCACGGTCTTTCTTTCCGATCTCATTATATCAGGTTCTTCCCCGCCACTGTTATAAAAGGTTTCAATGAAGTGATAAAAAAAATCAGGGGGACCCGTCCGGTCCCCCTGATTTTTGCAGCCTATTGCGCTGAAGTTTCGTTCGTGTCCTTCTTGATGCTGTCTCTGAACTGACGGGCCATAGGGGACAGGTTATTTGCCCACACCATGACCACACTGTTGTTCAGATCGTCCTCGTCATCAATATCGACAAATTTGACGTTATACGCATCATAGGATCTTGATTCGGAGTGCGACATGATCGCCACGCCGAGGCCCGCTCCGACGACGCGGTAAATATCGCTGACCTGCCCCAGGGTCTGGGAGATCTTCGGTTTGAACCCTCTCTTTTCACAGATCGCGTAAACTTTATCATAGTAGTTCGGGGAACAGGAGCGCTCACAGATCAGAAAAGGCTCGTCCTTCAGCTGCTGCAGATCGATCCGTGTGCAGTTGGCCAGCGGATGCTCCGAGTTCAAAAGAACTTTAAACCGTTCATTCCCGACCTCACGGTATTTCAGCCCCGGCAGATTGACAAGGTTCATCTTATACAGGATGCCCAGGTGCACAGCCTGGTTCTGAAACGCCTCCACGACCTTGGAGGACGTATAGCGCAGAATATGGATCTTCACCTCCGGGTGTACCTCACGGAATTTTTTGACCCACCCGGAAAGCATATTGTCCATGGCCGGACCGATGTATCCGATATTCAGCGTGTCGTCGCCAAGATTAAACTCCTGATTGATCGCATTGATCGCATTTTGGAAGGCTTCCACGATCTCGACGGCAGCGGGAAGAAAAAGCTCCCCCGCGTGGGTGAGCTTGACCGCTTTCGTGTTGCGGACCAGCAAGGGAGTCCCCAATTTTTTCTCCAGGCTGGAAATACTGTAGCTCAAAGTCGGCTGACTGATGAACATTGAGTCGGCCGCTTTGCTGAAATTCAGGCATTCGGCAACTACAACGAACCGCTTTATATACTCGATATCCACGCTCTCAGTCCTCCCAGCGCCCAAAAATGTGCATTTCTTGGTATATTATATAATATCCCCCGGGCAAAAGCAAGCGCTCCCTGTCTCCCGCACCCCCCAATCGCTGAATAAAAAAAGTTATGGAGAGGTCCGCTGACGTCTCCATAACCTTTGGTCGTATATAGTTTTCCCTCGCCCATGCGCTGTGTTCATCCCGGCGGCTTTTGCCGCCGGGATGAACAGGCATTGGAAGGGATGGTGAAGGCAGTCTGTTGACTTATCCCCAGGAGAGCAGATACGGCTGCATCTTGACCGGGGAGACGAAGATGGCCTGGGCGGGGCAGTCTTCCTCACAATACATACAGACGATACAGTCGTCAATATACTTGATGACAGGCTTGCCGTCAGGGCCCATACGCAGGACATCCATGTTGCAGGCTTTCACGCAGATACCGCAGCCCGTGCATTTTTCCTTGTCGATCGTTTCAATAGCCATAGTATGTACCTCCTTGTCTTACTTCCTTACAGGAACATCGTCTTCGATACCTTCCACTTGCTTGCCGTCGATGTGCAGGGGGAAACGGCGGATGTAGCGCTGCTCGTAGGGCATGTTGAGATCGGGCCACCACTTTTCGGGGATCTTCTCCTGGGTCAGCGTCATAACGCCGTCCACATCCTTCAGCTTGATCCACATCAGTCCGTACGGATCGTCGCGCTTCGGATAGTCCTCCCGGAAGTGGGCGCCGCGGCTCTCCTTGCGCTCCAGGGACGCCCGCAGCTTCATCTCCATGTTCAGCGCCATGTTGATGGTCTCATGCACCAGGCGCAGCTCGTGGAAGTCGTTGGCGTAGAGCTTGGGGATCAGCTCCTTGCGGACGTACAGGATCTGCTGCAGGGCAAGCTGCAGGCGCTCCTCGCTCTTGACGAAGATGACGTAATAGGGGAAGATGATGGACTGCATGACCTGGGTCACCCACTGGGCAGACAGGCCGCCGTTCTTCTCCCAGGGCGCGAACACATAGTCCATGGCCCGGGCGATTTCCTGCTCGCAGATGGGGGTCTCGGGGAGCTCCAGCGCCCGCTCGGCCGCGGCCTCGCCGGCGATGGCGCCGGTCACGGAGCAGTACGCCAGCGCGAAGCCCTGGCCGGGATACTCCGCGCCGCAGGCACGGGCGCCCAGGCAGTCGCCGGCGGCGTACAGGCCGGGGACTTCGCTCTCACACTTCTTGTTGACGGGCCACAGGCCGTCGGCCACATGGGCGGACTGACCCAGGGCGCGGCCCATGACCATGCGGACACGGCCGCTCTTGGCCAGGCGCTCGTCATACTCGGAGCGCGGATAGCCCTTGGGGCTCTTGTGCATCTCGGCGAACTCGCTCATGCCGGTACAGGTCTGCCAGATGGCGGGGGTGATGCCCTCATAGGCCATAAAGGCCTCCAGGTGATGGGTGGCCAGACGGCTCCAGTGCATACCGGTGACATGCTCCTCGCAGTCCAGGGTCGGGGTGTTGGGCTTCAGCTCACCGGCGAAGGTACGCAGGCGGTCGCGGTCCTTCACGGCCCAGGGCCAGGCGGGGAAGTCGCAGCGCACGGGGTGGGTCTCCTCCCACTCCTTGCCGGTGATGCTGCAGCCGTGGCGGTAGGCCATGGCGTCGGCGTCGCCGGTGCTCATGCAGCGCAGACCGGGGGACTTCAGGCCGGCGGGGCCGGAACAGAGGACCACGGACTTGGCCTGGAAGATCAGGGCCTTATCGCTGTCCGGGGAGATGCCGATGGCGCCGACGATCTTGCCGTCCTGCTCCAGCAGGTCAATGATGGTGACGCGCTCACGGAGATTGACGCCCACTTTCACGCACTGTTTTCTCATGACAAGGGCGTTCTTACGGGGCGGGAAACGGTAGGACTGCTGGAACTGCACGGTGCCCATGCCCTTGGGGTTCAGGGGCATAACCACCTGGGGGTCGTTGCTCGGCTCCTTGGCCACGCACTCATAGGGCACGCCGTTGTGATCCCAGCGGTAGACGTAGGCGCCCCATTCCACCAGGTCGGCCCAGCGGTCGGTGGACTGGGTGTACACGATCCGGGACCAGTCCCGGTCGTTCAGGTAGTCGCCGGTGGTATTGCACACATGCATCCACTGCTCAATGTCGTGGACCTCGGGGTTGAACGCCGCAAAGGTATTGCAATGGGGGGTCTGTCCGGCCTTGCCGACCGTGCCCTTATCCACCAGGGTAACGTCCGCGCCCTTCTCCTTCGCCTTGATCGCGGCAAAACAGCCCGCGATACCGCCGCCGACGACGAGGACGTCTGTTTTGATCAGTTCCTGCTCGATTTTTACCGGTACCTTCATAAAGTTGACCTCCTTATGTTTGCTTCCTGTCTGTCATGGATTTTGTCCGGTGCTTCCGCCGCTTACTGGAGCTCATTGATTTCGCGGGCGCGGCAGCAGGCCACGAAATGGTTGGGCATAACTTCCTCCAGCTGCTGCGGCTCCTCACACGCGGGGCAGTAGTACGGGCACCGGGCCGCGAACCGGCATCCGGGCTTCGGGTTGATGGGAGAGGTGATCTCGCCCTTTGTAACAATGCGTCTTCTCTGGTCGTTCAGATCCGGAGAGGGGATGGCGCTGAGAAGGATCTTCGTGTAGGGATGGAGGGGGATCTGGAAGATCTCTTTGGCGGGGCTGATCTCGGCGACCTGGCCCAGATACATCACGCAGATGTTGTCCGCCAGGTGCCGGACGACGGACATATCGTGGGTGACGAACAGATAGGTCAGGTTCCGCTTCTCCTGCAGGTCCTGCAGAAGATTCAGGATCTGGGCCTGAATGGACACGTCCAGCGCGGAGACCGGCTCATCGCACACGATGAATTCCGGGCTCATGGCCAGCGCCCGCGCGATGCCGACCCGTTGGCGGCGGCCGCCGTCCAGCTCGTGGGGATAGGCGCGGCGCATCCGTTTGTCAACGCCCACCAGTTCCATCAGCTCATCGACTCTCTGGTTGATTTCTTCTTTCGTATAGCGCTTGGAAAGCTTCATGGGCTCGCGGATGGTGCTTTCCACGGTTTTTCTCGGGTCGAGGGAGGAGTTGGGGTCCTGGAAAATGATCTGCATCTTGTGGCGCAGCTTTCCCAGCTCCCTTTTGTTCACTCTCGTAATGTCCTTGCCGCGGTAGAGGATCTGGCCGTCCGTACTTTCCAGCAGGTGGATCAGGGTACGGCCCAGCGTGGATTTACCGCAGCCGGATTCGCCGACAACGCCCATCGTGCTGCCCTCTTCAATGGTGAAGGAGACGTCATCCACGGCGTGCAGCTGACCCTTCGGGGTCGGGAAGTACTTTTTTAAGTGCTTCACTTCTAACAATACACCCATAATCGTTTCTCCACTTTCCGGAAATTTTGGTCATACGGCCGCGGTCTGCGCCGCGTTTTCGCTCTCAGCCGCGTCCGCGGGCACAGCCTCGCCGGCGTACAGGCAGCACTTGCACTGATGGCCGTCCGCCATCTGATAGGACGGGACTGCGTTCATGCACGCCTCGGTGGCATACTTGCAGCGGGGCCGGAACTTGCAGCCCCTGGGCAGGTTGGTGGGATCGGGCGGAGCGCCCAGAATGGGGCTCAGGCGGTCCACATCGGTGGTCATCTTGGGGATGGCGTCAAACAGGCCCTTGGTGTACGGGTGCATGGGGCGGTCGAAAACCTGCCTGATGGTGCCGTACTCGATGACCTCGCCCGCGTACACCACAGCGACCTTGTGGCAGCTCTTGGCCACCACACCGAAGTCGTGGGTGATCAGGATCATGGCGGTGTTTCTCTGGCGCTGAAGGTCCTCGATCATCTCCAGCACCTGCGCCTGAATGGTCACGTCCAGGGCGCTGGTCGGCTCATCCGCGATCAGAAGATCAGGGCTGCAGGCCAGGGCGATGGCGAGGACCACGCGCTGCTTCATACCGCCGGAGAACTGGTGGGGATACTCCCGGAAGCGGTCGGGCGAGATGCCGACCAGCTTCAGCATTTCGATGGCCTTCTCGTTCGCCTGCTTCTTGGTCACATTTTCGTGATACCGGATGGCCTCGGCGATCTGCCAGCCCACGCGCTTGACCGGGTTCAGGGCGGTCATGGGGTCCTGGAAGACCATGGAGATCCGGCCTCCGCGGATCTTGCGCATCTCCTCTTCCTTCAGTCCGTACAGGTCCTGACCGTCAAAGAAGATCTGGCCCTTGACGAATTTCGCGGGCGGCGTGGGGAGGATGCGCAGGATGGAACGGGCGATGGTGGTCTTTCCGGCGCCCGTCTCACCCACCAGGCCGATGGTCTCGCCGTAGTTCAGGTCAAAGGAAACGCCGTTGACCGCCTGCACGATCTCATCCTTGGTCTCATAGCGGACTTCAATATCCTTGACGGACAGCAGGAGTTCTCCCTTTTTATCAATGTGTTCCATGATTATCCTCCTCCGTCACCGTCTCAGCTTGGGATCCAGCGAGTCCCGCAGGCCGTCGCCGACGATGTTGAAGGCCAGAACGACCAGGGCGACGAACAGGCCGGGGAACAGCGCCTCATGGGGATGGTAGCGCAGCTGGCTCTTGCCCAGGGAGATCATGGCGCCCCATTCCGCGGTGGGCTCCTGGATGCCCAGGCCCAGGAAGCTCAGTCCGGCGGAGTTCATGATCTTCATGCCAACGCCCACCGAGAAGCTGACAATCACGGGAGACAGGCTGTTGGGCAGAAGATGGGAGACCAGGATACGCAGGTTGGAGCAGTTGATGGCCCGGGACGCTTCAATGAATTCCTGCTCTCTCAGGCTGAGCATGGAGGAACGGAGGATGCGGACCACCTCCGGGATGCTGTACATGGCCAGGGCGATCATGGTGGGGAAGATGCCGGAGCCCAGCATCTGCGATACGATGATGCACAAGAGGATGTTCGGAATGGACTGGATCACGTCGCAGATGCGGAGGATCACCGTCTCGACGACGCCGCCGAAATAGCCGGCGATGGCGCCGAAGATGATGCCGATGACCACGCCGATGATGCTGGCTCCCACGCCGATCCCCAGGGAGCAGCGGGCGCCCCAGATGATCCGGGAGAGGATGTCGCGTCCGTAGGTGTCCGTTCCGAACCAGTGGGCCGCGCTGGGCCCCTGGTCGGCGTGGATGGGGTCGATCGCCTGATAATCATAGGGGGCGATCAGGGGGGCAAACACGCCCATCAGGACCAGGAGCAGGATCAGGACCAGGCCCACCAGGGCCATCTTATTGCGGGTAAACTGCTTCAGAACGGTAAAAAACGTGGTGTCCTTCCAGGTCCTTTCCCGCAGCAGGTAGCTCTCCTCTGCCTCAAGAACAGCGGTATTCTTCGCTTTCTTAGACACTTGCGGCCACCTCCTTCGCAGTTTTCTTCTTTTTCTTCTTTCCGCTGCCCTCATACTGAGCCTTGATCCTGGGGTCGATAAAGGCATAGATGATATCCACCGCCAGAACGACCAGGCAGAACAGCAGAGCCAGCAGGGTCACGCCGCCGCGGACGATGGGGTAATCGCGGTTGCGCACGGCCTGGGTAATGTAGTAGCCCACGCCGGGGATGCCGAACAGCGTCTCAATGACCACGGTGCCGCCCAACGCACGGCCGAAGTGGGTGCCGACGAAGGTGACGATGGGGATCAGCGCGTTGGGCAGCGCGTGGGAGTAGAGGATCGTGCGCTCGGGCACGCCCTTGGCCCGGGCGGTCACCACATAGTCGGACCGGATGACCTCCAGCATCTGGGAGCGGGTCATCCGCGTCAGACTGCCCACGCCCATCAGTGCGTTGGCCACACAGGGCAGGATGTAGGAATACCAGTGCTCCACGCCGGAGGACGGGAGGATGGGGATGTACACGGCAAAAATCAGGATCAGGATCATGCCCACCCAGAAGCCGGGCAGGGAGATGCCGACCATGGCAAGCAGGATACAGAACCGGTCCACCAGACCGTTCTGGTGGGTGGCGGCGGTGATGCCCAGAGGGATCGCGATGACGACCTGCAGCAGGCAGCAGACAGCCGCGATCAGCGCGGTCCGGGGCAGACGGGCAAACAGTTCGGTCTTGATGTCCGTTTTCAGAATGTACGAGGTGCCGAAGTCAAAGTGCAGGAACAGGGACTTCAGAAAATCCCAGAGCTGGCCGAAATATCCCTTGTCCAATCCCAGCCGTGCGGCGACCTCAGCGTACCGCTCGGGGGTATAGTTGTCACCTATAGCCAGCATGACCGGGTCGCCCGGCGCAAAATACATGATCGTAAAGATCACGATCGCGACGCACAGAAGCACAGGGATGATCTGCAGCAGCCGCTTCAACACATATTTAATCATACCGGATATGTGTCCTCCTCAGGTCAAATTGCGGCGGGTGGATCCCTGGCCGCCTTAAGGTAAAAAGGCTCCCGCCTCGGTAGGAGGTCCCGCACCGAGGCGGAAGCCGAACGAGTCTTTTACATGCTTCCTTCTTTTATGCTGATCAAAAAGCGGAATGTGCAAAAATGATCCGTTAACCGTTATTCACAACGAACGAGGGGTAGATCGCGTCGTCAAAGGCGATGACGGTGCCGCTGATGATCTTGTCACTGCCGAAGAACAGGCTGGGGCAGTAGTACAGGCCGTAGATGTAGACGTTCTCGGTGATGCGGTCCAGCAGCTGCTGAATGATCTCGGGAGAGGTGGTGGTGGCGTCGCCGGACTTCTCATAGAGCTCCTGCAGCTCGGGATCGTCCACAAAGTGGCGGCCCAGGCCGTTGCCGTAAGCGCGGTTGTCCAGTTCCTTCACGGAGACATAAACGGTGTCGTCGGCGGAGGTGGCGCCCAGCAGCTCGATGTCATACTCGGTGCCGGTGGGCTCGACGCGGACCTTGCGGAACTGAGCCATATCGTACTCCAGCGGCTCGATCTTCACGCCGATCTGCAGGCAGTAGGACTGGATCAGCACGACCGAAGGAGAGATGGTCGACTTGGGCAGGACCAGCATCTTCAGGGTCTCGCCGTTGTAGGAAGACTCCTCCACCAGCTGCTTCGCCTTCTCCACATCAAAGTTGAAGTAGTCGTCGCTGCCAAAGTCCAGGCTGGAGTCGGACAGGTTGGGGTTGGTGGGGGCGTTGCAGACCTGGCCGACGTTGCCGTACACCTTGTACGCGCAGGCGGCGGCGTCAATGCAGTAGGCGATGGCCTGGCGCAGCTTGATGTCCTGGCAGGGGCTGTTCTCGCCGCAGTTGAAGGTCATGTGGACGAAAGCGTTGTTCTGGCCCAGCATCTTGATATAGCCGTCCTTGGTGTTTCCACTGTCGTCCATGAACAGGCTCCAGTCGTTGGAGGAGATCTCGGTGGTGAAGTCGATGCCGCCGTTCTCCAGCTCGATGGCCAGAGTGGACACGTCGGGGATGACCTTGACGGTCAGCTTCTCCAGGTTGTTCATGTTGCGGTCGCAGATGTACTGCTCGTCGGTCTGCCAGTAATCGTCACGGCGCTCAAACACATAGACGGAGCCGGTAACGGAGGCGTCCTTATTCAGCCTGTAGCCGGCGGTGCCGACGGGGTAAGAGGCCATCTCATCGGGGCTGTTGTTCCAGGCCGCCTCGGTGATGATGGGCACACGGGTCAAGAAGTCGTTCAGCTGGCCGGTGGTCTCGGGAGCAAAGGTGATCTCAAAGGTATAATCGCCGGTGGTGTGATAGTCGGTGATGGTCGCCCAGGTGGAGGAGTTCTGACCGTCGATCTTGTAGCCGTCGATGGAGAAAATGACGTCGGAGGCGGTCATGTGGTTGCCCTCGCTGTCCTTGATGTAGTCAAACAGCTCCACGGAGTAGGTGCCGTTGCCCTTGCTCTCATAGCTCTTGGCCAGCAGGGGGTGCAGCTCGCCCTCGGGGTCCTTCCAGAACAGGGTCTCATAGCACATGACGCGCTTGACCTTCACGGGGGCCTGGCCGGCGCCGCCGGGGTAGAAGGAGCCGATGTCGCTGCCAATGCCGATCGTCAGTTCCTGCGGGCCGGTGCCGGTGACATCTTCGCCGCTGCCGAGATGGCCGCCGGTATCGCCGCTCAAATCGACACCGGAACCGCCGGAGTTCGAAGTGCCGGGGTCGGATTCCTTACCGCCGCTTTCCTTGGAGCCGCAGCCCGCCAGCAGCGTCATGGACAGAGCCAATACGAGTAGTAGCGCAAGAAGTTTTTTCATTTTCATGTCCTCCCTCAGT
>JBJEYS010000075.1:0-2579 GCA_051886995.1 Oscillospiraceae bacterium
TCTCCGGCTCGATCATCCAGAACTCGGCGGCATGGCGCTGGGTGTTGGAGTTCTCAGCGCGGAAGGTGGGGCCGAAGGTGTACACGGAACCGAAGGCCATGGCGAAGTTCTCACAGTTCAGCTGGCCGGACACGGTCAGGTTAGCCTTCTTGCCGAAGAAGTCCTGGGACCAGTCCACGCTGCCGTCCTCCAGGCGGGGAGGATCGTTCATATCCAAGGTGGTGACCTGGAACATCTCACCGGCGCCCTCGCAGTCGGAGGCGGTGATGATGGGGGTGTGGACGTAGACGAAGCCGCGGTCCTGGAAGAAGCAGTGAATGGCGTGGGCGGCCACGGAGCGCACCCGGAAGGCGGCGGAGAACAGGTTGGTGCGGGGGCGCAGGTGCTGGATGGTGCGCAGGTACTCCACGCTGTGGCGCTTCTTCTGCAGGGGGTATTCGGGGGAGGAGGGACCCTCCACCGCGATGGATTCGGCCTTGATCTCCAAAGGCTGCTTGGCCTCGGGCGTCAGCACCACGGTGCCGGTGACGATCAGCGCGGCGCCCACGTTCTGGCCGGTGATCTCCTTGTAGTTATCCAGAGTGTTGGCGTCCATGACCACCTGCAGGTTCTTGAAGCAGGAGCCGTCGTTCAGCTCAATGAAGCCGAAGGTCTTCATGTCGCGGATGGTGCGGGCCCAGCCCATGACAGTGACGGCCTGGCCGCCGAAGGACTCCTGGTCGGCGAAGATGCGGGCGATTTGTATGCGTTCCATAGGATACTTCCTCTCTCTACATTTTCAGTGCTAATACCATATTATACTTCAATCAAAAAAATTTACAAGGGGGTATCCCGGGAAAGAACCGGTGCCGGGAAAAAGCGCGGCCGCCCGGAAAAGCCGGGCGGTCGATGGATAAGAGGTCTTGTTTTATTTGCTTCGGATGAACAGGATGCCCAGGGTATTGGGACCACAGTGGGAGGTGACGGTGCAGCCCGCCCGGGTCTCCAGGATCTCTGTGAAGGGGGCGTATTGGCAGACTGCCTCCCGCACGGCCTGAACGGTCTCAGGCGCGGCGGAGGAGTAGGTGATGAAGATGCGGTCATAGACCAGATCCTCCCGGCCCTCCAGCCTGTCCTTCACATAGGCGAGCAGGCACTTCTCAAAAGAGCCCCGGTACTTTCTCACGACCCCCATCTTGCCGTCACTGACTTCAATGCAGGGCTTGAGCTTCAGCAGGTTGGCGCCCAGCATGGTCACGGCGGAGCAGCGGCCGCCCTTGACCATGTAGTCCAGCTGGTCCAGCAAAAAGCTGGCCTCTACGCGGTTTACCAGATCGTTCAGGTAATCTACGATCTCAGCGGCGCTCATGCCGCGCTGGGCGGCCAAAGCGGCCTCCACCACCACATGGCCGTGGCCGGTGGACAGGTTGCGGGAATCCACAACATACACATTGTCAAACTCCTCCGCCGCGATGCAGGCATTCTGATAGCAGCTGGAGAACTCCGCGCTGATGTCAATGTGGATGACAGCCTCGTATTGGGCGGACAGTCGGGCAAAATGTTCCTGGTATTCGCCCACGCTGACCGCCGTGGTGGAGGGCAGGCTCCCGGTGGCCTCTACATGCCGGAAAATGTCATCGGGGGTGATCTCCAGACCGTCCTTCAGGGCCTTGTCCCCCAGGACGACGGACAGAGGGATCAGCTCCACGTCATAGCGCTCCAGCAGCTCCGGCGTCAGGTCGCAGGTGCTGTCAGCGGTGATCTTGATGGCCAGAACACACACTTCCTTCCTTTCAATGATGTTATATTCTAACATAGGTTGGAAGAAAATGCACGACTTTTGTCGAGGAGCGGGGAATCAATCCACTTTCGAAGGAAATGAATATTTTGAAAAAAGTTTTTTGACCCCCTATGCAAACGGGTAAATTTTTTATATAATATTCCATGTATGAATGAAGAAAACGCAAGGGATGTGTTTACAATGGAACAGCCGAAATATCGTCGTGTGCTGCTGAAAATCAGCGGCGAGGCTCTGGCGGGGGAAGCCTCCCGCGGGCTGGATTTTTCTGTGATCGGGCAGGTGTGTGATGTCATCAAGCGCTGCGTGGAGCAGGGTGTACAGGTCGGTGTGGTCGTCGGCGGCGGCAACTTCTGGCGGGGCGTCAAGGATGGAGGCGGCCGGATGGAGCGGACCCGTGCCGACCACATGGGCATGCTGGCCACCAGCATCAACGCCCTGGCTGTGGCCGATGTACTGGAGCAGAAGGGCGTAGATGTGCGGGTGCAGACCGCCATCGAGATGCGCTCCATCGCCGAGCCGTACATCCGCTCCCGGGCCATCCGCCACCTGGAAAAGGGGCGTGTGGTCATTTTCGGATGCGGAACCGGAAACCCCTTCTTCTCCACCGACACCGCTGCCGTGCTCCGTGCCGCCGAGATCGGCGCGGACGTGATCCTGCTGGCAAAGAATATCGACGGCGTCTACTCCGCCGACCCCCATGTGGATCCCTCCGCCGTCAAGTACGACTCCATTACCTATGGCGATGTGCTGGCCCAGCGGCTGCAGGTCATGGACTCCACCGCCACGTCCCTGTCCATGG
>JBJEYS010000076.1:0-2576 GCA_051886995.1 Oscillospiraceae bacterium
CACGCCCTGGGCCACCAAAGTGGCCACATAGTCCGCCGCCCACGCGGGAATGTCGGAGGTGTCAGCAAAGGTCAGTTCCGCCGCGGCGTAGCCCTTTTGCTGGATGCGGCCCAGCATGGTCATGGCCTCGGCACGGGTGATGCTCCGCTGGGCATAGGCGTAGGTGCCGCTGCTCTCGGCGCTGCCCTGCATGATGCCCAGGGCGTACATGGCCTTGACACCGTCCAGACACCAGTCAGGGATATCGCTCGTATCCGCGAAGGGAAGCTCCACGCTGCTGTACGCGGTCAGATCCAGGCGCAGCCAGCGGGCGACCATCAGGGCAAACTCGCCCCGGGTGATGTTTTTATCCGGGAGGAACTGAAATTGATCACCCACTGCCAGACCGTTGGAAATGCCCTGGTCGTACAGGTAGTTGACATAATCTTTTGCCCAGTGGTCCGCCATGTCGCTGAAGGGCTGTTCCCGCTCCGCGGTGGCGGAAATATCCGACGAAGCGCGGCCCATGTTGCCCGAGGCGTCGATGGCCGTGACGGTGACGCGGTGGGCCAGACCGTCCTGCGCGGGAAGGGTAGCTGTCAGGGTTGAGCCGTTCTGGGTAAAGGACAGGGCCTGACCGTCATAAGTCACGGAGAGCTGCTCCTGCGCAAAAGACCGGTCTATGTTGTCCTGCACAGTGGCGCGCACAGCGCCCCCGGAGAGCTCCACGGTGACGGTGGGGGCCGTGGTATCGGGATCGGCCTGGTTGGAGACGGTCACCTGGTCCAGCCAGATGGTGCCCTGGCGGGTGGAGCCGGTGGGAGAGAGGCGCAGCATCAGGATCTGCTCGGCACCCCCGGGCAGGGAGACGACGACCTGCTTCCAGCCCTTGAAGTCGAGCACGGCCAGCGTCAGCTCAACAGAACTGCCGTCCGCCGTGCGCACCGGGACAGACAGGGTGTTGCCCGAGCTGTCTCCGTATACCCACAGGGCAAGATACTTGCCCTCCTCCTGAAGCTCCAGCGGGACGCCGCAGGCGGCAAACTCGTCGTCGCCCATGTCGTAGGTCACCTTGGCGCTCTGGCTGCCGTAGCGCACATAGACCGAGCGCCGCTCCGGCTCGATTTGGGCGGTCAGGCTGCCCGACATGTTCCGGAAGTTGCCCTCAAAGTTCTCGACGGTGTCAACCCGGCCCGCCACGGTCAGGGGGATGGTGACCGTGGTTTCGCCGACGGACACGGTCACGGAACCGGTGCCGCTGGTTTCGCCGGCGGTCAGCGTTCCGCTTTGGTCGATGGTCCCCAGGCCCTCGGTGACGCCCCAGGTGAAGCTTTCATCCTGACAGGTCAGGGTCAGGTTGCGGTAGATGGCCGAGACCGTCAGATCGACCGTTTCGCCCGGCTCCAGGGACAGGGAGGTCAGCGCAGCCCCAGTGGCCTCGTTCCGGACGGTGATCCGGTCGGGGTTGGACACCACGGTGATCAGGGCGCTGCCCTCCAGAGCGCCGGCGCGGGCCGTCAGGGTATAGGTGCCGGACCGGGTCCCGGCAGTCAGGATTTCTCCGGTGACGGAGCCCGCCTGGCGGGGCAGGTCATAGGTCACCTGGCCGGCGTTGTACCGGGTCACGGTCTGGCCCAGGACGTCCACACCGGCGGCGGACAGTTCGAGCTGGGCGCCCGACAGAAGGATGGCGTCGCTGGGGGAGAGGGCCAGCCGCTCGGCCTGCCCGGGCGCGGTCTGATCGGCCACCAGGAACAGGGCGGTGCTGACCGCCCGCTGGGAGCCGTCGGAGGGTCGGTTCAGAACACTGAAGGAGTCCCCGCCGGGAAGGGTGGCGCCCAGGGTGGTGGAGCCGCCGCCGTCCAGACAGATGGCCTCCACACAGCCCAGCTCCACCAGACGCTTGGCCACCTGCTCCATGGACGCGCCCACGCTGTAGCCGCTTTGGCGGCCGTCCACAGTGTAAAAGATGACGGAACCGTCGGCTTTTACCCCTACGGCGGTACGGGGAGCCTGGGTGGTCTCCAGGCCGGATTCCACCACGCCGTTCGTTACCATTTTATACAGCCCGCCGACGGCGGTGACGGCGTTCTCCCAGCGCTCGTCGGAGGAGGTGATATCGATGTCCACCGTGTCGCCGCTTTGGAGGGAGGAGAGCTGGCTGACCAGCCATTCATCGCCCTTGCTGTTGATGGAAAGAATCAGGCAGTCCTCGGGAATCTCGATGGAGCCGGTGGACTGGAGCACCTGCACCACCGTGCAGGACATGCGTCCGCCGATGACGGGCTCATCGGTGTACACCAAGGTGTCCCGGACCTGCCCGGCGGTCTCGCCGCCCTGGGTCACATCCTCCGCGTCCAGGTCAGCAGAGCCGGTGATGGGGTCGGAATCTTCATCGCCCGTCTGCTCCCGGGGCGCGGTCTCCTCCACATCCAGATCGACAGAGACCGTCTGACCCAGTTTGTCCGTGGACGGGGCCAGGATCACATCGATCCCGGCACTGGTGTGCTGGGTAGTGGGGCTGAAGTCGTTGGTGTACAGAACATAGCCGCCCGTCTCGGTGCGCACCTTGTTCAGTCCGCCGGAGACGGCGTAGG
>JBJEYS010000077.1:0-2565 GCA_051886995.1 Oscillospiraceae bacterium
CCACCTCCGACCTGAACGACCTGTACCGCCGGGTCATCAACCGCAACAACCGCCTGAAGCGCCTGATCCAGCTCAACGCGCCTGACATCATTGTCCGCAACGAGAAGCGCATGCTGCAGGAGGCTGTGGACGCCCTGATCGACAACGGCCGCCGCGGCCGCGCTGTCACCGGCGCCAACAACCGCGCGCTGAAGTCCCTGTCCGATATGCTCAAGGGCAAGCAGGGCCGGTTCCGTCAGAACCTGCTGGGCAAGCGTGTCGACTACTCCGGCCGTTCCGTTATCGTGGTCGGCCCCGAGCTGAAGATCTACCAGTGCGGCCTGCCCAAGGAGATGGCCATTGAGCTGTTCCGCCCCTTCGTCATGAAGAAGCTGGTGGAAGACGGCTTTGCCAACAACATCAAGTCCGCCAAGAAGATGGTGGATAAGGGCCGCACCGAGGTGTGGGACGCCCTGGACTTCGTCATCAAGGACCACCCCGTCATGCTGAACCGCGCCCCCACGCTGCACCGTCTGGGCATCCAGGCCTTCGAGCCGGTCCTGGTGGAAGGCCGCGCCATCAAGCTGCACCCCCTGGTTTGTACCGCCTTTAACGCCGACTTTGACGGTGACCAGATGGCCGTTCACGTGCCCCTGTCCGCCGAGGCCCAGACCGAGGCCCGCATCCTGATGCTGTCGGCCAACAACCTGCTGCGTCCCCAGGACGGCGGCCCCGTCACCGTGCCCACCCAGGACATGGTCCTGGGCTCCTACTACCTGACCTACGAGCGCTATCCCGACCACACCGCCGAGGAGACCTACGACGACGTGGCTGCGGTCAAGGCCGCTCTGGCCGAGGGCACGATCGCGCCCAATTCCTATATCTGGGTTAAGAACCCCGGCAGCCTGGACGACATTCCCACCTACGCCGGCATCTGCGCCGATACCCCCGACGGTGAGCTGCCCCGGGAGTGCCTGCACGTCTTCTCGGATGACACCGAGGCCCGCCTGGCCTATGACGAGGGTGAACTGGATCTGCACACCCCCATCCTGGTCCGCCGCTATGCCGAGGTCGACGGCGAGCAGCGCCACAAGCTGGTGCGCACCACCGTGGGCCGCCTGATCTTCAACGAGGGCATCCCCCAGGACCTGGGCTTCGTCAACCGCGAAGACCCCGAGGAGATGTTCGAGCCCGAGATCAACTTCGTCACCGGCAAGAAGCAGCTGGGCAAGATCATCGACAAGTGTATCGTCAAGCACGGCTTCACCATGTCCGCCGAGGTGCTGGACACCATTAAGGCCAAGGGCTACAAGTTCTCCACCCGCGGCGCTCTGACCGTCTCCATCAGCGACATGACGGTGCCCGAGGAGAAGAAGGAACTGATCGCTGCCACCGAGCAGGAGATCGTCAAGATCGAGCGCCAGTACAAGCGCGGCTTCCTGACCAATGACGAACGCTACCGCCTGGTGGTGGAAGCTTGGGAAAAGACCACCAAGGACGTGACCGACGCCCTGATGAAGGGCCTGGACCGCTACAATCCTATCTGGATGATGGCTGATTCCGGCGCCCGTGGTTCTACCGCCCAGATTCGTCAGCTGGCCGGCATGCGCGGTCTGATGGCCGACACCTCCGGCCGCACCATCGAGATCCCCATCAAGGCAAACTTCCGTGAGGGCCTGTCCGTGCTGGAGTACTTCATCTCCTCCCGAGGCGCCCGTAAGGGCCTGGCCGATACCGCTCTGCGTACCGCCGACTCCGGTTACCTGACCCGCCGTCTGGTGGACGTCTCCTCCTCCGTCATCATCCGGGAGGAGGACTGCGGCACCACCGATGGCATCACCGTCTCCGAGATCGCCGAGAACGGCCAGGTCATCGAGACCTTTGCCGAGCGCATCAAGGGCCGCTATCCGCTGCACGACGTGGTCGATCCCGCCACCGGCGAGGTGCTGGTTTCCCACGAGCGCATGATGACCGCGGACGACGCCAAGCTGCTGGAGGACCACGATATCCACGAGGTCCGGATCCGCTCCGTGCTGACCTGTAAGGCCCGCAACGGCGTGTGCTCCAAGTGCTACGGCATCAACCTGGCCATCGGCGAGCCCGTGGGCGAGGGCGAGGCCGTTGGTATCATCGCAGCCCAGTCCATCGGCGAGCCCGGCACGCAGCTGACCATGCGTACCTTCCACACCGGCGGCGTTGCCGGCGGCGATATTACCCAGGGTCTTCCCCGTGTCGAGGAGCTGTTCGAGGCCCGCAAGCCCAAGAAGATGGCCCAGCTGGCAGAGATCAGCGGCAAGGTCACTGTCGAGGACTCCAAGCGCTCCAACATCCTCAACGTCACCATCACCGCCGACGACGGCGAGGTGGTCACCTACGCCATTCCCACCAACGCCGGCCTGCGCGTGAAGGACGGCGACACCGTGACCAAGGGCGACATGATGACCGACGGCGCCCTGTCTCCCCACGAGGTGCTGCGCATCCGGGGCGTGGACGCGGTCCACAACTACCTGATCCAGGAAGTGCAGAAGCCCTACCGTCAGCAGGGCGTTGACATCAACGACAAGCACATTGAGGTCATTGTCCGCC
>JBJEYS010000078.1:0-2534 GCA_051886995.1 Oscillospiraceae bacterium
TTTTCCTCCAAAAATAAAAACGCCTGTTTCGACTCCGTGTAAGTCGGAACAGACGATCAAGATCCAGAATCAGCAGGCGCAGACGCACACGCCGCTTCCAGTATATATCCAATCGCATTTTTCCTTCTCAAATTCGGAGAGCCGCGCCGTTTCCAGCATTGACTTCGGAAGCATACGGGCGAGCCCGTGCTTCGGCCAATTATCCATAGGACCGCTTGTCCCGTAGGGTAAAAGGCTTGGAAAAATTATTTTTATTATAATTGAGCCCATTCCCGTTGTCAAGAGAAGCAGCGCCCATTTTGTGACACAATTTGCCGGGCTATTTTGACGCCACGCAGGCTAAGTTTACAATCAGAGATTTTGTGGTTAAAGTAAAACAGCCTGTATGGAAACTTACTTTTTCCCATACAGGCTGTTTCATTACCGATCCGAGATCTCAAAGCACGGCATATAGAAATCGTTCCCTTAGCCCCGCTTTACTTTACGGCACGCTCCAGGAAATCCATCGTGATCTTCGCGATGGCGGGATCATCATTCCAGGGTTTACTGTGATGGCCCACTCCCTCCAGCTCGCGGTACTCCACCCGATCCGCCCCGGCGGCGCGCACGATCTCCTCATAAAACCGTCGGGACTGCTGCACCGCCACCACCGGGTCCAGCTTGCCGTGCACGATCAGAACGGGCGGCATATCAGAACAGACATAGGTACCCGGCGCGGCCAGGCGGCAGCGCTCCGGCATTTCGGTCAGGCAACCGCCCATAAACAGGCCCTCCATGGAGTCCGCCGCGGTGTGATTCGGCTCGCCCACGCCGCTTTCCTCCAAGTCGGGGTCCGTCAGCAGAAAATTTCCGCAGGGGCCGCACCAGTCCACCACGGCCTGGACGGCGTCGCTTTGCTCCGGGTTTGTCCGCCCCGCTTCGTCAAACTCCGTCCGGCCTGAGGTCACGCCCAGCATGCTGACGATCCAGCCGCCGCAGGAGGCGCCCCAGGCGGCAAACCGGGCGCCGTCCAGGTCATATTGTGCGGCGTTCGCCCGCAGAAAGCGCACGGCGGCCTTGGCATCCTGCAGCATGGCCGGGAAAATGGCCTCCCCGCTCTTGCGGTAGTCCACATCGGCCACCGCGTACCCCCGTTCCAGCGCACGCAGGGCCGGTTCACTCTGGTTTTCCCGTTTGGCGCCCCCGCGAAAACCGCCGCCGTGGAAATACAGGATGACCGGGTACGGCCCGGATGCGGGTTCGTCGGGCAGCCATAGATCTAGCTTCTGGTCGTTCGACACGTTTCCGTAAGCCAGATCGAAATATTTCCGATAACCGCTGTTCAGAAATTCATCCGACAGGTTATGATTGGGCTTCATCTTCGTTCTCCTTTTCACGGTGCGGTGTAAACGGATCAATCGGCGTCGATGGGCAGGTCGTGGTACTCCTCATACAGATCATTGATAAAGGTCATCAGGTGATACCACTCGATCAGGGTGTGGTAGGCCACCTTGCGCAGATAGGCCTCGTCGCACTTGGTGCGCTCCTCCCGCACAATCTTCCCGTCCTTGGGCCGCCAGCCGATCCACTCCACGCTGCGGCGCTCCCAGCCGCCCTCCGGGCGGGGGCGGATCTGCCCCAGGGTCAGGTGGCAGCCCGCCTCGTCAAAGCTCTCCCAGTCGGAGGTCTCGTTCACATTCAGGCCGGAGGCCTTCAGTTCATCGATGCGCTCCTGGGTCAGGCCGTACTCCCGCAGGTTGAAGGAGTGGCGGATGGTGTCGTACTGGCGGTCGCCCTCGCCCAGATCCAGGCTCTCGGTGGTGTGCACACCCTCGGACTTGTCCTGCCAGTTGATGAAATAGTGATCCCAGTGGTCAGCGGGGTTCCAGATTTTGTAGCGCAGGTTGCCGGTGCCGGCAGGCTGGCTCTTGGGGTGGACATTCAGCCAGTTCAGGTACCAGAACAGTTTTTTCACGTCCACGTCCTCGGGAATGGGCATATAGGTGGCGATGTACCCGGAGCCGTCGGGGAACATGCAGTAGCCATTCTCGTGGTCGTTGTACTCCCCCTTGGGCAGCAGCCAGTCCAGAAACTTCTCGGCGGGAATGGCGTCCTCCCAGTTCATGGGGTGGCCAAAGATCACGGCCTTGACCTCCTGGGGCAGGTCGTGCATGGGATAGTTGTTGTAGTATTTCGCCAGGGGCATCAGTTCTTCCACTTTATTCAGTTTCTGTTTGGTCAGATAGCTCATGATGTACTCCTTTTCAATCTTCAACTGTCAAAAAACGGATCGCGGAGGGCGAGACCGCCTGATAGGTCTTGCCCGTATCGGTCAGCAGGCCCTCTTCGTCCACGGCAAAGGTGGTAATGTCGCCGGACACCATGTTGCCGGACAGCAGGAACCGCCCGTCGGGGGACAGGGCGATGCCCCGGGGCAGATTGCCCCGGCTGTTGATGCGCTGCACCGGACGGGGCACGCCGTTTTCGTCGATGCGGCAGACCACGATCAGGTTCAGGCCGCACAGGGTGCAGTACAGCACCTTGCCGTTGGGGTG
>JBJEYS010000079.1:0-2525 GCA_051886995.1 Oscillospiraceae bacterium
GCCTGCCACAGCGCCCTCTGGCCCTGGTACGATCTCCGGGTCTTCCTGACCGTGCCGCCGGAGGAGCAGCTGCGGCGCATCACGGTGCGCAACGGCCCGCAGGGCGCCGAGATCTTCCGCGCCAAATGGATCCCGCTGGAGGAGCAATACTTTTCGGCGTATCAGATTTCCGACCAATGCGATCTTTGCTATGAAACTTAAAAAGAGGACCCGGATGGGCGCTTTTACGGCCCGGTCCGAGTCCTCTTTGTTCAGTTCTGCATTCGGATCTGCTGGCCCTCGATCAGCGGGTAGCTGACCAGGGCGCTGCCGTCCAGATCTTCCCGGTTCATATCCACAGCGGTGATCTGGCTGTTCTCGTAGGTGGTGTAATAGTAGATGCCCTTGTCGGTGTTGCAGCAGGATGAATAGATCGTGACCTCATAGCGTCCGTCCTCCATCTGCACGCAGCCGCGCTGCTGCTCCACGCTGCTCAGGATGTGGAAGAACTGGCTGATGCTCTCCGACTCGCTGTCCCCGGAGACCGAGTTCAGCCGGGTAAACGCCGCCTTGACGAAGCGGGAGGCGGAGGACAGGTCGCCGGGCAGGCCCAGACCGCCCATGCCCCGGCTGTACTTGGTCAGGTCCAGCTCCGGGCAGAAGCGGTTGACCGGCGGCTGGTTGGACAGGGCCATATAGTTGTTCAGCTGGAACAGCATCACGTCGAAGGGCGGGTTGTTGGTCAGCACGTTCACCGGGTTGTCGTAGACCCGCAGCCCCTCCTTGACGCACTCCACGGTCAGGGAGCCGCTCTTGTCGCAGATCATCCAGTGCAGCGGGGCCAGGGGGAGCTGCTCGTTGAAGGAGAGATCCAGCAGGTTCAGCCGCGCCAACAGGGCCCGGGCCTCCGTCAGGTCGGCGCACTGGCCCAGGACCCAGGGGATGAACTCAAAGGGGGCCACGTTGTCCTTGCCCGCGGCCTCCGGCTTGTAGTCCGCGTTGCCGGGGAAATTCAGCCCGGCCATGCTCAGGCCTTTCTCGTTGGTGGCGTCGTAGTAGAGCGGGCAGTTGTCCACCACATAGGCCACGCCGATCAGGGCATAGTGGTGCTCCAGGCTGCCGGCGCGCCGGAAGTGGAACGGATAATTCCGGGGCGTCACTGTCACCGTCTCATGGTAGGAATACTCCAGGTCAAAATTGCGGCCAAAGTAGTGGTCTTTGGTCTGATAGGATACTGCTGTACACATCGCGCACACCTCCATTGGTAGTTTGCCCGGTCCGGGCGCCAGCTTCATTGACTTTTTTTCAAAAGCATTGTAGACTGACAGCAAAATAAATATAATATATTATAAACAAAAATGAAGGAGACAGCAAGTATGGTTCACATCTACTGCGGAGACGGCAAGGGCAAGACCACCTGCGCCATGGGGCTGGCAGTGCGGGCCGCCGGACACGGACGCAAGGTCGTGGTGGCCCAGTTTTTGAAGGGGAACAACAGCGGAGAGCGGGCGGTGCTGGAAAACCTGCCCACGGTAAACTGCCTTCCCGTGCCCGAGACCATCAAATTCATCTTCGCCATGGATGAGCAGGAAAAGGCGCAGGCCCGCACCCAGATGACCGCCGCCTTTGCCCAGGCGGCGGAGGCCGGCCGGGACAGCGACCTGCTGGTGCTGGATGAGCTCTGCGGCGCCATTACCACCGGCATGGTGCCCCTGGAGGATGTGCTCGCCTTCCTGGACAGCCGCCCGGAGAATTTGGAGGTGGTCATCACCGGCCGTGACCCGGCGCCCGAACTGCAGGAACGGGCGGATTATATCACCGAAATGCGCAAGATCAAGCACCCCTTTGACAAGGGTGTCAACGCCCGGGAAGGGATCGAATGGTAAACCCGTCGAAATAACGGTTGACAAAATAGTAAACCAAGTGCTATATTTGGTTTACTATTTTTCTTTTGGAGGGATTTCCCATGGCAAAACAAAGAACCCGGGATCTGGTGTACATCGCTCTGTTCGCGGTTTTGATGGCCGTTTGTTCCTGGATCTCGATTCCCATTCTGCAGGTACCGTATACTCTGCAGACCTTTGCGGTCTTTCTGGCGGTAGGCGTTCTGGGCGGGAAGCGGGGAACACTGGCCGTTCTGGTCTACATCTTGCTGGGCGCTGTCGGCGTGCCGGTCTTTGCCGGCTTCACCGGCGGCCTGGGCATTCTGCTGGGCAACACCGGCGGCTACATCATCGGCTTTCTGTTTACCGCCCTGGTCATGTGGCTGATGGAGGCCCTTCTGGGCAAGAAGATCTGGGTGCTGGCGGTGTCCATGGTGCTGGGCCTGCTCGTCTGTTACGCCTTCGGCACCGCCTGGTTCATGGTGGTCTACGCCCGCAACGCGGGCGCGGTGGGTCTGGGCACCGCCCTGGGCTGGTGCGTGATCCCCTACATTATCCCCGACCTGGTCAAGATCGCCCTGGCCCTTCTGCTCAGCCGCCGGCTGAGCAAGATCCTGAAGCTGGCATGAGGATCCGTCCCCACCACGGCATGTGCCTGGCCTT
>JBJEYS010000080.1:0-2518 GCA_051886995.1 Oscillospiraceae bacterium
GCCCGGACACCGCCCGCCACTGCGTCAGAACGGAGTGGTTCTTGAAGCAGAGGGGAGCCAGCGGCGCGTCCGCCTGAAACTGGTCCAGCAGGGCCGCGGCGGCCTGAGACCGCGCGCTTCCCTGGGCCCCGCGCAGCTGCTCCAGCAGGGCGTCGGTCTCGGCCCCGGCATAGCCGCCGTAATTGAGCGCGCCGTTCTGCCCCAGCAGCGGGGCCAGGTCGAAGTCGGCCGTCAGCGTGACCTCGCCCAGGTACAGGTCGAAGTTCCCGGCCTCCAGAGCGGCCAGATAGTCGTCCCAGGCCAGCTTTTTCAGCTCCACGGAAACGCCCAGGCCGTTCAGCTGTTCGGCCAGATATTCGGCAATGGTCAGCTTAAAGGAATTATCTGTATTGACCAGGAAGGTCAGCGACAGGGCGGTCCTGCCCTTGTACAGCCGTCCGTCTTCCCCTGCGGCATAGCCCGCCTGGGCCAGCAGCTCCGCCGCCGCGGCGGGGTCGTATGCGCCGGAGCGCTCATAGGCGGCGCTGTACAGGCCCGAGCGGGGGGAGAAGGGCAGGCAGGTAGCCGCGCCGTGGCCGGCCAGCAGGGAGACGGTCACGCTGTCCCGGTCAAAGCTCCGGGAAACGGCCTGGCGTACCAGCGCGTCCCGGCAGGGGCCGCTTTTGGCTTGAAAGCCCACATAGAGCATGGTCGTGGTGGGGTAGCTGAACTCCTCGTACCCGGAGGAATAGCCCAGGGCGTTGGAGCCGGTCAGGTCGCTGACCACCAGGGAGACCTCCCCGGCATCAAAGGCGTAGATCAGGTCGTCCGCCCCCTCGATGGAGAGCAGGGAGATCTCCTCCGGCACAGTGTCGGGGGCGGAGTCCTGCCGGGCCAGACGCAGGGGGCCGCTGTCCTCCACAAAAGCGTAGGGGCCGGTACCCAGGGGCAGGGAGCCGTCCCCGCCGTCCCGGACCACCGGGATGTCCAGCAGGGCGGGCAGGGCGCCGTTGGGTCGGGTCAGGGTGACCGTCAGGGTCTTCTCCCCGACCGCCTCGATGCGCTGCACCTCTGCCAGCCGCCCGGAGTAGAGCTCACTGCCGCGGGCCAGTTCCAGGGAGGAGACCACGTCGGCGGCGGTCACGCCCGTTCCGTCGGAAAAGGCGGCGTCGGTCAGCGTGAATGTCCATGTCAGAGCATCCTCCGACACGGAGTATTCGGAGCAAAGCACCCCGTGGGGGGTAAAGGTGTTGTCCAGCTCAAACAGGCCCTGATAGACCAGGCTGGCCACTACCAGATTGGCGCGGCTGTTCCCCGTAATGGGATGCAGGGAGGCGCCGGGGTAATACGGAAGGGTAAAATCCGTCTGCTCCGGCGCGTCCGTGGGGGTCGGAGAAGGCTCCGGCGTCTCGGGCGTCTGAATCGTCTCGCCGGTGCAGCCGGTGAGCAGCAGGACGAGAGCCGCGGCCGCGGCCAGCAGGCGTATGCGCAAAGCGTTCACTCCTCGAAGGTAATGGAGACGTTCCGGGGCAGGGCCAGACCGGCCTCCGCCTCGGCGCATTTCAGAATGCCCGCAAGGACGGGGCAGCTGGCGTGGACAGGGAAAAAGTCGGCCGCCCGCTCATACAGGGGGCCGGCGCCCGGCCGGGTCAGGCAGAGCTCGTAGGCGTCAAAGGTGTCTCCGGCCTGTTCCATCAGGGTGCGGATGGCCGCGCAGCCGGAGGCCACCTTCAGGGTGACGGTGCCCTCCTCGGGGTCGCTCACCGCCTGGACGCTGGTGATAAAGCCGCACACGCCGGGATCGATCTTTACTTTTTTCATGGTTAGTCCCTCCAAATCAGTTTTCCGGTATACCAGCCGGTGACGCCGTCCTTCTTGACCAGCCAGCCCCGGCTGGTCTTCTGGATCACGGACAGGGTATCGCCCGGCTGCACGGGAAGCAAATAATTGGTGGAGTCTTCGCAGAAAACGCCGCGGTCGGTCTCCCAGATGTCCCGGGTCAGAATGTCGATCTTCCGCCGGGAGGACAGGTGAAGACAGGTGCAGAATTCCGTGCCCCGATCCAGGATCTCCAGTGCGTTGTCTCCAAAGTGGATGTTGATGGAGTGCTCGGAGGGGGACTGTGCATCCTGGGCCGTGGCCGTGGGAAGGGAGTCAAAGGCCGTCCAGGTAAAGCGGTCGGCGGCGGGCACCGGAGGCAGACGCAGGGCGTTGAGCTGTCCGTCCCGCTTGATGACGCAGCCGCCGTCGATGGAGACGATCTGCTGCCCCGCGCTGACCAACGGGTTGGCGCAGGGCCAGCTTTTCCGGTAGAGGGTGGCGGGCCAGTGGCCCACGATGCACCACTTGCTGCGGAAGGAATGGCCCTGGTGGAGAAAGTCATCGTTCTTCATACAAGCCCAGTCCTGCAGGCCGTTGGGGGCTTGCAGGCTGTCCTCACCGGGAATGCCCCCGTGGACGAAAATATAGTGCTCGCTCTCCAGAATCACGGGCAGGCCCATGAGAAAGGCATATTCTTCGGGGAATTCCTTTTTTACCA
>JBJEYS010000081.1:0-2516 GCA_051886995.1 Oscillospiraceae bacterium
GACGATTCCAACATCGTGAACCTGCACAACTGGTCCCTGGGCAGCTTTTCCGGCATCTCCTGGAGCAATGTGGCGGTCATGACGGCGGTGGTGGGCGCGGCCCTGGTGCTGACCTTCCTGTTGTCCAAGCCCATCGGCGCCTACCAGATGGGCGAGGTATACGCCCAGAACATGGGCGTGAACATCAAGGCCTTCCGGGTGGCGCTGATCCTGCTGTCCAGCGTCCTGTCCGCCTGCGTCACCGCCTTTGCCGGGCCCATCTCCTTTGTGGGCATCGCCGTGCCCCACCTGGTCAAGAACCTGTTCCGCACGGCCAAGCCCATTCTGATCATCCCGGCCTGCTTTCTGGGCGGCGCGGTGTTCTGCCTGTTCTGCGACCTGATCGCCCGCACCGTCTTCGCCCCCACGGAGCTGAGCATCAGCTCGGTCACGGCGGTGTTCGGCGCGCCCATCGTGATCTATATGATGATCTCCCGGCGCAGCGGCGCCGATTCGTAGGAGATGGCCTATGAACGATTCTTATGTGTACACCGACAACATGGCCGTGGGCTACGGCGGAAAGGCCCTGATCGAGCACATCGACCTGCACGTGCGCCGGGGGGAGATCCTGACCCTGATCGGCCCCAACGGCTCGGGCAAGTCCACGATTTTAAAGAGTCTCATCAAGCAGCTGAGCCTGATCCACGGCACGGTGTATCTGGACGGACAGGCCATGGCCCGGATGACCGAGCGTGAAGTGGCCCGCCGCCTGTCCGTGCTGATGACCGAGCGCGTGCGCCCGGAGCTCATGACCTGCTGGGATGTGGTCAGCACCGGGCGCTACCCCTACACCGGGCGGCTGGGCATCCTGAATGAGGAGGACCGGGCGAAGGTGCGAGCGTCCCTGGAGCTGGTCCACGCCCTGGACCTGGCCGACCGGGACTTCTCCGCCGTCAGCGACGGGCAGCGCCAGCGCATCCTGCTGGCCCGGGCCCTGTGCCAGGAGCCGGAGGTCATCGTGCTGGACGAGCCCACCTCCTTCCTGGACATCCGCCACAAGCTGGAGCTGCTGTCCATTCTGAAGGACATGGTGCGCCAGCGGCAGCTGGCGGTCATCATGTCCCTGCACGAGCTGGACCTGGCCCAGAAGGTTTCCGACTTCGTCATCTGCGTCCACAACGACGCCATTGAGCGCTACGGCCCGCCCGAGGAGATCTTCACCTCCGACTACATCATGGAGCTGTACGGCGCGGAGAAGGGCAGCTACAACGCCGACTTCGGCTGTCTGGAGCTGGAGCGCATTGGGGGCGCGCCCCGGGTGTTCGTCATCGGCGGCGGGGGCAGCGGCATCCCGGTGTACCGGCGGCTCCAGCGGCAGGGGGTGCCCTTCGCCGCGGGGGTGCTCCACGAAAACGACCTGGACTACGCGGTGGCGAAGGCCCTGGCCGCGCAGGTCGTCACGGAGCGGCCCTTTGAGCCCATCAGTGACGGGGCCTTTGAAAAGGCCGTGGAGTGCATACGCTCCTGCGAGCAGGTGCTCTGTCCCCTGCAAACCTTCGGGGCCATGAACGAGCGCAACCGCGCGCTGATGGAACTGGCGAAGGAACTGGGAAAAATCACATGAGAGCCGTGACCCGGCGCCTGTAAAGGGGCGTCGGGTCATAAATTTTACCGCAAAACCGGGTGACTTTTTCCGTCCGGCGTGCTACACTTTCCTCACCGCGGCACAGCCGCGACAACCTACCTGTCAAGGAGGAAAAAAGTATGAGAAAGTATTACACCACCCACCTGGTCAAAAGCGAGGACCTGAACCACCACGGCACCCTGTTCGCCGCCCGCACGGCCTCCTGGTTCGTGGAGGCCGCCTTCGCCTGCGCCGCCTGCGAGCACGGCGACCCCAGCGAGATCGTCTGCCGCAACATCCACGGCATGTCCTTCTCGTCCCCCGTCAACTGCGGCGACATCGTGCGCTTCACCGCCCGGGTGGTCCATGTGGGCACCACCAGCCTGATGGTCCATGTGGACGTGGTCAGCGAGCTGACCGGCAAAAAGGCGGTGGACGGCTGCCTGACCTTCGTGACCATCGACCACGCCACCGGAAAGAAAAAGCCCCACGGCATCGTCCTGGACGCGCCGGAGGACGAAGATGAGGCCCAACAGCGCCGGGACGCGGAAGCCCTGCGGGCCAAGGCCTGATATAGAGACGCAGAACAGCCGGGAGCAATGCTCCCGGCTGTTTTTTACGGATACGCGTTCCAGTAGACCTCGCCGTTTTGGAGCTCGATGCCCCGCTCGGCGAACAGCTCGTCGATGGTGACGAACAGGTAGCCCTGAGCGTGCAGCTCGTCCACCACCTGCAGGGCGGCCGCCACGCTCTCCGGGTAGATGTCGTGCAGCAGGATGATGGAGCCGTCCTGGGCCTCGCTGACGATCTGGTTTACCTCCCGGGCGGTGTTCTTGTCCCCCCAGTCCTCCGGGTCGATGGACCACAGAATGATGGGGCACCCCGCCATGGCCTGCACGCCCGCGTCATACAT
>JBJEYS010000082.1:0-2485 GCA_051886995.1 Oscillospiraceae bacterium
CTGGATCCTGACCCTGGCCGGGGTGGAGGGCAGCGGCGGCTTCTCCTCGGCCACCGTGTTCGCCCTGATCGCCTTCATCGGCATCCTCCTGTACTTTTTCTGCAAGGGCTCCACGCAGAAGAACGTGGGCATGATCCTGCTGGCCTTCTCGGTGCTGATGAGCGGGATGCAGACCATGAGCGCCGCCATGGCCCCCCTGAAGCAGAGCGAGGGCTTCCTGAACTTCATCGCCGCCGTGTCCAACCCCTTCGTGGCCATGGTGGTGGGCATCGCGGTCACCGCCGTGATCCAGAGCTGCTCGGCCTCCATCGGCATTCTGCAGGCCCTGTCGGTCACCGGCGTCATCAGCTACCATCTGGCCATCCCCATGGTGCTGGGTATGTGCATCGGCGCCTGCGTGCCGGTGCTGCTCAGCGCCATCGGCGCCAACGTGAACGGCAAGCGGGCCGCCTTTGTGTACCTGTACTTCAACATCGCGGGCTCCCTGATCCTGATGGTCCCCTTTTATATCATCCACGCCGTGGTGGGCTTTGACTTCATGTCCGCCACCGCCACCAGCCTGGGCATCGCGGTCATCAACACGGTGTACAAGGTGGCGGCCACCGTCATCCTGGCCCCCTTCGCCAAGGTGCTGGAGAAGCTGGCCGTGGCCACCATCAAGGAGAAGAAGGCCGACGAGGACGAGGAGTTCGAGGAGAACCTGCTGGACGAGCGCTTCCTGAACTACCCCTCCCTGGCCCTGGAGCAGAGCGGCAAGACCATGGAGCGCATGACGGCCGCCGCCTTCAAGAACCTGAGCAAGTCCATCGAGCTGCTGCACACCTTCAGCCAGGAGAAGTATGACAAGGTCATGCGGCGGGAGGACCGGGTGGACCGGTACGAGGACCGTCTGGGGGCCTACCTGGTGCGGCTGAACACCAAGGCGCTGACCGACAAGGAGACCCGGGAGACCGCCAAGTACCTGCACTGTCTGAGCAACGTGGAGCGGGTGTCCGACCACGCGGTGAACCTGGCGGAGCTGGCGGAGGAGATGGCCCGCAAGCACGCCTCCTTCTCCGAGCAGGCCGCCGGGGAGCTGCAGGTGTGCATCGACGCTTTGTGCGAGATCGCCGGCCTGACCCAGACCGCCCTGGAGAAAAACGACCTGGCCACGGCCCGCAAGGTGGAGCCGCTGGAGGAGGTCATCGACGCGCTGACCGAGGATCTGAAGGTGCGGCACATCCAGCGGGTCCAGGCGGGCATCTGCACCCTGGAGCTGGGCTTCATCTTCAACGACTGCATCAACAATTTCGAGCGCGTGGCCGACCACTGCTCCAACATCGCCGTGGCGGTGCTGGAGGCGTCGGACAGCACCCTCCAGTCCCACGACTACCTGCGCAGCATCAAGCAGGACAACCACGAGGAATACCGCGGCTGGCTGGAGCACTACGAGGAGAAGTACAGCGCGCTGCTGGCCTCCCTGGACTGAATCTGACGAAGGCCCCCCGTCCGTTCGGCGGGGGGCTTTTTCGTCCCCCCGGCAAAATTGACATTTTCAGGGGAAATTGATATAATTCAAGGGATCGCAGTCGGACTTCTGCGCCGCGCAAGCGGACCGTTTTTAAAGGAGAGCGCCTGATGTCGCAACACACCCAAAAAGCCATCCTCCACACCTTTCAGGAGATGCTGCGCAAGCAGCCGTTTGACAAGATCACCGTCTCCGCGCTGGTGGCGAAATGTGAGATCAGCTCCAACACCTTTTATTACCACTACCGGGACATTTACGACCTGCTGGACACCTGGATCCACACCATCCAGGACGAGTATATGTCCGAGCTGTACCGGGGCGAGCGCTGGCAGGACGGGCTGAAAACGCTGCTGCGGGACATGAAGGCCAACTCCGACCTGGTCTACCACCTGTTCAACTCCCTGTCCCGGGAGCGGCTGGAGCGGTACGTCTTTGAATCCACGGACGACACCTACTACGAGCTGGTCCGCCGGGCGGCGGACGGCGTGGCGATCCCGGAAGAGGTGCTGCACGAATTCGTGGAGTACAACAGCTACTCCTTCCTGGGGTTCTTCCTGAAATATTTATGGAACCGCATGGAGGGGGACATTGACGCATGGGTGGACCCGGTGGGCCGCATTTTTGAGGACAACCTGCGGGCCCTGATCGAAAAGTACAAAAGCGAATAACACACGCGGTTCCTCCGGAAGGAGGAGCCGCTTTTTTTAGGACATTTTTGGGCATTTGCGCAAATTTGGGGGAATCTTGTCGATTTGTGCGAATTTAGGAGAAGTTCACCAACTTCCCAATTTGCATTCGGAAGAAAGTTTTGTATATCATTGATATGAGTGGGAGTATGCCACGGCGTCTCCCGGCCGGACGGGCCGGGAACGGGCGCGCGGCAGCACACAGCGACGAGGAGGACCGTACATGGAGCAGAACATCGCCATCGTCACCGATACCAACAGCGGCATTTCCCCCGCCCAGGCGGAGGAGCTG
>JBJEYS010000083.1:0-2481 GCA_051886995.1 Oscillospiraceae bacterium
ACGGTGCCGGTGGTGTCCTGGGTGTCGGTGATGACGCCCAGTTTGATCCCGGCCAGATATTCCTTGTCGGAATCGGCCGCGAATTCCACCGCCCGGGTGGCCCGGCCCAGAAAGACGGGGAGCACCCCCGTGGCCATGGGGTCCAGGGTGCCGGCGTGGCCCACCCGCTTTTCACGGAACACGCCCCGCAGCTTGGCGCAGACGTCCATGCTGGTCCACCCGGCGCTTTTGTCAATGATGAGCACTCCGTTCATAGGGCCGTCCTTTCTGCAAAGTAAAAAATTATAAAAAATTATATCACAATTCTGCCTAAAGCACCACTACTTTCTTTTACGAAAAGAGCCGGCTTTGCAGCCGGCTCTTTTCCGATGAGTCAATTAAATTTTGTGAATGTCCTGGGCCATTATTCGACGGAAGATGAAGAGACCATTTGGGCAAATGCGATAATTTCCTCCGCACTGCGGATCTGCGTGTGGGACGACCACAGCGTGGTACTCCAGAAATAATTATCATTGGCCCACAGATAGGCGGACATGCCCGGCCGCGACTCTCCCGGGAATGATTCCGCGGAGGTGTACCGCTTCGATGTCAGATAGCATTCCAAAAAATCCTCGACACTGGGGCTTTCCACGGGTTTCTCTGCTCCGAATGACAAAGAAAGCTCATCGCCCCAGGTCACATCCGTATAGAAAACTCTGCCTGCCTCGTTCAATTGAATGGACCAGATGTGTGTCTCTCCGTCTTCCGAGTTTTCCGTATAGCCGATTTGCGCATAGGTTGGCACACCGGCCAGGTTACACATCCGGTTATAAATGCCTGTATAGCTCTCGCACACGCCCAGGTTTCCCTGAACGGCGATCGCGGCGTTGTGAATTTCCTTGGTATCGTCATAATTCAGATAATAGCAGAGCCAGTCGAAGATGATGTGGGCCTTTTGCTGGTTGGTCATGGTGTCGTCCAGCAGACCGGCCCGATTTAACGCCAGGACAGATTCCCGGCAGAACGTATCCACGACTTCGATATGGCTGTGCAGTTCATCATCGGTATAGGGGTTGTTGTAGTCCGTCTGTAAAAACACAGAAACCGGCCGGTAATCCTCCCAGTAGATATCGACATGACTGCATTGATAGATTGAGCCGTATTCCGCCATGCATTCCTCGGCCAAATCATATCCGGCGAGCATCGCTTTCAGCAGCGCATTGATCGCACTTTCACTGTAAGGCCCTGTTCCGCCCCGGGCCGGAAGGGTGCGCGAAGTTTCCCCGGACAGGAACATATCCAGAAAAATAAGGGCGGTTTCCTTTGTCATCGTCTGCAGGTTGAAGGAACCCGGCGCCTGCGGATCCAGCCCTTCATAATAGCTGTAGTCCAGCTCCATGGGGGTCATCAGGCTTGCACGCAGATCTTCTGCCGGCCCATAGCCCACAGACTCCAGCCAATCCAGCCGGATCAGTGCGCCCAGCCGATTCCCCTCGTCGATATAAGAAACGCACGTCTGATATGCCTTCTGCAGGATTGCTTCCCGTATTTCGGAGACCCCTGGGAAGTCCGGCACCTCCAACTCAGTCAGCATTTCGTATGCTTTGATCGTATCGCCGGACGCGGAAGTTCTCTCCGCCTTTTGACACGTTTGTTCCGTCCTCAAATACTGTTCCGCCTGCTCCACGCGCTGAGGAGCGTCGCGGAAGCCGCCCAGCGACGTGAAAATGTCTATGGCATCGAGATACTGGCCCTGGTCAAAAGATTCCTCTCCGCTTTGATAGATCAGCGAGTTCTCGGCTTCAACGGCCAGGCTCTCCGCGTCTTTGTAGTCGCCCATGTCCCGGAAATGCTGGCATGCCTCGGCATAGTTGCCGTTCTCCAGTTCCTGCAGGGCCATCTGATACCGGTACGCCGGAAAGACCACCATCCGTACCACCGCCGCACTGACGGCGGCCACCAGGAACAGCACCAGAAGCCACACCCACCAGCGCCGTTTCCTCCGGACAGGCATTTCATCAGAAATTTCCGGAAGCAGCTGGTACGCTTCGTCCGTTACTTCCGTAAGCGGCAAGGGATCTGGCTGCTGCATGTCCGCTTCATTTTCGAGATGTTCCGCTGCCGGCTCTTCGTCCTGCACAGCGGGTTGTTCCTCAGTGTACATATCCATCCCACCTGTTGTTTCATAAACTGGGTTTCAACGCATTACCCGGCAGTTCCTGCCCGTAATTCTTGGACCAATTCTACCCAATTATGAAATGAAAAGCAAGTAATTATGTAGAGAAGCTCGGATCAGGAACATGGAGCGGTGCGGACAAAAAAGAGGCCCCACCCATTGTCGAAATGGGTGGGGCCTGCTGCTGTTTGAAAGTCGCTGCGCCCGGCTTACTTCAGATTGAAGAACGCTTTCATGCCGGGGTATTCGGCGATCTCGTCCAGCTCCTCCTCGATGCGCAGCAGCTGGTTGTACTTGGCCACGCGGTCGGTGCGGCTGGGCGCGCC
>JBJEYS010000084.1:0-2481 GCA_051886995.1 Oscillospiraceae bacterium
GCCGTCCTTGAAGAAGGTGGAGGAGGGGCGCATCTGTACCATGTATTCCTTCTCCGCCTCGGCGGCAGGGAGAAAGTCGTCCATCTTGACATGGAGGCTGAAGGGGAATTTTTTCATGTTCGTTTGCCTCCTTTATTCCAGCGTGATCCGGGGATCGGCCACTTTGTACAGGATATCGCTGATCAGGTTCATCATGACGATCAGCGTGGCCAGTACGATGGTGGTGCCCATGATCAGGGGGTAGTCACGGCCGGTGATGCTGTTGATGAAAGCGCGGCCAATACCGGGGACGGCGAAGATCTGTTCCACGACCAGGCTGCCGGTGACGATGTAAGCCAGCATGGGGCCGACATAAGTGATGACAGGGATCAGGGAATTTTTCAGCGCATGGCCGAAAATGATCTTGGCGCCGGACACGCCTTTGGCCTTGGCGGTGCGGATGTAATCCTGACCCAGCACATCCAGCATGGAGGAGCGGGTCAGACGGGTGATGTTTGCCATGGGCGACAGGGACAGTGTGATCACTGGCAGGATCAGACCGGCCGTGGTCGTGCCATTGGCCGGTAAGACCCCCAAAACCAGGGCAAACAGGACCAATAAAAGCGAACCCATGATGAAGGACGGCATGGAAATGCAGGCTGTGGTGATCACCATAATGATCTTATCCACAAGCTTGTTCCGGCGCAGGGCCGCCCATGCGCCCAGCACCACGCCGGCGGCCAGCGCGATACCGGCGGCGATCAGACCCAGCTTGGCGGAGACCTTCATGCCGTCGGAGATGATATCCATCACGGTGCGGCCGCGCTGCTTCAGAGAGGGGCCGAAGTCCAGCTTGGTCACAATGTCCTTCAGATAGGTAAAGTACTGTTCCAACAGGGGCTTGTCGAAGCCATACTTGGCCTCAAGAGCGGCCTGAACGGCGGGAGAGGTCGCTTTTTCCCCCAGAAACGGACCGCCGGGCACGGCGCGCATTACGAAGAAGGTCACCGTGATAACGACCCATACCGTCAGGATCGCCAGCAGGATTCGCTTGAGGATGTACAGCATGGTTTTTGAATTCACAGGAGTTCCACCTCGTTTCAGATTTGCGCAGCCAGACTGTCTTTTGCTGCACGGACACGCTCCGTAAATGGCAGGACTGATCGCGGTTTCCATAATGGAAAGACGGGTGTCCGTCAAGCAACGGGCTTCATTGTAGCATCGGGGATACCGAAAATCCATGTTGTTCTTTTGGCAGTTCTGGGGATCATGCTTAAAGGTGGAAGAAACTGAAAAAAGAAGAAGATGTTGGAAAAAAGAAGAAGGAATATTGCGATAAAGATAAAAATGTGATAAAATATCACCTTGTATGCCGAACCTGACTTTGTTCAGGGATCGGGCATTGAGTTTTACAATTTGAGATTAGAGGGACACATGTAATGCTTGCCGCATTGATCCTGTTTGCCGTTTCTTATTTTCTGATGCTGGTCTTCAGCAAATACCGGCCCTATATCGCCCTGGGTTCCGGACTGATCTTCATGGTCACCGGAATGCTGCCGGCAGGGGAGATCCTGAATTCCATTGACTTCAATGTACTGCTGATGATCATCGGCACCATGGGGCTGGTAGCGCTGTTTATCGAGAGCGGGATGCCCTCGCTGCTGGCCGACCTGATCATGGAGAAGGTCCCCAACGTCCAGTGGGCGGCGGTCGCCCTGGCGCTGTTTGCGGGCATCATCTCCGCCTTTGTGGACAACGTGGCGACCGTTCTGATGATCGCTCCCGTCGCCCTGGAAATCTGCAGGAAGCTGAACACCAACCCGGTTCCCTTCATTATCGGCATCGCGGTCTCCTCCAACCTGCAGGGCGCCGCGACCCTGGTGGGTGATACCACCGCCATCATGCTGGGCTCCTATGCGGACATGAGCTTCATGGACTTCTTCTGGTACAAAGGCCGGCCCTCCATCTTTTTCGCCGTGGAGATCGGAGCCGTCATTTCCGCCGCGATTTTGGCATACCTGTTCCGAAAGGAGAAGGGCAGGATCTCCACGGAGATGCCCCGTACTGTGGTCACCGACTATGTACCCACCGTGCTGCTGGCTGCCACCATCGCGCTGCTGATCCTGGCTTCCTTCCTGCCCTCCAAGCCTGCCATCACCAACGGCCTGATCTGCTGTGCCCTGATGGTGATCGGGATCATTTACAATTTTGCGCGGAAAAAGAAGCTGAGTGCGATCCTGGAGCCGCTGAAGGCCATCGACTATGAGACCATCGGTCTGCTGCTCGGCCTGTTTGTCATGATCGGCGGCATCACCGCCCAGGGCGTCATCGCCGCGGCGGCCGACCTGCTGGCGAAAGTAGGCGGTGGTAATGTATTTGTCCTTTACACAGTCATCGTCTGGGCTTCTGTTCTGATCTCTGCGTTTATCGACAACATTCCTTATGTAGCCACCATGCTGCCTGTTGTTACCGGACTGGCGGCCGCTCTGCATATCGATCCCA
>JBJEYS010000085.1:0-2479 GCA_051886995.1 Oscillospiraceae bacterium
GGTCGGCCTGGGCCTTGGCGATGGCAGCGTTCTTCTTGATCAGGCTGGTGTTGTCAGCGCCCAGGTCCTTGATCAGTCCGTTTTCATCGGTGACATTCTGGATGTTGCAGGAGAGGATCTCGATGCCCAGCTTATCCATGTCCTTGCTGGCCTTCTGCATCACCTGGTCAGAGAAGGAGTCGCGGTCAGTGTTGATCTCCTTCAGGGAAAGCGTACCGATGATCTCACGCATATTGCCCTGCAGAGAGTCCTGCAGATCCCGAGTGATCTCGTCCGGCTTCTTGTTCAGGAAGTTCTTGGCCGCCAGCTTGATCCCTTCGGCGTCCGGGGAGATGCGCACCTTGGCCACGGCGTCCACATTGACATTGATAAAATCGCTGGTGGGGACCGATTGCTCCGTTTTGATATCAACAGTCATCTGGCCCAAATAGAGCTTATCCAGACGCTCTAGGAAGGGAACGCGGATCCCGGCACGGCCGATCAGCACCTTGCTCTCTTTCTTCAGACCGGAGATGATGTAGGCCTGATCAGGCGGAGCCTTAACGTAGCCGGTCATCAAAATAATTAAGAGCACGATGACGATGATGGCGATCATGATAATCGTGGGCAGAAAATCTGGCATGTTGTTCCTCCTTCTCGGTAAATCTAAGTGGATGCTTCTGTACATAGTATACAAAAAGCGCGGTCAAAAATCAATAATTTTTTAGCAAGGCAGGCCCAAGTCTCCCCGTGAATCGTCCCCACGCAGGGTCGCCAGGCGTTCAAGCGCAGCCACTTCGGCCTCCAGGCTCCGTTCGCTGATCTCACTCTGTGCCTGCTGTCCGGTGGTGAGAATGTTGGACAGGACTCGGATCACACGAATGCTCAGCTGTTTTCTCGTATCCGTGTTCTCCCCCGCCCGTTCCGCCCGGCCCAGCTCCCCCAGCACAAGCTCCAGAGTCTGCAGATAATAGGATTCCACACGGGTCTTTGTCTGCCGGTCCAGCGAATCATAGTGCTGCCGCGCCTGCGTCTCCAGACCGATCAAAGCGGAACACACGCCGGGATCGGTGACCAATGCGGCGGCTTTCCCGATCCGTTCCGGTACCGTCAGCGGGGTTTCCCTCATTTCCTGTTTCTCCGAAATAGCGCGCAGGAGATCCTGTACTTGCTGATGCAGTTCCTTAAGCCGCCGGGAAATGTCGGTCAGCCTTTGCTCATACGGGTCAAAGGACACCGTTGAATCGTTGGACCAGGCCTTGAAGACAGGTGTCAGGATCTCGTCCAGATGTTTCACTTCTTCGGCGATCGACGCCATTCGTCCGAGTAAATCATCAAGCTGCGCAAGATCCCGCTCGTCCATTCCCTGCGCAAGCCGGTCCGGGAAGCCGTTTTGGAAGGTACCTGAAATGGTGTTGATACGCTCCTTCAATTCATCGGCACACAGAAGGAGGATCCGCTCGATTGAAAGTCCCGGGATCGTGGACGGAGTCGTTGTATGAATATGGGTCAGGGAACGCTTGATATCCATCCCGAGTTTTGCCGCCTTTTCTCGCGTCTTCTGTAAAACCGCAGCTTCTGTATCTTCCGGTTGAGCACTGTGCGGCGCCGCCGCTTCCCCACCCTTTTTCAAGGTGCGCAGCCGGAGGGCCAGGACAACCACAGTCCCGGCCAAAGCCAGCACGAGTGCAGATAACAGAACGATCAGGAGTGAAAGCATAGCATTCTCCTTTACAGGTTCTTCAAAAAGGTCCTGCGGTGGATGGGGCAGGGTCCGTATTTGCGCAGGGCCTCATAATGGGCCTTGGTAGGGTATCCCTTGTGTTTGGCGAAGCCGTACTCCGGGTAGATCTTGTCCATGGCCACCATGTATCGGTCCCGGCTGACCTTAGCCAGAATAGAGGCCGCGGCGATGTTGGCGCTGCGGGAATCTCCCTTGACCACCGCCAGGTGGGGACAGCGGATTCCCTTATCCCGGTTTCCGTCGATCAGGGCGAAGTCAGGCTTGGGCTCCAACATGTCAATACACATGTCCATGGCTTTCAGACGGGCGGCCAGGATATTCGTCTCGTCGATCACGTCAGCATCCACGCTGTCGATGGCCCAGGCGACGGCCTTCTCCTGAATGACGTCGAACAAAACCTCCCGCTTCTTTTCCGAAACCTGCTTGGAGTCGTTCAGGCCCTCGATCTCCAACCCCAGGGGGAGGATGACCGCCGCGGCATAGACCGCCCCCGCCAAGGGGCCGGCCCCCGCCTCATCGGCGCCGCAGATCAATTTATAACCCTTTTCAGCGTATTCCCGCTCGATCTCCCACAAGTTCATGGCTCGATCTCCTCCACTGTCTCAAGTGTAAAGTTTCCGAGCTTGCCGGAGCGGAACTCGTCCAAAAGGATGCGGGACATCCGCTCCAGGTCCACTTCTCCCCCGGAGATCAGGAAGCCCCGCTTGCGGGCGGCCGCCTCCACCAGCTCCCAGCCCTGGGCGCCCTCCGGGATCT
>JBJEYS010000086.1:0-1601 GCA_051886995.1 Oscillospiraceae bacterium
ATCGTCGTGGACTATCAAAATGATTTTGTGGACGGCTCCCTGGGCTTTCCCGGCGCGGAAGCGCTGGCCGGGCCCATCGCGGAGCGCATTAAGGAATACCGCGCCGCCGGCGGCGACGTTGTCTTTACCTTCGACACCCACGACCCCGGCTATCTGGACACCCAGGAGGGCCGCAAACTGCCCGTGCCCCACTGCATTCGGGACAGCGCCGGCTGGAAGCTGTACGGAGCGGTGGCCGAAGCCATGGGGGACGGGGACACCTCCTTCCGCAAGCCCACCTTCCCCTCCCTGGAGCTGGGCAAGTGGCTGGAGGGACGGGCATACGACCGGGTGGAGCTGTGCGGCCTGGTCAGCAACATCTGCGTGCTGTCCAACGCCGTCATCGCCAAGGCCGCCCTGCCCGAGGCGGAGATCGTGGTGGACGCAAACCTGACCGCCTCAAACGACCCCGTTCTTCATGAAAAAGCCCTGGACGTCCTGGAGGGCATCCAGGTCACCGTTCTCAACCGGAAGGAGTGAACACCGATGAAGCACCATATCAACTACACCATGCTCTGCGACTTTTACGAGCTGACCATGGGCAACGGCTACCTGCGCACCGGACTGGGGGACCGCATCTGCTACTTCGACCTGTTTTTCCGCAACGTGCCCGACGGGGGCGGCTTCGCCATCGCCGCCGGACTGGAGCGGGTGGTGGAGTATATCCAGAACCTGGCCTTTGACGAGGAGGACATCGCCTATCTGCGCGGCAAGGGCTGCTTTTCCGAGGAGTTTCTGACCTATCTGCGCAATTTCAAATTCACCGGCGACATCTGGGCGGTGCCGGAGGGCACCCCCATTTTCCCCGGCGAGCCCATCCTGACGGTGCGCGCCAGCGCCATCCAGGCCCAGTTCGTGGAGACCTTCCTGCTGCTGACCATCAACCACCAGTCCCTGATCGCCACCAAGTCCAACCGGATCGTGCGCGCCGCCCAGGGCCGGCCCGTGGCGGAGTTCGGCTCCCGCCGGGCCCAAGGCGCGGACGGCGCTCTGCTGGGCGCACGGGCGTCCTACATCGCCGGCTGCGCCGCCACCGCCTGCACCATGTCCGACCTGTGGTACGGCTGTCCCGCCACCGGCACCATGGCCCACTCCTGGGTGCAGATGTTCGACGACGAGTACACCGCCTTCAAGACCTACTGCGAGCTGTACCCCCACGCCGCCACCCTGCTGGTAGACACCTACAACGTGCTCAAGTCGGGAATTCCCAACGCCATCCGGGCCTTCAAGGAAGTCCTGCTCCCTCAGGGCATCACCGAATGCGGCATCCGCATCGACTCGGGCGACCTGACCTACCTGTCCAAGCGGGCCCGCCGTATGCTGGACGACGCGGGGCTGCCCCAGTGCAAGATCGTGGTGTCCAACTCCCTGGACGAGTATATCATCCAGGACCTGCTGGCCCAGGGTGCACAGATCGACTCCTTCGGCGTGGGGGAGCGGCTCATCACCTCCAAGAGCGAGCCCGTGTTCGGCGGCGTGTACAAGCTGGCCGCCATCGAGGCCGACGACGGCACCATCATCCCCAAGATCAAGATCAGCGAAAACCCCGCCAAGATCACCAC
>JBJEYS010000086.1:1701-42682 GCA_051886995.1 Oscillospiraceae bacterium
GGACATCAAGCAGGAACTCCTGCGCCGCAAGCCTTAAACGTTCAAAGGGCGGGCCTAGGGCGAGCTCACATAGGGATTTATCCGCTTAAAAATCGGCCTTTTCCAGCAATACTGCGTCAAAGACCCACGGCAGGCGTCAGCCTTACCGTGGGTCTTTTCCTTGTCTTGCAGAAAAATCCTGGTTTTTAAGTGCGCAGCAGTTTTGAAGGAGATATTTTTTCCCAGAACAACGGCGGCGGTGCAGGGAATACTTTGTGTATTTCCAAGACGCCGCAGGAAGTTATGGGGGAAAAGATCCCTTCAAAACCGGGTAAATCCCTATGTGAACTCGCCCAATGGCCCGCCCTTTTGCTTTATTCTTCTTCCTCGTCTTCTTCCTTCAGGTCGGCCGCCGTCAGGGCCATCAGGTCCTCCTTGGTGGGGCTTTCCAGCGCCGCCACCCGGTTGGACTGGCGGGCCACGCCCCGCTCGAACAGGTTGCGCACGTCCCGGGCGTTGCCGAAGTTCTCGTCCCGCTCCTCATAGAGCCGCTCGAACAGCCCCACGGCGTACTGTTCCGTCTCCCCGTCCAGAGTGTAGCCGTTCTTTTCGCACATGGAGCGGAAGATCTGCATCAGCTCGGGGCCGGTGTAGTCCTCAAAGTAGAAATACTTGTTGAACCGGCTCTCCAGGCCGGGGTTGGAGTGGATGAACTGGCCCATCAGGTCGGTATAGCCCGCCACGATGACGATCAGGTCGGCCCGGTGGTCCTCCATGCCCTTGAGCAGGGTCTCCACCGCCTCCTTGCCGAAGTCGTTGGGGGCGTCCACGTTGGTCAGGGCGTAGGCCTCGTCGATGAAGAGCACGCCGCCCAGGGCCTTCTGGATGACCTCGCCCGTCTTCAGGGCGGTCTGGCCCACGAAGCCGGCCACCAGGCCGGAGCGGTCCACCTCCACCAGCTGGCCCTTGGACAGCACGCCGATGGCGTGGTAGATCTTGGCCAGCAGCCGGGCCACCGTGGTCTTGCCGGTGCCCGGATTGCCCATGAAGACCAGGTGCAGGCTCATGGGCGGCACGGGCAGCCCCGCCTCCTGGCGCAGCTTGCGCACCTTCACCAGGTTGATCAGGCTCTTGACGTCCTCCTTGACCTTGTCCAGGCCGCAGAGGGAATCCAGCTCCGCCAGCAGCTCCTCCAGGGACTGCTCGGGCTCGGCGGGGGTCTCCTCCGCCTTTTCCTCCTGGGCGCTCTCTCCCTGGGCGGCGGGGGCGGCCACCGGGCCGTCGCCCCCCTTCTCCACCACCGTGCCGTCGGGCCGGCGGGTGATGAAATCCTTCACGTCCAGGGGCGTCTTGCCCCCGGAGACGCCGGCGGCGTCGCAGCAGGCGGTCAGGGCGTCGGCGCAGGTGTTGACAAAGGCGGCCTCCGCCTCGCTGACCACTCCGTCCACCGCGGCGAACAGGAGCAGCATCAGGGTGAAGGTGTCCACGAACCGGCGGGAGACCGCGCCTCCGGTGCGCGCGTCGCTGTCCACCATGCGGCGGAAGAAGTCCGGCGTCTGAAAGCCGGGATAGTCGGCCACCTGGGTGCACAGCTCCCAGTACAGGATGGCGGGCACCGGATTGCCCTGGGCATAGATGGCGTTATAATATTCCACATGGAGCGGGGTCAGGCCGCCGTCCCGCTGCCAGAGCCCGGCGGCGCAGCGGCGCATGAAGCCGTCGCTCTCCCGGCCGAAGCTCACCCGGAGCGCCGGGTCCGGGATGTGCCGCCGGAAGGCGGTCATGGCCTCGTTATACTGCTTGTGGACCGCTGCCGCGGAAAGGGGAGTTTTCATGGTTCCGGTCACCTCTTTGCCTCATATTATACGGAAATTGCTTCCTGCGGTCAAGCAGGAAGAAAGGTGACATAATTCCTATTTTTTTCGTTGACGAAACAGAAAAAACCGTGTAGTATGGTAAAAGAGAATGTTGTATTTGGGGGGAAAACTATGGCAACCAACCGCAAACCCGGCTCCCGTCCCGGCCTGATCCACTGCGACAACTGCGGCGAGGATTACTCCTCCTCGTACCGCCGCTGCCCCTTCTGCGACGAATTCGACCAATACGGCGACGAGTATGAAACAGAGCGCCCGGAGCGCTCCTCCGCCCGCGGCGGCGGAAAGCGCCTGGCCCAGTCCAGGCGGCGGGGCGGCGGCTATACCAGGACCTCCCCCCTGAAGGTCATCTCCATCGTCGTCTCCCTGGCGGTCATCCTGTTCGCCGCCTGGATCGTCATCACCAAGCTCATGCCCCTGGTCCGGCAGGGCGACGTGTCCTCCGTGGACCCCGACAGCACCCCGAGCAGCACTGTCTCCCCCGCGCCGGGCACCTCTCCGGACGTCTCCCCCGGCACCAGCCCCGACGTCCCGTCGGAGGTCTCCCCCTCGCCGGGCATCCCCGCCTCCGACACGGCCACCGGCTTCTCCCTGAGCAAGTCGGAGTTCAGCTTCAGCGACCGCTATCCCGACCCCGTGACCCTGAAGGTGGTCTTTATCCCCGCCGGCTCCTCCGGCACCGTCACCTGGACCAGCAGCGATCCCACCATCGTCTCGGTGGATGAAAACGGCAAGGTCAGCCACGGCACCAAGTCGGGCTCCGCCACCATCACGGCCACCCTGTCCAACGGCGTGACCCAGACCTGCACGGTCTACAACCAGGTCACCGGCTCGGCTGCGCCCAGCGACAGTGGCAGCTCCGGGAGCACCACCACAAATTACACCATCAACAACCCCGATTTCACCTTCTACCGCAGCGGTGAGACCTACCGCCTGAAGGTCAACAACTATTCCGGCGGCGTCACCTGGTCCAGCAGCAACACCAGCGTGGCCACCGTCAGCAGCGACGGCACCTGCACCGCCGTGGGCAACGGCAGGTGCACCGTCACCGGGACGCTGGACAACGGCGAAAAAGTGACCGCCATCGTGCGCGTCAGCTTCTGATTCCATTCAAACAAAGCGGCGGACAGCAAAACGCTGTCCGCCGCTTTTCTGGATTCTCTCAATGGACGTCGTCGCCCCGGCGGGCCTCCACGTTCATCTGCCGCTTGCGCCGGGAGGAGTAGGTCAGCTTCTCCTCCAGCTTTTTCACATCCCCCGCCTCCAGCACCTCGCGGTAGGAGCGCAGGTTGTCCTCCAGCCGGCGGATGACCGTGGTCAGGGCCGGGGCGTTCAGGGAGAACAGCTCGCTCCACAGGGGCACGTCCAGCGCCGCCACCCGGGTGCAGTCCCGGAAGGAGCCGCCCTCAAACCCCTTGCAGTCAAACAGGTCGGGGTCGTCGCACACCGCCACCGCCATGACATGCATGACCTGGCTGGTGTAGGCGATGATGGCGTCGTGCTTTTCCGGGGTGGTGTTGACCACATCCCGGAACCCCATGTGCTGTGCCATGCGCTCCATCAGGGCCACATGCGCCGGGTCGCTTTCGTCCCGGGGCGTCAGGATGAAGTGGGCGTTGCGGAACAGGGTGGCCTCCGCGTTGTCCAGCTTGGAGGTCTCCTTGCCTGCCATGGGGTGGCAGCCGATGAAGTCCACCTCCGGCGGCAGCACCCGCGCCGCCTCCATGATGGCGGTCTTAATGCCGCACACATCGGTCACCAGCGCCCCCGGCTTGAAGTGGTCCTTATGCTCCTCCAGAAAACGGATGATGGCCCGGGGCTGCATGCACAGCCAGACCACATCCGCCCCGGGCAGGGCCTCCATGGGGTCCAGGGTCACCTTATCGCAGACCTGAAGCTCCTCCGCCCGCTCCAGTGTGCTTTGGGAGCGCACCACGCCGGTGAGGACGGCCCCCTCAAAGCCCTTCAGGGCCATGGCCAGGGAGCCGCCGATCAGGCCCAGGCCGACCACCGTGATGTTCATAGGCTTCTCCCCACACACTGGGCGATGGGAGCCAGCTTGCCCATCAGCTCGTCAAACTGGGCGGGGGTGATGGACTGGGCGCCGTCGCACAGGGCGTTCTTCGGGTCGTTGTGCACCTCGATGATCAGGCCGTCGGCCCCGGCCGCCACGGCCGCCAGCGCCATGCGCTCCACCATCCAGGCCCGGCCGCAGGCGTGGGAGGGGTCCACCACCACCGGCAGGTGGGACAGGCTCTTCACCGCCAGCACGGCGGACAGGTCCAGGGTGTTGCGGGTGTAGGTCTCAAAGGTGCGGATGCCCCGCTCGCACAGGATGACCTGGTCGTTGCCCCCGGCCATGATGTACTCGGCGCTCATGAGCCACTCCTCGATGGTGGAGGACAGGCCCCGCTTGAGCAGGACGGGCTTGCGGGTCTTGCCCACCTTCTTCAGCAGGTCGAAGTTCTGCATATTGCGGGCGCCGATCTGGATGACGTCCACACACTCCTCAAAAATGGGCAGCTGGTCGGCGCTCATGAGCTCGGTGACCACGGGCAGGCCGGTGGCCGCCCGGGCCTCGTTCAGCAGGCGCAGGCCGTCCAGGCCCATGCCCTGGAAGGAGTAGGGCGACGTGCGGGGCTTGTAGGCCCCGCCCCGCAGGGCGCAGGCGCCCGACGCCTGCACCGCCTGGGCCACACCCACGATCTGGGCCTCGTTCTCCACCGAGCAGGGGCCGGCGATGACCGCCAGCTTCTTTCCGCCCACCTCCACGCCGTGGCCGATGTTGATGACCGTATCGTCCGGGTGGTACTTGCGGTTGGCCTTCTTGTAGGGCTCGCTGACCCGCATGACCCGCTCCACGCCGGGCAGCTGGGAGAGAAATTCCTCGTCCAGATTGGCGGCGTTGCCCTCGGCGCCCAAAATCGTGGTCTCGGCGCCCTTGGACACCATGACCTTGACGCCGCCGCGCTCCATGGCCTGAATGGCCTCCTGCATCTGCTCGGCGGTGCAGTTGTTTTTCAATACGACTACCATAATCATTTCATCCTTTCAAATCAGAAGACCGCGGCGTCCCATAACGGGCTGCCGCGGTCTCTCAGTAATTCCATCGAGCCGTCGTCCACCGTTCATGAGCACGCCGAAGGGCCGCTGCCGGGATAAGAGCAGCGGTAATAATAGGCGTACATTGTCGCGGTAAACTGCTTCATGGTCTGCGTTCCTTTCTGAAGATCGGTGATACTTTAACACTTTTTGGCGTTAAAGTCAACAGGTTTTTTTCTCTTTTCGGAAAACTTACACAACTCGCCTTGTTTTCCCATATTCGGGGTGCTATAATCCTGGTAAATCAAAGTTACATAAGGAAGGAAATTCCATGACTCTGGGACAGAAGATCAAGGCGGCCCGGCTGGAAAAAGGGCTGACCCAAAAAGAAGTCGTGGGTGACTACATCACCCGCAACATGCTCTCCAAGATCGAGAATGACTCCGCCACCCCCTCCGTGCGCACCCTGGAGTATCTGGCAAAGGCCCTGGATCTGCCCACCGGCTATTTCCTCAGCGACGCGCAGATCTCCGACGGGCTGGTGCCCGACGGCCTGAACGAGGCCCGGGCCGCCTTCCGGGAAAAGCGGTGGACCGACTGCCTGGCCCTGCTGGAGGCGGACAAGACCGCCGGCACCTCCGACGAGGGCTGCCTGCTCCACGCCCGGGCGGGAGCCCAGGCCGCCCAACAGGCCCTGGAGGAGGGCAGGCTGGCCGAGGCCCGGGAGCTGGCGGAGACCGCCCACTACTACAACCAGGAGGGGCTGTACGGCTCCCCCGACCTGGCCGCCCGGTTGGCGGTGCTTCTGGGCCGGATTTTGACGCGCCAGGGCAGCCAGGATCTTCAGGCCCGGCGGGAGGAACTGGCGCGCACGCTGGAGGAGCTGGACAAGCTCGGGGACGAGCTGTAAGCTTCCTCCCATCCCTTGACAGGACGGCCTGATAATTGTATAATTTACACAATTAAGGAATTTCTCGTTTTGAGCACATTGGCAAATTTATCTAACACAAAGGAGGTGGCCTCCATGCAGAATTCGGACAACCGTCTCTGGCGGCGGATGGGTTCCCATCCCGACGTCCGGGACGGTCAGGAGGGCTATCTGTTTCGCGTCTGGGCCCCCCACGCACGGCAGGTGGCGCTCATGGGCGACTTCAACGGCTGGGACAGCAGCGCGCTGCCCATGGAGCGCGTCCCGGACGGCGTGTGGGAGCTTTTCGTCCCCGGTTTGAAGCAGTACGACGCCTACAAATACGCCATTCACACCCAGGACGGCCGGGTGCTGGCCAAGGCCGATCCCTACGCCTTTCACGCGGAGACCCGGCCGGGCACGGCCTCCAAGTGCTACGACCTCAGCGGCTACGCCTGGGGGGACAAGCCCTGGCTGACCTGGCGCGCCAGGCATCTGGTCTATGACAGTCCCCTGAATATCTACGAGGTGCATCTGGGCTCCTGGCGGCGGACCGGAGAGGGAGAATTCCTGTCCTACCGGGAGATCGCCCGGTGGCTGGTGCCCTATGTGAAGGAGATGGGCTACACCCATGTGGAGCTGCTGCCCGTCACCGAGCACCCGCTGGACGCCTCCTGGGGCTACCAGTGCACCGGCTACTTCGCCGCCACCAGCCGCTTCGGCACCCCCCACGACTTCATGTACCTGGTGGACGAGCTGCACAGGGCCGGGGTGGGCGTCATCCTGGACTGGGTGCCCGCCCACTTCCCCAAGGACGCCTTCGGCCTGTACGAATTTGACGGACAGCCCCTGTACGAGTACGCCGACCCCCGGAAGGGAGAGCACGCCGACTGGGGCACCCGGGTGTTTGACTACGGCCGCGGCGAGGTGCAGGATTTCCTGATCGCCTCCGCCCTGTTCTGGCTGGAGGAGTACCACATCGACGGCCTGCGGGTGGACGCCGTGGCCTCCATGCTCTACCTGGACTACGGCCGGCAGGACGGCCAGTGGGTGCCCAACCGGTACGGCGGCCATGAGAATCTGGAGGCGGTGGACTTCCTGCGCCGCCTGAACGAGGCCGTATTCGCCGCCCACCCCGACGCGCTGATGATCGCCGAGGAATCCACCGCCTGGCCCAAGGTCTCCCACCCCACCTACGACGGCGGGCTGGGCTTCAACCTGAAGTGGAACATGGGCTGGATGAACGACATCTGCCATTACATCAAGATGGACCCCTACTTCCGCCAGTTCAACCACAAGGACATCACCTTCTCCCTGATGTACGCCTTCTCGGAAAATTTCGTGCTGCCTCTGTCCCACGACGAGATCGTGCATATGAAGGGGTCCCTGCTGAATAAAATGCCTGGGACCGACCCGGAGAAGTACGCCGGGGTGCGGGCGTTCTACACCTACATGCTGACCCATCCGGGCAAGAAGCTGCTGATGATGGGCAGCGAGTTCGGCCAGTGGAACGAGTGGCACTTCGAGCAGTCCCTGGACTGGCACCTGCTGGAGCAGCAGGACGAGGACGGGGAGCGCCACCGCCAGCTGCAGCGCTTTTTCAAGGCGGCCAACGCCCTGTATCTGTCCTCTCCGCAGCTTTGGCAGCAGGACTTCTCCTGGGAGGGCTTCCGCTGGATCTGTCCCGACGACGCGACCGCCAACACCGCCATCTTCCTGCGCTTCGACAAAAAGGGACGCGCCCTGCTGGTGGCGGTCAACTTCTCCCCCGTGTTCCGGGAGGGGTACCGCATCGGCGTTCCCTGGCCCGGCCGGTATGAGGAGGTCTTCAGCACCGACGCGGCGGAGTTCGGCGGGGAGGACCGCCGCAACGCCCCCATGAAGACCCAGTACACCCCCTGCCACGGTATGGAGCAGTCCCTGCGGGTGAATCTGCCCCCCCTGGGCGCGGTGATCCTGAAATGCGTGCGGAAATTCCCCCCGCGCAGACAAAAAAAGCAGATTTCATCTTCCGAACCAAAAGCTGAGAACCCGAATTCCTAACTTTAAAAGCAGGTGATGAAATGAAAAAGGAGTGTGTCGCCATGCTCCTGGCCGGCGGCCAGGGCAGCCGCCTCCACGCGCTGACCAGCCATGTAGCCAAGCCCGCCGTTCCCTTCGGCGGAAAGTACCGCATCATCGACTTTCCCCTGTCCAACTGCGTCAACTCCGGCATTGATACTGTCGGCGTGCTGACCCAGTATCAGCCCTTGGAGCTGAACGCCTATCTGGGCAGCGGCCAGCCCTGGGATCTGGACCGCTCCGACGGCGGCGTACATATCCTGCCCCCCTATGTGCAGAAGGGCGACCAGGGCACCTGGTACAAGGGCACCGCCAACGCCATCTATCAGAACATCGGCTTCATCGAACTGTATGACCCCGACTACGTTCTGATCCTCTCCGGCGACCACATCTATAAAATGGACTACAGCGAGCTGATCCGCCACCACAAGCAGACCGGCGCGGCCTGCACCATCTCGGTGCTGGAGGTCCCCCTGGAGGAGGCCTCCCGCTTCGGCATTATGAACGTGGACGGCCAGGACCGCATTTACGAATTTGAGGAAAAGCCCAAGCAGCCCAAGAGCAATCTGGCCTCCATGGGCATCTATGTGTTCACCTGGAGCAAGCTGCGGGGCTACCTGATGGCCGATGAGGCCGATGAGAATTCCAGCAACGACTTCGGCAAGAACATCATCCCCGCCATGCTGAACGCCGGCGAGGTCATGAGCGCCTACCGCTTTTCCGGCTACTGGAAGGACGTGGGCACCATCCGCTCCCTGTGGGACGCCAACATGGATATGCTCTCCCCCCGCTCGGGCATCAACCTGTACGACGAGGACTGGCCCATCTACGCCCGCAGCCCGACCCGTCCGCCCCATGTCACCGGACCGGACGCCCAGGTCAGCCACTGTCTGGTCACCGGCGGCTGCGAGGTCTACGGCGCGGTGCAGGATTCCGTGCTGTTCCACTCGGTCACGGTGGAGGCCGGGGCCACCGTCCACGCCTCCATCCTGATGCCCGGGGCCGTGGTCAAGGCGGGGGCGCAGGTGGAGTACGCCATCGTGGCGGAAAACGCCGTCATTGAGGAAAACGCCGTGGTGGGCAGCGCCGCCCAGGACGACCCGAACATCGCGGTGGTCGCCTCCGGCGTGCGGGTCGGCGCAGGCGCCGTGGTACCCCCCGGCGCCATGGTCACCCAAAATGTGGAAGGAGGCGTCCGCGTATGAACGATCTGCACGGCATCCTGCTGGCCTACCGCTCCGACCCCGCCCTGCGGGAGCTGACCCAGCACCGCAACACCTGCTCCATCCCCTTCGGCGGGCGCTACCGCGTCATCGACTTTATGCTCTCCAGCCTGGTCAACGCCGGCGTGTCCGACGTGGGCCTGATCGTCCATTCCAGCTATCAGTCCCTGCTGGACCATGTGGGCTCCGGCAAGGACTGGGATCTCAGCCGCAAGCACGGCGGTCTGCGCATCCTGCCCCCCTTCAGCTACTCCCAGTCCCGGGGCAACGGGGACTACCTGGGCCGGATGGACGCCCTGGCGGGCGTGCGCTCCTACCTGGAAAAGATCCGCCAGGACTATGTGGTCATCGCCTGGGGCGACATCGTGGCCAACCTGCCCATTGCCGACGCCTTTGAACAGCATCTCAGGACCGGCGCGGACATTACCGCGGTCTGCACCAGCAATCCCACCGGTGATCCCGCCGGCTGCACCTACTTCACCGTGGGCGCAGGCGGCACGGTGACCGACGTGGCCGTCCACCCCAGCTCCCCCATGGGCTGCGAGACGCTGGAGTGCTACATCATGTCCAAGCGCCTGCTGCTCAACCTGACCGACTACGCCTCCGCCCACAAGATCCACTCCTTCTCCGAAGGGGTGCTGCTGGCCATGGTGGACCAGCTGAAGATCGTGCCCTACCTGTACGACGGCTATGTGGCCCGCTTCCACTCGGTGGCCACCTACTTCGCCCGGAATATGGAGCTGCTGGAAAGCGCCGTACAGGCCTGCCTGTTCGACCCCTCCCGGCCCATCCGCACCAAGGACCAGTCCAACCCGTCCACCTACTACGGCCCGGAGGCCCGCAGCCGGGGCTCCCTGATCGCCGACGGCTGCATCATCGAGGGCGAGGTGGAGAACTCCATCCTGTTCCGCGGCGTCCGGGTGGAAAAGGGCGCCCGGGTGTCCAACTGCATCCTGATGCAGTCCACCACCATCCGCGAGAAGGCCGCGCTGTCCTACGTCATCACCGACAAGAATGTGACCATCCACCCCGAACGGATGCTCATGGGCCATGAGAGCTATCCTCTGGCCATCGCCAAAAACGCCATCGTCTGACAAAACGGGAGGTTCCCTATGAAAATTTTATTCGCCGCTTCTGAGGTGGCGCCTTTTATCAAAACCGGCGGTCTGGCCGACGTGGCCGGGTCCCTGCCCGGCGCGCTGGCCAAACAGGGCCATGATGTGCGCGTCATCCTGCCCCTGTATGAGAAGATCGGCCCCCAGTGGCGGGAGCAGATGACCTTTCTGCGGCACTTCACGGTCCCGCTGGCCTGGCGCAGAGCCTACTGCGGCATTTTCGAGCTGAAGCGGGACGGCGTGACCTACTGGTTCGTGGACAACGAGTACTATTTTAAGCGCTCCGACATCTACGGTCACTATGACGACGGCGAGCGCTTCGGCTTCTTCTCCCGCGCCGTGGTGGAGACCCCCGGTCAGCTGGACTGGATCCCCGACGTGATCCACTGCAACGACTGGCAGACCGCCCTGGTGCCCATCTACCTGCTGGATGCCGAGACCATCGCCCCCCGGCTGGCCGGCGTGAAGACCGTCTTCACCATCCACAACATCGAGTACCAGGGCCGCTACGGCCGGGACACCCTGGAGGATCTGTTCGGCCTGGACCGCCGCCATTTCAACGAGCATCTGCTGGCTTACCACGGGGATGTGAACCTGATGAAGGGTGCCATCTACGCCGCTGACTTCGTCACCACCGTCTCCCCCACCTACGCCCGGGAACTGCACTACCAGTTCTACGCCCACGGCCTGGAGGGGGTCATCGCCGCCAACGACGGCAAGCTGCGGGGCATTCTGAACGGCATCGACACCGCCGTGTACGACCCCTGGCGGGACAAGAACCTGGCCAAATTCTTCTCCGCCCGCCAGCCCCAGGGCAAAAAGACCTGCAAGGCCGCCCTGCAGCGCGCCGTGGGCCTGAACGAGAACCCCGGCGTGCCCATCGTGGCCTGCGTGTCCCGCCTGGTGTCCCACAAGGGCTTTGACCTGGTCACCAGCGTGCTCCAGGACATCATGGGTCTGGATGTGCAGATGGTGGTGCTGGGCACCGGCGACTGGCAGTATGAGCAGGCCTTCCGGCAGACGGAGAGCCAGTACCCCGGCCGCTTCTCGGCCAGGCTGTTCTACTCCGCCGAGCTGGCCAGCGCCATCTATGCCGGCGCCGACCTGTTCCTGATGCCCTCCGTCGCCGAGCCCTGCGGCCTGAGCCAGATCATCGCCATGCGCTACGGCGCCATCCCCGTGGTGCGGGAGACCGGCGGGCTGAAGGACACCGTCATCCCCTTCGACCCCTCCGCGGGCACGGGCACCGGCTTCTCCTTCGCCAACATCAACGCCCATGACATGCTCTGGGTCCTGCGGGAGGCTGTGGAGCTGTACCATAACGATAAAAACGCCTGGAAGGTCCTGATGAAAAACGCCATGACCGCCGATTTCGGCTGGGACCGCTCCGCGGCGGAATATATAGAAATTTATGAGCAGATCACGGGAGGAACACATTAATGCATTCGTATACCAAGCAGGAGCTGGCCGAGCTCATCATCGGCAAGCTCCGCCGCAATTTCGGCCGGGATGTGGACGAGGCCACCGCCCAGCACGTATTCAAGGCCTGCGCCCTGGTGCTGCGGGATATCATGTCCGCCCGCCAGATGGAGACGGCGGACAAGACCACTGAGACCCACGCCCGGCAGGTCCACTACCTGTCGCTGGAGTTCCTCATGGGCCGCTCTTTGATGAAAAACGCCTACAACCTGGGCGTGCTGGAACCGCTGAAGGAGGCCATCGAGTCCCTGGGCTTCTCCGCCCCCGACCTGTTCGAGCTGGAGCCGGACGCCGGCCTGGGCAACGGCGGCCTGGGCCGCCTGGCCGCCTGCTACCTGGACTCCATGACCACCCTGGGCATCCCGGCCACGGGCTACTCCATCTGCTATGAGCTGGGCATCTTCAAGCAGAAGATCGTGGACGGCCAGCAGGTGGAGCTGGCCGACAACTGGCTGGAGCTGGGCGACGCCTGGCTGATCCCCAAGATGGACGAGACCGAGCAGGTGCGCTTCGGCGGCGTCATCGAGGACGGCTTTGACGAGCAGGGCCGGCATTATGTCAACCACACCGGCTACACCACCGTGCTGGCCATCCCCAAGGATATGAACATCGCCGGCTATGAGACCGAGCACGTCAACGTTCTGCGGCTCTGGGACGCCAAAAGCCCCGTGCCCGTGGACATGTCCCTGTACTCCCGGGGCGAGTACCTGAAGGCGGTGGAGCAGCAGGCCATGGCCGAGGTCATCGCCAAGGTGCTCTACCCCGACGACAACCACTATGAGGGCAAGTCCCTGCGGCTGAAGCAGCAGTACTTCTTCGTGTCCGCCACCGCCCAGTCCATCTGCCGCAAGCACAAGGCCCAGTACGGCACCCTGCGTAACTTCCACCTGAAGCACGTCATCCAGATCAACGACACCCACCCCACCCTGGTCATCCCGGAGCTCATGCGCATCCTGCTGGACGAGGAGGGCTACGGCTGGGAGGAGGCCTGGTACATCGTCACCCACACCGTGGCCTACACCAACCACACCGTCCTGGCCGAGGCCCTGGAGCGCTGGCCCCAGCAGCTGATCGAGACCCTGCTGCCCCGCATCTGGCAGATCCTGGTGGAGATCAGCAACCGCTACCAGGCCCAGCTCAACCAGGCCTTCCACGGCGACCAGGCCCGGGTGCGGGACAACGCCATCATCTGGGGCGGCGAGGTGCGCATGGCCAACCTGTGCGTGTGCGCCTGCTTCGCCATCAACGGCGTGTCCGCGCTGCACTCGGACATCCTGCGCCGGGAGGTGTTCCGGGACGTCTGCGAGCAGAACCCGGACAAGTTCAAAAACGTCACCAACGGCGTGGATCACCGCCGCTGGCTCAGCGAGATCAACCCCGCCCTGGACGCCCTGGTGCGGGAGTGCACCGGGTCCGACGCCTACCTGCTCCATCCGGAGCGGCTGGCCGACCTGGAAAAATCCGCCGACGACAAGGCCGTGCTGGAGCGACTGGCCGCCATCAAGGCGGACAACAAGCGCGCCTTCGCCGGCTATGTGGCCCGGGAGAGCGGCATCCTGCTGAACACCGACGCCCTGTTCGACGTGCAGGTCAAGCGCCTGCACGAGTATAAGCGCCAGCTGCTCAACGCCCTGCACATCACCTGGCTGTACCAGCGGCTGAAGGAGGACCCCCACTTCGATTTTGTCCCCCGTGTGTTCCTGTTCGGCGCCAAGGCCGCGCCGGGCTACTATGTGGCCAAGCAGGTCATCCGGCTGATCAACTCCCTGGCCGCCCAGGTCAACAGCGACCCCGTCTGCAAGGACCGGCTGCAGGTGGTCTTTTTGGAGAACTACCGGGTGTCCCTGGCGGAAAAGCTCATGCCCGCCAGCGAGCTGTCCGAGCAGATCTCCACCGCCGGCAAGGAGGCCAGCGGCACCGGCAACATGAAATTCATGATGAACGGTGCCCTGACCATCGGCACCCTGGACGGCGCCAATGTGGAGATGCACGAGCGCCTGGGGGACGAAAACATGTTCCTGTTCGGCCTGACCGCCCCCGAGGTGACCGAGATGAAGCAGAAGGGCTACCACCCCCACGAATACTACATGCAGAACGCGGAGCTGAAGGCGGTCATCGACCGGCTGACCCAGGGCTTCGACGACGGCGTGGGCTACGGCGAGATCACCAACCGCCTGCTCTTCGGCGCCGGCGGCTCCGCCCCCGACGAGTATATGCTGCTGGCCGACTTTGAAAGCTACAAGGCCGCCCACCGGCGGGTGGATCAGGTCTACCGGGATCCCGCCCGGTGGAACCGGATGGCCCTGATCAACATCGCCCGCAGCGGCATCTTCGCCGCCGACCGCTCCATCCGGGACTATGCCCGGGACATCTGGAACGTGCCGGTCCGGAAGTAACCACAAAAACCGCAGAACAGCGTGTCCCGCACGGGACACGCTGTTTTCTTTTCCCTTGACAAGCGCCGGATTCCGTATTACAATAAAAATAAATTAGGCACCTAACAATTTTTCCAGATCCAGGAGGAACACCCTTTGAGAGAACACACTGACCGCGCACAACCGATCCGCCTTTCCTCCCCCCGGGCGGGAGCTGAGGTCTTTACCAAGCTGATGAAGATCCCCGGCGTGCAGATGATCTACGTCTCCGCCCTGGCGTGCACCCGGCACAGAAGCGTCGATTTTATCCGGATGCAGCGGGCGGGCCGCCTTTCCTTCCTCATGTTCAGCGAAGTGGATATGATCACGGGCGACTACATCACCAAAACCAAGGACGCGGCGGCGGAGATCGCCGCCGAGCGCAGCCCCACGGGCATCATCCTGCTGACGGGCTGCCAGAGCGCCCTGCTGTCCACGGACTACAAGCTCTTGAGCGAGGAGATCGAGCAGGAGACCGGGGTGCCCGTGCGCGTACACGACGGCTGCCGCCTGTGCGGCTTTGACGAGGAGGAGGGCGGCTCCAGCGCCGTGGACCGGCTCCTGTACGCCTTCCTGACCCCGGGCGGCAAGAGCGCGGAGCTCAGCGTCAACATTCTGGGCAGCGCCGAGCCCGACGAGGACGGCGAGCTGTTTTCCATTCTGAAAGACGCGGGCGTGCAGAAGATCAACCGTCTGGCCGCCTGCAAAACCTTTGCGGACTATCAGGAGATGGGCCGCGCCCATCTGAACATCCTGGCCTCCCCCCAGGACGCGGCCATCGGCGAGCACCTGCGGGAGACCCTGGGCATCCCCTGGGTGTGCCTGGGCGGGCTCTACGGCGGCACGGAGCTGGAGACCGCCTACCAAACGCTCGGGACGGCTCTGGGCACCCCCATCGACATTTCCGAACCCATGAACCGGCTGGCGGACAAGCTGCGCTCCGTCCGGGAAAAAGCCGGCACGCGTCCCATCGCGGTGGAGGGTGACGCGGAGATGGCCCGTTGGCTCCTGCGGGAGGGCTTTTCCGTGGAGAGCCTGCGCCTGAACCCCCACCAGGGTCTGACGCCGGAGCAGCGCGCCTGGTTCGCGGAAAACGCGAAGGATCTTCCCGTCGAAGCCGCCGGGAAAGGCGGCCGCGGCGGAAAGCCCGGCGGACACGGCGGCGGCAGGCCGCAGGACTCCGGCGCGAAGGGCCCCGCCCGGCTGAAGCTCGGCTTTGCGGGCAGTCTGGCAGTCCTGGAGGCGCTGGAAAACGGTCTGGGAGGTGCTGCGCGATGAACAACCTGTACAAGTACCTGGTTCCCTTCCTGGCCGACACCTTCGGCTTTCAGGAGGTTGTGGACGTCACCGACGGCATGGGCATCCTGGACGACTGCTCCCCCTACAAGGGGCAGGTCAGCCGGACGGACACGGCGGAGCCCTACAGCGGCCTGCGCATGGTCTCCTCCTGGATCCGCATGGAGGACGTCATCGGCGGCACCAAGGCCAAGCTGCTGGAGACCTTTCGGAAGTCCTTCCGGGAGTTTGACCCCGCCTTTGTGCTGATCGGCACCGCCCCGGTGGCCTCCATGATCGGCACCGACCTGGAGGATGTGGCCGACAGCATCACCCGGGAGAGCGGCATCCCCGCCGCTGCGGTGGAGCTGAACGGGCACAAATACTACGACCAGGGTATCTCCGCGTCCCTGCTGGCCCTGGCCAAACTTCTGGTGCGGCCGGCGGAGGAAAAGATCCCCGGCGGCGTCAACCTGATCGGCGGCAACGCCATCGACTGGACGGCGCGGAACGTGCGCGGCGTGCGCGCCTGGGCCGAAGAAAACGGCTTCTGGGTGGTGTCCCAGTGGGGCGGCCGGGAGACCGCCGAAAACCTCCGGCAGGCGGCCAGGGCCGAGATCAACCTGGTCACCGCCGCCGCCGGCCTGGCCACGGCCCAGTGGATGGAGCGGGAGTTTGACATCCCCTACATCTCCGCCGCGCCCTTCGGACGGGGCTGGGCGGCCCGGGTCGCCGCCGCCCTGAAAAGCGGCACGCAGCCCGAGCTCCCGCAGAGCGGAGAGCCGGCACGGGTCCTGATCGTCGGCGAGCAGCTGACCTCCAACGCCATCCGCGCCACGCTGGAGCTCGATTACGGCATGGGCGGCGTGGATGTGGCCACCTTCTTCACCTTCAGTAAGGCCCTGGCCCGGCCCGGCGACAAGCGCGTCAAGGGCGAGGACGCCCTGAAAAAGCTGATGGGCGGCGGTTACGACTTCATCATTGCCGACCCCGACCTGCGCGTTCTCGCGCCGGAAACCTGCCGCTGGATCGACCTGCCCCACGGGGCGGTCTGCTTTGAAAACACCGGAGACCCCGTCCCCCTGCTCACAGGTGAAAACCTGAACCGCTGGCTGGACCGGGTACTCCCGGGAAAGGATGGAACGAGATGAGACAAATCGCGATTTACGGAAAGGGCGGCATCGGCAAGTCCACCACCACCCAGAATGTGGCCGCGGCGCTGGCCGAGGGCGGCGCCCACGTTATGATCGTCGGCTGCGACCCCAAGGCCGACTCCACCCGCCTGATCTTAGGCTCCCTGGTGGGCACCACCGTACTGGACGCCATGCGGGGCAATGACGAGGACGACCTGGAGCTGGAGGACTTTCTGTTCACCGGGTTTCAGGGCATCAAGGCCGTGGAATCCGGCGGGCCCGAGCCGGGCGTGGGCTGCGCGGGGCGCGGCATCGTCACCGCCATCAACCTGCTGGAGAGCAAGGGCGCGTACACCAAGGACCTGGACTATGTGCTCTACGACGTGCTGGGCGACGTGGTCTGCGGCGGCTTTGCCATGCCCATCCGGGAGGGCAAGGCCGAGGAGATCTACATCGTCTGCTCCGGCGAGATGATGTCCCTGTACGCCGCCAACAACATCTGCAAGGGCATCAAGCGCTACGCCGCGGCGGGCAAGACCAAGCTGGGCGGCCTGATCTGCAACTCCCGGATGGTGGACCGGGAGCGGGAGCTGGTGGAGGAATTCGCCGCCAGACTGGGCACCAAGCTGCTGTATTTCGTGCCCCGGGACAATGTGGTGCAGCGGGCGGAAAACCGCCGCAAGACGGTCATCGAGTACGCGCCCGACTCCGCCCAGGCCGACGAGTACCGCGCTCTGGCGCGTGTGCTCGGGGAAAGCCGGGAGTTCTCCCTCCCCACCCCCTTGGACAACGACGAGCTGGAGGCCCTTCTGATCAAGTATTCGGAAGAGGCGGAAGAACAATGAGCGCGCAGGACAAGCGCCCCGGGAATGTCTTGGGGGAGGAGCGGATCATCAAGGATCTGATGTACTGCTCCGGGTTCCTGCGCAGCCGCACGGAGGGCAAGGGCAGCCAGCGCCGGGTGCTGTTCTTCCTGCGGGAGCGCGGCCCCATGACCCAGAAGGAGATCCTGGACGAGATGGGCGTGCGCGCCGGCTCTCTCAGCGAGCTGCTCAGCAAGCTGGAGGCCAAGGGGTACGTCAAAAAGGAAAAGAGCGAGACGGACAAGCGCAACTACAACGTCTCCATCACCGACGAGGGCGTGCAGGCCCTGGAAGAGATGCACGCGAAGCACCAGGCGTCCATGTCCGACCTGCTCTCCGTCCTGGCCCCGGAGGAGCGCACCCAGCTGGCCGCGCTGCTGGACAAGCTTCACACCGCCTGGAGCCAGCGCCCCGACGCTCCCCCGCCCCACCACGGGCACGGTGGGAAATGCCCCCACCGAAAAGAATAAACGCAGAAAGGGCCGGAGGGTGACACCCTCCGGCCCTTGCGTCTCACATCAGTTCCCGCAGCATTCCCTCGAAGCGGACGCCCTCCACCTCGCTGCCGCCCCGGGCGGCGGTGTCGGCGGCGCAGCGCCGGACGAACTCCACCGCCCGCCGGGCGGCGGAGTGCAGGCTCTCTCCCCGCAGCAGAGCGCCCAACAGGACGCTGGCAAACAGGTCGCCCGTGCCCGACCAGACGCCCGGCTCCTGCCGGGCCGCCGGGAAGGACACCTCCCCCGTCTCCCGGTCGAAGCAGCCCGCGCCGATCTGCCCCTCCCGCGCTTGCACGCCGGTCAGCACCACCGAGCGCCGTCCCCCCAGGGACAGCCGCTCCAGCCAGGCGCGGGCCTTGTCCTCCCCCGGCGCGGGGTCGTACTCCTCCCCCAGCAGGATCGCCGCCTCGGTCAGGTTGGGGGTGATGACGTCGGCGTGCTCCGCCAGCTCCCCCATGCGGCGGCACAGGTCGGGGGTGTAGGTGCGGTAGGGCTTCCCCCAGTCGCCCATGACCGGGTCCACCACCACCAGGGTGCGCTCCCCGCGAAACTCCCGGATGAACTCGCCCAGCAGGCCGATCTGGGCCTCGGTGCCCAGAAAGCCGCTGTAGATGGCGTCAAACTCCACGCCCAGCTCCGCCCAGTGGCGGGTGGTGCGCACCATCTGGTCGGTCAGGTCCAGAAATACCGCCCGGTCGGATTTGGGAAAGGCGGTGTGGGCGGACAGGTAGGCGGTGGGCAGCGGGCAGCACTCGGCGCCCATGGCCGCCAGCACGGGCAGCACCACGGTCAGGGAACAGCGGCCGAAGCCGGACAGATCGTGGACGGCCGCCACCCGGGGCGTGTGGTTCATGGCAGGTCACTTCCTTTTCTTCTATCGTTCTATATTATAGTGGCCCTTCGTTGACTTTTCCACCCTAAAATGATAAAATAAGTCCATTCACGCGGGATTGATGGAATTGGCAGACATGCAAGATTTAGGTTCTTGTGCGCAAGCGTAAGGGTTCAAGTCCCTTATCCCGCACCACGTCGCCGCAAGCGCCATATCGCTTGCGGCGACTTTTTTCAAAAGTCACCGCGCACTCATTCTGCTGCGGCTCCTTTCCGAATCGAAACCGCCCGCCTTTTCCCGGTAAAAAACAGTCCCCTTTTCGGCCATCGGGCCGAAAAGGGGACTGTTTTCATTTCATATGCCCTTACTTCTCCAGCGGGAGCAGGTTCTCCTCCGTCTCCGGGTCGAACAGGTGGATCAGGTCGCCGCGGAAGGTAAAGCTGATCTGAGAGCCGTAGGTGAAGCCGTCCTTGTTCTCGCCGGACAGCTCCGTGGCGGGCACCCGCAGCACCACGTCGCGCTCGCCGGCGCTGACGTGCAGGTGATACTCGCTGCCCATCATCTCGCTGACGTCCACGCCGCCGGTCAGGCAGTGGGGGCCGGCTTCCGTCACGAAGGCGATGTGCTCGGGACGGATGCCCAGGGTCACGGCCCGGGAGGAGATGTTCTTGGCCTTCAGGCGGGCCTGGATCTCGGGGGCCAGCTCCATGACGGCGTCCATGACCTTGACAAAATACCGGCCGTCCTCAGCCACCAGCTGGCCGTCGAAGAAGTTCATCTGCGGCGTGCCGATGAAACCGGCCACGAACAGGTTGGCGGGGTGGTTGAACACCTCCTGGGGCGTGCCGATCTGCTGGATGTAACCATCCTTCATGATGACGATGCGGTCGCCCAGGGTCATGGCCTCGGTCTGGTCGTGGGTGACGTAGATAAAGGTCGTGTTGATCCGCTGGCGCAGCTTGATGATCTCCGAACGCATCTGGTTGCGCAGCTTGGCGTCCAGGTTGGACAGGGGTTCGTCCATCAGCAGCACCTTGGGCTCCCGGACGATGGCGCGGCCGATGGCCACGCGCTGCCGCTGGCCGCCGGACAGGGCCTTGGGCTTGCGGTCCAGGTACTCGGTGATGCCCAGGATCTCCGCGGCCTGGTCCACCCGCTGCCTGATCTCCTCCTTGGGCAACTTTTTCAGCTTCAGGGGGAACTCCATATTCTCCCGCACCGTCATGTGGGGATACAGCGCGTAGCTCTGGAACACCATGGCGATGTCCCGGTCCTTGGGCTCCACGTCGTTGACCTTTTTCTCGTCAATGCACAGATCGCCCTCGCTGATCTCCTCCAGGCCGGCCACCATGCGCAGGGTGGTGGACTTGCCGCAGCCGGAGGGGCCGACCAGCACGATGAATTCCTTGTCCGCGATCTCCAGGTTGAAGTCGTGGACCGCCGTCACCTTGTTGTCGTAGATCTTCTTGACGTTTTTCAGGGTCACAGTTGCCATCTTTCTGAGCCGCAGAAGCCGTGCCTCCGCAAGCGGCTTCCTCGCAGACCGGGAGCGAGACCCGGAATGCATTACGGCAGGTCTCCACACTGCCGCACCGCCGGCCCGGCGGGTTTTTTCCTCCTTTTTTTACGGCTGACCGGACGCTATAAGAATGGAGTAGCGCCCGGCGCCTGATTCACAAATTTGGGGGGCAGAATCACTGCTGTACCAGCGCGCCCTTGAACACAATGGCGCGGATGGCGAGGCTTTCCTGCTCCAGCAGGACGAAGCTGGCCTCCTTGCCGTCCTCCAGGCTGCCGGCCCGGTGGTCGATGCCGATGGCCCGGGCGGGATTCAGGGAGGCGGCGCGGACGGCGTCCGCCAGGGGGATGCCGAACTGTACGGCCTGCCGCAGGCAGCCCATCAGGCTGGTGACGGACCCGGCCAGGGTGTTGGGGTCGTCGGCCATGGTGGCCCGGTTGCCGCGGACCACGATCTCCTGCCCGCCGAAGGGGTACTTGCCGTCGGGCATACCCGTGGCCCGCAGGGAGTCGGACACCAGAATGACCCGGTCGGCCCCGAACAGCCGGAAGGTGGCCCGGACCACGCTGGGGTGGATATGGATGCCGTCGCAGATCAGCTCCGCCCGGACCTCCGGGTGGTCAAAGGCCGCGCCGATCACGCCGGGGGCGCGGTGGTTGAAGGGCGGCATGGCGTTGAACAGGTGGGTCGCCTGCCGGGCGCCCGCCGCGAAGGCGGCAACGGCGGTGTCATAGTCCGCGGTGGTATGCCCCACGCTGACGGTGACGCCGTCCTCCCGGGCGGAGCGGATAAACTCCAGGGAGCCGGGCTGCTCCGGGGCCACCGTCACCAGCTTCACAAGACCGTTCGCGGCCTGCTGGAGCCGGTGGAGCATGGCACCGTCGGGGTCATGGAGGAACGCGCCGTTCTGGGCGCCCTTTTTCGCCATGCAGAGGAAGGGGCCTTCCAGATTCAGGCCCGCCAGCTCCGCGCCGCCCGTGTGCGCCTGGGCGTGGGCGGCGGCGTTGCGGCAGATGGCCGTCAGCTGGTCTTCCGGCAGGGTCATGCCGGCGGGACAGATGTAGGTGACGCCCTGGGACAGCTCATAGTCGGCCATCCGCTGCAGGCCGTCGGGGGTGGCGTCGCTGAAGTCTTCCCCCACGCAGCCGTGGAAGTGGACGTCGATCAGGCCGGGGATCACATAGCAGCGGCCGGCGTCCAGGATCTCCGCGTCGCCGCCGGCGGCGGTGAGGAGCGCGCCGTCCGTGTGGAGCTCCCGCTCCACAAAGCCCTTTTCCGGGTCAAAGACCCGGCCGCCGGTCACCCGCATACCACGGCCCCCGCTTCCACCAGCTTGTGCAGGGCGGCCCGGTCGCCTACCAGCGTTACGTCGGGGTGCATCTGCAGGATGGAGGCGGGCACATCGGGCGCCACCGGGCCGGTGAAGGCCCGCAGGACGATGTCCGCCTTATCCTCGCCGCTGACCGCCACCAGGATCTTCCGGGCCTGCATGATGTTCTTGATGCCCATGGTCAGCGCCTGGCGGGGCACCTCCAGCTCGGAGGCGAAGAACCGCTTGTTGGCGTTGATGGTGCTCTCACTGAGGTCCACCACATGGGTCTCCAGCTCAAAGGCCTGCTCCGGCTCGTTGAAGCCGATGTGCCCGTTGTGTCCCAGGCCCAGCAGCTGCAGGTCGATGCCGCCCAGCTCCCGGATGACCCGGTTATAGCGCGCGCACTCCGCCTCGGCGTCAAAGGCCAGGCCGTTGGGCACGTTGGTGTTCTCGGGCTTGATGTCGATGTGGTCGAACAGATTGGTCTGCATGAAGTAGCGGTAGCTCTGCTCATGGTGGGGAGACAGGCCCCGGTACTCGTCCAGGTTCACCGTCCGGGTCTCCGCGAAGGACAGGTCGCCCTTGTTGTACCACTCCACCAGCTGCCGGTAGGCGCCCACGGGGGTGGAGCCGGTGGCCAGGCCCAGCACGCAGTCGGGCTTCAGGATCACATGAGCGGAGATGATGTTGGCCGTCCGGCGGCTCATGCCCTTGTAATCGGCCGCCTGATAGATCCTCATAGCACTCGCCCTCCCGTCAGCAGTACTTTTTGATGGCCGCGTTGATCATGCTGACGCATTCATCCACCACGGCGCCGTCCTCCGGGACCAGAGCGGCCAGCGGGGCGCGCACGCCGCCCACGTCCGGGCCGCCGTTGCGGCGGAGGATCTCCTTGATGACGGCGTACATATTGCCGTGGCCGGAGCACATCTTGTAGATGATGCGGCAGCACTCGTTCTGGATCTCCCGGGCGGTCTCCAGCTCGCCGGCCAGGAGTTTGGCGCGGGCCTGGATGTACAGCTCGGGCATGGCGGCGTAGGTGCCGCCGATGCCGCCGACGGCGCCCATGACCAGGCCGGAGATGAACTGCTCATCCGGGCCGTTGAAGACAATAACGCCCTCGTCCCGCCACATCTGGATGTCCTGGGTGGGCACGGAGGAGTTCTTCACGCCGATGACCCGGGGGTTCTTCTGCATCTCCTTCAGCAGGGGCACGGACAGGGCCACGCCCGCCAGCTGGGGGATGTTGTAGATGATGAAGTCGGTGTCGGGAGCGGCGGCGGAGATGTCGTTCCAGTACTGGGCAATGGCGTGGTCGGGCAGGTGGAAATAGATGGGCGGGATCGCGGCGATGGCGTCCACGCCCAGGCTCTGGGCATGGGCGGCCAGGGTCCGGCTGTCGGCGGTGTTGTTGCAGGCCACATGGGCGATGACGGTCACCTTGCCCTTGGCCTCCGCCATGACGTTCTCCAGCACCAGCTTGCGCTCCTCCACGCTGTGGTAGATGCACTCGCCGGAGGAGCCGCCCACATACAGGCCGGTCACGCCCTTGCCGATCAGATAGCGGGCCAGCGCGCGCACTCGGTCCGGGGCGATGGCGCCCGTCTCATCGTAACAGGCATAAAACGCAGGGATAACACCTTGGTATTTCTTCCATTCCTTCATTGTGATTCAATCCTCTTTTTCACATTCCTAATTGATCATTCAAACAATTTGATCTTGAAAACCGCCTTGGTCACGGTGCGGGGGCCGTCCACCTGCATTTTCAGCTTGTGGGCGTCGTCGGGGAACACCACCAGGAACTCGCCGGGGGCGAGGACCAGGGAGTGCCGCCCCGTACCGCGGTAGGCCCAGAAATCGTTTTCCGGTCTGGCCTCGGTCTGCTCCAGAGCGGCGGGGGACGCAATTTCAATGCGTTCGCTCCCCTCCAGCATGATGTGGATGTCCAGATAGCGCTGGTGGGCCTCGAAAAAGGACTCCTCATCGGGCACGGTGGGATAGGTGAACTTGGTGCAGTAGACCTCTTCCCCCTTCAGCGCGACCCGCTCCGTCCCCAGGGCGGAGAGGAATTCCGGGGTGATGTGCTCCAGCGCCAGGTCCAGGTTGGGATGGATGCCCCTGTACAGGCGGGCGTCGCCGTTTCTCGCGCAGATCATGGCCTTACCCCTTGACCGCACCCATGGTGATGCCCTGGGTGAAGTACTTCTGGAAGATCAGGAACACGATGATGATGGGCACGGCGGCCAGGGCTGCGCCCGCCATGATCAGGCCGAAGTCGTTGGACATTTCAGACTGCAGGCCCGCGATGCCCAGGGCGATGGTCTTGGCATCGCTCTTGGTCAGCATGACCAGCTGCAGGGGGTACTCGTTCCAGGCGTTGACAAAGGTAAAGATGGCCAGCGCGCCGATGCCCGGCTTGATGATGGGCAGAACCACATTGGTGAAGGTGCGCAGCTCCCCCGCGCCGTCGATGCGGGCGGCCTCCAGGATCTCCGTGGGGATGGTCTCGGAGAACTGCTTCATCAGGAACACGCCGAAGGGCCAGCCCACCACCGGGCAGATCACCGCGAACAGAGAGCCCCAGGTGGTGTTCAGCAGGCCGATGGCGCTCATTTCGGACAGAAGGGGGATCAGGATGACCTGCTTGGGCAGGGCCATGGCGCAGACAAACAGGCTGAACATGAAGCCCCGGCCGTAGAAGCGCTTTTTCGCCAGGACATAGCCGGCCAGGGAGGCCGTCACGCAGGTGATGGCCATGGTGACCACGGAGATGAACACGCTGTTGAACAGCCAGCGCAGGGCCAGGGGCATCTGGATGCCGAACAGCTTGGTCTGGCTCTTGAACAGGCGGGCGAAGTTATCCCAGGAGACTGTGGACGGGATCCACTTGATGGATTCGCCGGCCTTGATGATGATGTCGCTTTTCTCCTTGATGGAGCCGGTCACGATCCAGTACAGAGGGAAGAGGAAGAAGATCGCCAGGGCGATCAGCAGGATGACGCAGATGATCATGTACGGAGTGATCTTCTTTTTTTGACCTGTCATTTCCCCGCCTCCTTATTCCGTCGCGCTCTTGTTCATGACCTTGAACTGCAGGGCACTGAACAGAGCGATGACGATAGCCAGAATGACGCCCATGGCGTCGGCGTAGCCGAATTCCTTCGTGGTGCGGAAGGCGATCTCGTACAGGTAGTACATGATCGTGCTGGTACTGTAGTTCGGCCCGCCGGAGGTCAGCAGCTGGATCAGGGCAAAGCACTGGAAGCTGTTGATGGTGGTGATGACCGCCACATACAGGGTGGTGGGCATGATGGAGGGCCACTTGATCTTCCAGAACACCTGGAACTTGGTGGCGCCGTCCACCTGGGCCGCCTCGATCATGGTCTGGTCCACGTTGCCCAGCGCCGCCACATACAGCACGATGGGCTGGCCGATGGAGGTGGTGAACAGGATCAGGATGATGCACCACAGGGCGATGCGGGGGTCGCCGGTCCAGGCCAGGCCCTCGCCGCCGAACAGGCGGATGATGTAATTGAACAGACCGTCGTACTTGTCGAACATCCACTTCCACACCACGACCACCGCCACGGAGCCGGTGACCACGGGCAGGTAGAAGACGCAGCGGAAGAAGGACCGCACGCCGGCCTTCATCTTATAGATGGCGGAGCCCACCCACAGGGAGAACGCCGTGACGGTGGGGACGGCCACGACCACGATGATGACCGTGTTCAGGGCCGACTTGAGGAAGATCGGATCACGGAACAGCCGGATGTAGTTGGCCAGGCCCACAAAGGAACCGTGATTCCCGTTGGCCAGGCTGGCGTCGGTAAAGCTGGTGATCAGCCCCATCACCATGGGGGTGATGACAAAACCGACAAAGAAAAACAGGGCGGGCAGCAGAAACAGATAGGACACGGCGGTCTCGCGTCTCCTCAATACACGGCTGCGCGCGGGCATGGTTGTGCTTGCCATTGGGTCTTTCCCCCGATCACATGAAATTCGCGCAGATACAAGCGCTCCCTCCCCCCGCCTGAGCAGAGAGAGGGAGGGAGCGTCAGCCTAAAATCAGGCGTTTGCGTTTTTGTTGAAGATATCGACCTGGGCCTGCACATTACCCTCCTGGAAGACACGCTGCAGCATGTTCCACCACTCGGTACGCATGGCGGCGAAGCCGGTGCGGGTGTTGTAGTAGGGGCCGTAGTACTTGGTCCAGCTGGACAGCAGGCTCATCTCCTCGTTGCCCTCATACAGGTTGCCGTAGGAGGCGCGCACGGGGAAGGCGCCGGTCTGCACCACGCTCTTGGGACCCCACTCGGCGTCGTCGCAGATGAAGGCGATCAGGCGCTTGGCGGCGTCAGCCTTGGCGTCGTCCTTGTTGTCGAACACGCAGAAGCCGTTGACCAGGTACTCCAGGTTGGGCGTGCCGCTGGCGGAGGGGAAAGGCACGGAGATCTGGGTGAAGTCATCGGTGGCGTAGCTCTTGGCGTTGGAGGTGCCCCAGCAGAAGGTCATGGCGCAGGTCTCCTGCTGGAACTTCTGCAGCTCATCGGCGGCGGCCATATCAAAGCCGGCGTCCAGGGCCTTGCTGTCGTACATATCCTTCAGCAGCTCCAGAGCCTTCACGCCGTTGGCGTCAATGTTCCACTTGCCGTCAGAGCCCACGATGGAGGAGCCCACCAGGTTGTTGACGAGGGCGCGGGTGCCCTGGTCGCCGCCCTGGCCGCCGCAGTACACGATGCCGGGCACGGTGGTGACGCCGGCGTCACGCAGCGCCTCGCACATCTTCACAAAGTTCTCGGTGGTCCAGGTACGGTCGCCCTCCAGGTTCACATACTTCAGGGCGTCCGCCTTCTCCAGGGCTTCCTTGTTCAGGCCCATGTAGAAGGGGGAGGAAGAGATGGGATACATGTAAGCGGTGCCGTCGGCGCCCACGCAGGTCTCCACCAGGCTGGCGCTGGTCAGGTCGCTCTTCAGAGCGTCCACCATGTCGTCCAGGGGTACCAGGTAGCCGCCGTTGCCGTACTCGATGATGCGGCCCGGAGCGTCAAACAGCACATCGGGAGCGGTGCCGGAGGTCATGGCGGCGGTCAGCTTGTCGGGGCCGGAGGTAAAGTCGATGATCTCGACGGTGACCTTCACGTCCTTGTTGGCTTCCATAAAGGCGTTGGCAACTTCCTGCTCATAGCCGCTGTCCACGCCGAAGGTGGGGAAGGCCCACCAGGTGATCTCCACCGTCCCGGTCTGGCTGCCGGAGCCGTTGTCGGTATTGCCGGAGTTGGTGTTGGTGCTGCCGGAATCCTTCTTCCCGGAGCAGGCCGCCAGGCCGAGAATCATGACCGCGGCAAGCAGCAGAGCAACGATCTTCTTCATTTTCATTCCAAATGATCCTCCTTTAATTTGCGACAAATTTCGCAGATTTTTTCGGGTTTCCTCTGGTGAAAATTGTACAAGGATATCCCTGCATTGTCAAGCTGATTCTCAAATATTTTTCATCGAAATAAGATTTTGAAAATAATTTACTTTTTTTGTAAAATTTGGCCGGATCAGACGTGTTTTTCCGCCAGGGCGTCGGCCACCCGCTCCCGGCGCTGCCGGCAGCCCTCCAGATCCCGGCGGCAGACCTCGGAAAAGAGCACGTCCACCAGGTAGAGCTGCGCCACCCGGGCGGCGACCGACCCCAGCTGGAGCGGCCCCTCGATGGAGCCGCACTGGAGCACCAGGTCGGCCAGGGCGGCACCGGGCGAGTTGGGATAGCGGGTCACGAGCAGGCTTTTCACACCGCGGGAGCGGGCGATGCGCAGCAGGTCCAGCAGCTCCTTGGTGGACCCGGAATAGGAGAAGTACAGGATCATGTCCCGCTCGCAGAGCTGGGAGACCGCGATGGCCTGCATATGAGAGTCGGTCACCGGGAAAAAACCGGAAAAGGCGGTGGAAAACAGGTGGGCCGTCTCCTGGGCCATCAGCATGGAGCCCCCCTGCCCCATGCAGATCACCTTGTCGGCCGCCAGGATGGCGTCGGCCGCGGCCTGAATGGCCTCCGGCCGGATCAGCTCCTGGGTCTCGGTGATGGCGCCAATGTCGGCGCCGGCCAGCTTGGCGCACATCTCGGCGACGGAATCCTCCGGCAGGATCTCCCCGGTCAGGGGGCCGGGGGCGGCTCTGCCGGGCGCGCTGGCCAGGCCCAGCTTGAAGGCGCCGAACCCGGAATAGCCCAGCCTGCGGCAGAAGCGGGAGATGGTGGCCTCCGCCACGCCGCACTCCGCCGCCATCTCCGAGATGGACATGCGCTGGGCCCGGGGGCCGTTGGCCACGAAGAAGTTGGCCAGCTTCTTCTCCGACGCCGTCAGCCGGTAATAGGCATCCGTGATGCGGTTGATCGCGTTGTCCTCCGGCATGTCCGTCCTCCTTATTTCTCCAGCAGCTGGCCCAGCATGGTGTCGCACTGGATCAGGCAGCGGGGCAGGTGGAAGGGGCCTTTAAAGGTGGAGCCCTTGGTGCTGGGCATTGTGGGCAGGCCGTCCCGGCGCAGGTAGCCGTACCACTCGCCGTATTCGGGGTCGGAGAAATGCTCCTTGCAGTAGGTCAGGGTCCTGTCGAACCAGTCCAGGTACTTCTCCTCCCCCGTGTCCCGGTAGAGCATCAGGGAGGCGATCAGGATCTCATTGTGGGGCCACCAGAGCTTCATGTCGTGCTCATAGGCCTCCGGGGGCTTGCCCAGGCAGTCGATGAAGTACAGCAGTCCGCCGTACTCCTTGTCCCAGCCGGCCTCGATGGCCCAGTCGAAGATCTGGGCGGCCTTGCCCACCAGCTCCTTGTCGCCGGTGCGCCCGGCGTGCTCCAGCAGGAACCACACGCCCTCGATGTCATGGCCGGGGTTGACGGTGCGCCCCTCGGTGTAGTACAGCCGGGGCGTGCCGTCCTCGGCCACGTTCTCCAGCACGCACTTCAGCTCGGGATGGACGTGGTAGCGGAAGATCTCGTCCACGCACTGCTGGGCCCGCTGCTCATACAGGGCCTTACGCTCCCCGTCCACCCGCAGCAGGACGCTTGTCACGTTCAGGATGATCATGGGCAGGCCGAAGGACCGCCCGGTGCGGGTCTCGGGGATGGTCTTGGGGCCCAGGCCGGTGGGGTCGGGGGCGCCGTGGCTCAGGTCCCAGTACAGGTCATAGGCCCAGCGGGCCCGCCGCAGGTGCTCCTCCTCGCCGGTGACGCCGTAATACTCGGCGTTGGCCAGGGCGTAGAAGGCCTCGGAATAGTAGTAGCGCCGCTGGCGCAGGGGCTTGCCGTCCTCGGTGACGGTGAAGTACAGGCGGTTCTCCGCGTTCGGATTGCGGCAGGAATCCTCCAGGAAGTCGATGCAGCTCCTGGAAGCGGCCAGCCACTCCTCCTTCACGCCGTAAACATGGCAGAGGTGGGCAAAGATCCAGCCGCAGCGCCCCTGCATCCAGACGCTTTTATCCGTGGAGTAGACCTCCCCCTTGCGGTCCAGGCAGGTATACACGCCGCCGTGCTCCCGGTCCATGCCGTTCTTCAGCCAGAAATCGACGCAGACGTTCAGCTCGTTTTTTACCCAGTCCCGGTAGGATTGCAGTTTTGCTTTGTCCATTTTGGGCACCATCCTTTCTTTTCACAAGCCAATCATAGGTCCTTTTGTGCACACCGTCAAGAAAATTCAGAAAAAAATTTTTATCCCCTTGACAAAATGAAAAAAACTGATAGCCTGAGGATAACAAGACCGCTTTTTTCGGGCCGGTCCGGCTGTCGGAGGGCATCGCGCGCCATGAAAAAACATATCATATGTCTGGGAGATTCCAACACCCACGGCTACTGCGCCGACCCCGGCGACTGCGCCGACTCCGCGCTGGCCCGGTTCAACGAGGATGAGCGGTGGACCTGCCTGCTGCAGCGGGAGCTGGGGGCGGACTTCCTTGTCATTGAGGAGGGGCTTTCCGGCCGCACCACGGTCTTTGAGGACCCTCTGGAGGAGGGTATGCCCGCCCTGCCCTACCTGTACCCCTGTCTGAAAAGCCATGAGCCGGTGAGCCTGCTCATCATCATGCTGGGCACCAACGACACCAAGCAGCGCCTGGGCGCCGACGCCCCACGCATCGGCCTGGGCATGGAGCAGCTGGTGCGCAAGGCCATGAGCGTGGACTGCTGGGGAGGCGGCAGGCCCAACATCCTGATCCTGGCGCCCCCGCCCATCCTGGACGGGCTGGACGCCGCGCCCTGCAGCGCGGCCATGGGCCGGGGCTGCGTGGAGAAGTCCCGGGAGGTGCCCCTCTATTTCCGGCAGACCGCCGAAGGGCTGGGCGTGCATTTCCTGGACGCCGCCCAGCTGGGCTGCGAATTCAACCGCGTGGACTGTATGCACCTGACCCGGGCCAGCCACGCCCGGCTGGCAAAGGCCCTCGCCCCCCGGGTGCGGGAGATGACCTTCTAATAAAAAAGAAAAGACTCCCCCGAAGGGAAGTCTTTTGACTGATTTCTACCGCAGATACCAGGGCGGCTCCTGCCCCTCCTCCAGCTCCTCCTCCGGGGTGTACTTCCGGAAGACCGGCTCCAGCAGGAAGGTGGACAGCAGCGCGCACAGGGCGGGGGTCACCACCATGACCCCGCAGTACCAGAAGGACAGCGTCAGCACCACGGCCGCCGCGGTCAGAGCCCCCGCCGCCAGGGCGCGGGGCAGGTGCCGGAAGGTCAGGCGCAGGCTGTTGGCCAGCAGGCCGCCCACGGTATAGGTGAACCGGGACAGGAGCGGAAACGCGCAGGAGATCATGGCGGCCGGCACCAGCATCAGCACCAGATACGCCACCCGCAGCAGGTCCGAGCCCGTGGCCGCCAGGAACACATAGCCCACATCCAGCACCAGCGCCAGCAGCAGGAAGAACACCGTGGCGGCGACGCCGGTCTTCAGGTTCTGCCGGAAGGCGGACAGGAAGTTCCGGTACGGAGCGGGCTCCTTGCGGCGCAGGCACTTGGCGCAGCTGTAATACAGCGCCGCCGAGGCCGGGCCGATGGTCACGACGGGAAGACTGCAGACCAGCCACAGAATACTCAGCACCAGAATGTCCAGCACCCGGCCGGTAAAGCGGAACAGAAAATTCTCAGGATTGAAAATGCGGCGGAGCATGGGCACCCCTCCCAGGGCAAAGATCTGTTTTTTTAAGGATACCATAGTTTCCCCCGGTCCGCAAGCGTCCCCCTGCGTCAGGAACCGGATACATCGGAAAATTTTAGGAGGATTTGTTTATGGAACGACACGGCATTTCTGTCACGGTCAAAAACATCCCCGCTCTGGACCCGGAGTTCACCCCCATCCTGCGGTTCAACCGGGCCTTCCTGGAGACCGCCCGCAAGCCTGTCGCCGTCGCCGTGGAGCGCGCGGACGGCCAGATGGCCGCCTGCCATACCTTTATCCACGGCACGGAGGAGATGTACGAGGCGGACTGCTACTACATCGAGCGTCTGGTCAAGACCATTCTGTGGATGAAGGGCGGCTTCAAGGTCTACATCGACGACAGCGCCATGTGCGAGTACCTGAAAAAGGTCTACTGCGCCGGGGGCCAGCAGGAGTTCGACTGGGACTACATGGCCAGCGTCTTTGAGCACCCCTTCGAGATCGTCCTGACCGACCGGGTGCCCGCGGCCAAGGACGCCCCCCAGAAGGTGGGCGGCCACCTGGACGGCTGCCGCATCGGCTTCGACGCGGGCGGCAGCGACCGGAAGGTCTCCGCCGTCATCGACGGCGAGACGGTGTATTCCGAGGAGGTGGTCTGGTTCCCCAAGATCACCGCCGACCCCGACTACCACTACGACGGCATCGTGGCCGCCCTGAGATCCGCCGCGGAGCATATGCCCCGGGTGGACGCGGTGGGCGTCTCCTCCGCCGGCGTGTATATCAACAACCGCACCATGAACGCCTCCCTGTTCCTGGCCGTGCCCAAGGAGCTGTATGACGCCAAGGTCAAGGACATCTATATCCGCGCCATTACCGACACCTTCGGCGACGTGCCCTTCGCCGTGTACAACGACGGCGACGTGTCCGCCCTGGCCGGGGCCATGAGCCTGAACGACAACAGCGTGCTGGGCATCGCCATGGGCACCAGCGAGGCCGTGGGCTATGTGGACGAGGAGGGCCGCATCACCGGCTGGCTGAACGAGCTGGCCTTCGTCCCCGTGGACGCCAACCCCGACGCCATGCGGGATGAGTGGAGCGGCGACATCGGCTGCGGCGTGAAGTATTTCTCCCAGGACGGCGTCATCAAGCTGGCCCCCCGGGCCGGGATCGAGCTGGACGAGAGCCTGTCCCCCGCCGAGAAGCTGAAGGTGGTGCAGAAGCTGATGGCCGAGGGCGACGAGCGCGCCGCCCGGGTCTACGAGTCCATCGGCGTCTACCTGGGCCACACCCTGGCCTATTACTACGACCTGTACGGCTGCCGCCATGTGCTGCTGCTGGGCCGGGTCATGTCCGGCAAGGGCGGCGACCTGATCCTGGACACCGCCAGACGCGTTCTGGCCGACGAGTACCCCGAGCTGGCCGGCAAGATCACCCCGGAGCTGCCCGACGAGAAGTTCCGCCGGGTGGGCCAGTCCATGGCCGCCGCCAGCCTGCCCGCCTCCAGGGCCCGCTGAGCCCCCTCCCCCCTATCATTTTTTCCAAGCGTACAAAAGCGGCTTGCTGAAGCAAGCCGCTTTTATCTGGACATTTCCCCGAAAAAAATTAGAAAAATAAACCTATAAACCTATTGACAAAATAGGGAATAAGCAGTAAGATAGGGATCAGTCTGAACGTGACCGGCGATCGGATCGGCGGTCACACGCGCAGAACACTCGATTTCTGCCGCTGATGCTGCTTTTTTCTCAGCGCTGAAAGGAGTGGAAGCAAACATGAATTGGGACGTGATCGTCCAATACCTCCCCCTGTACCGGGAGGCGGCCTGGCTGACCGTGAAGCTGGGCCTGGCGGGGATCGCGCTGGCCATTGTGGTCGGCCTGCTCTGCGCCATCGTCCAATATTTGAAGGTCCCGGTCCTGCGCAGGGTGGTGGCCGTCTACATCGAGCTCAGCCGCAACACCCCCCTGCTGGTGCAGCTGTTCTTCATCTACTACGGCCTTCCCAAGGTCGGGCTGCAGATCGACGCCGCCGCCTGCGGCATCATCGGCCTGGCCTTCCTGGGCGGCAGCTACATGGCTGAGGCCTTCCGCAGCGGTCTGGAGGCCGTGGAGCCCATCCAGAGTGAAAGCGCCCTGAGCCTGGGCATGAGCCGGGCGCAGACCATGCGCTACGTCATCCTGCCCCAGGCCTTTTCCACCAGCGTCCCGGCCTTTATGGCCAACGTCATCTTCCTGATGAAGGAGACCAGCGTGTTCAGCGCCATCAGCCTGATGGACCTGATGTTCACCGCCAAGGACCTGATCGGCCTGTACTACAAGACCACGGAGTGCCTGTTCCTGCTGGTGGTGTTCTACCTGCTGATCCTGCTTCCCATCTCCCTTCTGGGCAGTCTGCTGGAAAGGAGGGTTCGGTATGCCGGATTTGGGTCTTGAGGTCCTGCTGAAGGGTCAGAACCTGGCGCGGCTGCTGGGCGGCCTGTGGGTGGCCCTGCGCATCAGCCTGATCGCGGTGGTCATCAGCATCCCCCTGGGCATCCTGCTGGGCGCGGCCATGGCCGGGAAAAACCGGGTGGTGAAAGCCCTCCTGCGGGTCTATCTGGAGTTCATCCGCATCATGCCCCAGATGGTGCTGCTGTTCCTGGTCTTCTTCGGCACCACCCGGGTGTTCGGCTGGGACCTGTCGGGCGAGGCGGCGTCCATCATCGTCTTTACCCTGTGGGGCACGGCGGAGATGAGCGACCTGGTGCGCGGCGCGCTCATCAGCATCCCGAAGCACCAGTACGAGAGCAGCGCGGCCCTGGCCCTGAGCAAAGGGCAGACCTATCTGTACATCATCATCCCCCAGACCGTGCGGCGGCTGATCCCCCTGTCCATCAACCTGATCACCCGCATGATCAAGACCACCAGCCTGATCCTGATGATCGGCGTGGTGGAGGTTTTGAAGGTGGCCCAGCAGATCATCGAGGCCAACCGCATGACCAGCCCCAACGCGGCCTTCGGGATCTATCTGACCGTCTTTTTGCTGTATTTCATCGCCTGCTGGCCCATCAGCCTGCTGGCGAAATATCTGGAACGGAGGTGGAAGTGAAATGGCGGAACCTTTACTTCAAATCGAGCACCTGACCAAGCGCTATGATGAAAACCTGATTTTGGACGACGTCAGCTTCACCGTCCACCGGGGCGAGGTCATCGTGGTGGTCGGCCCCAGCGGCTGCGGCAAGAGCACGCTGCTGCGATGTATCAACGCCCTGGAGCCCATCCAGGGCGGGACCATCCGGCTGGAAGACGAGCTGGTGGACGCCAGAAGCAAGAACCTGACCGGCCTGCGCCAGAAGATCGGCATGGTGTTCCAGAGCTACGAGCTGTTCCCCCACCTGTCGGTGCTGGACAACATCCTGCTGGCCCCCATGAAGGTGCAGAAGCGCAAAAAGCAGGAGGTGGCCGCTGAGGCCCGGGAGCTTTTGAAGCGCGTGGGTCTGGAGGAAAAGGCCGACAGCTATCCCCGGCAGCTGTCCGGCGGGCAGAAGCAGCGGGTGGCCATCGTGCGCGCCCTGTGTATGCACCCGGAGATTTTGCTGTTCGACGAGGTGACGGCGGCCCTGGACCCGGAAATGGTGCGGGAGGTGCTGGACGTCATGCTGGACCTGGCCGCCCAGGGGCGGACCATGATCATCGTCACCCACGAAATGCAGTTTGCCCGGGCGGTGGCCGACCGCATTCTCTTCATCGACGGCGGAAAAATCGTGGAGGACTGCGACCCGGATACCTTCTTCGAAGCCCCGAAGTCCGAACGGGCCAAACAGTTTTTGAATATATTTGAATTTGACGCGATCAAACCCCGCGGCGGCGCTGAAACGCCGCCCGAAAGCAAGTAAAAGGAGCGCAATTACCATGAAAAACCTGAAAAAGATCCTCGCACTGACCCTTTCCCTGGCCCTTGTCGTCCTGACCCTGGCCGCCTGCGGCAAGTCGGACAAGGCCGTCTACCGCACTCTGGACGAGATCAAGGAGAGCGGCACCATCAACATCGGCGTTTTCTCCGACAAGAACCCCTTCGGCTATGTGGACGAAAACGGCGAGTACCAGGGCTATGACGTCTACTTCGCCCGGCGCATCGGCGAAGACCTGGGCGTGAAGGTCAACTTCGTCTCCACCGAGGCCGCCAACCGCGTGGAATACCTGCAGACCGGCAAGGTGGACATCATTCTGGCCAACTTCACCGTGACCGCCGAGCGCGCCGAGTCCGTGGATTTCGCCCTGCCCTATATGAACGTGGCCCTGGGCGTGGTCTCCCCCGACAGCCGGGTCATCACCAGCCTGGATGAGCTGGGCGCCGACGACCAGGTCATCGTCATCTCCGGCACCACCGCCGAGACTTATCTGATCCAGAACTACCCCGACATCAAGCTGCAGAAGTTTGACACCTACGCCACCGCCAAGAACGCCCTGGAGAACGGCACCGGCGCGGCATGGGCCAACGACAACACCGAGGTCATCGCCTTCGCCCTGCAGAACGAGGGCTACACCGTGGGCATCCCCTCCCTGGGCAGCCAGGACACCATCGCCCCCGCCGTCTCCAAGGGCAACAGCACCCTGCTGGACTGGCTGAACGGCGAGATCGAGGCCCTGGGCCAGGAGCAGTTCTTCCACGCCGACTATGAGGCCACCCTGGTGGATACCTACGGTTTGGACTACGAAGACAGCCTGGTCGTCGAGGGCGGCGTCGTGGGCTAAGCCTGTCGAAAAAGTTTTTTGACACAAAAACACGGGGATGTCGGAACCACTCCGACTCCCCGTGTTATTTTTCATCCGGCCTGTATTCCACAATGTCGTCCAGCGTGCAGTCAAGAATTCTGCAAAGGGCCTCCAGCGTGTTCGTGGACACCGATTCCCCGGCTTTCAGGCGCCGGATGGTGGAACTGCTGATGTTGCCTTTGACCTGCAGCGTGTAGGTCGTCGCGCCGCGTTTCTCCATGGTCGCCCACAACGGAGCGTATGAGATCATCCCGGCACCTCCTTTTTTCTCTTGCTTTATCTTCATTATTGCCTATAATAAAGAGAAAGCGTTATAGGCAATATTGCCTATGATATTATAAAAAGGAAGGCGGAAGCGGATGACACACGAAGAAAAGCTGTTGGCACTCTGCGCAAATCTGCGGTACCTGCGCCGCACACACGAACTGTCCAAAAGAAAAATGGCGGGCATCCTCGGGGTCGGCGTCCATACCATTACAGCGCTGGAAAATGACATCGTTCCGCGGCGGCTGGGCAGTTCGGCTTTGGTCCGTGCAAGCCAGTATTTTATGATCCGGACCGATGAGCTGTTCTCCCCCCTGGAAAAATAGGACGGTGCCGCAAACGGGGCGTTTGCGCGGGGTTTCGCCCCAAAAAAGGATTGCATTTGCGCTTTTCGCGTGCTACAATGTTCCCACAATTAAATAAGAAGCGACCGGTGCCGTTCTTTTTCCGAAGAACGGGTAATAGGGAAACAGGTGAAAGGCCTGTACGATCTCGTCACTGTATGTAACGAGCGCGCTGTCATGAAAGTCACTGACGAAAGTTGGGAAGGCGACGGCGCGTGATGACTTACGAGCCAGGAAACCTGCCGGCCGCTGGTACAGGAGCAGCGTGTTTTGTTCCGGATCACGAGGAATTGATTTGTACCGTCTTCCGCCCGGGCTTTGCCCGGCATTGTGGGGAAATTTTCCGCGTGGTCATCATTTTGATGACCACGTTTTTTTCCGCACGCCCCTGTACCTGACTGTGCTGGTGTAACCTTCACATACATCAGGGGAATGATGCGGACGCCTCATTTCACAACATTTACGATGAAATAGGAGGAATTGTACATGAAAGCAAAAAAACTGCTGGCCCTGCTGATGGCGCTCGTGATGACCTTCGGTCTGGCCGTGACGGCCTTTGCGGCGGAAGTACCCGGGGCGGCGTTCTCGGATGTGGCCGGCCACTGGGCGGAAGAGTACGTTGACCGGGTCACGGAGCTGGGGCTGATCGACAGCAAGACCGCCGATACCTTTGCTCCCGACGACAGCATGACGCGCGCGGATCTGGCCGTCGCCCTGTACCGTCTGGCCGGCTCCCCCGCCCCGGCCGCCGGGGCGCAGAACCCCTTCGCCGATGTGGCGGATGACGCCCCGTATCGGGACGCCGTTCTCTGGGCGTTCGGCAAGGGCATTCTCGACAGCCGGACCGCCGACACCATTGCCCCCACGGACGGTATGGAACGCCAGGAATTCGTAACCATGATGAACCTCTTTGCCGCTGACGCGGTGGGCCAGGCGAAGCTGGCGTCCCGCGAGGATGTGATGTCGGGTTATCCGGACGCCGCCAGCGTCTCCGACTGGGCCAAAGACGCCATGAACTGGGCGGTCGCCAGCGAGTATATCATCGGCTCCGGCGGCAAGCTGATGCCCCAGGGCGCCGTTACCCGCGCGCAGGCGGCCACCATCCTGTGCCGCTACCTGGATGACGCCGGCACGGGCGACGCCTCCCTGGACAATCCCCGCAACGAGGACGGCATCGGTGAGAACGAACTGCTGGTGGTCAGCTTCGGCACCAGCTTCAACGACAGCCGCCGCCTGACCATCGGCGCCATTGAGGACGCCCTGGAGGAGGCCTTCCCGGAGTATTCCGTGCGCCGCGGCTTCACGTCCAACATCATCATTGAGCACGTGGTCCGCCGGGACGGCGAGGTCATCGACGACGTGACGGAAGCCCTGGACCGGGCCGTGGCCAACGGCGTGAAGAACCTTCTGGTGCAGCCCACCCACCTGATGAACGGCTATGAGTACGGCGATCTGGTGAAGGAGCTGCAAAGCCGGAAGGACGATTTTGAAACCATCCGGATCGGCGCGCCCCTGCTGACGACCGACGCGGATTATCAGACCGTGGCCGAGGCCCTGGTCGCCGCCACCGCCTCCTATGACGACGGCAAGACCGCCATCTGCTTCATGGGCCACGGCACGGAGGCCGCCTCCAACGGCGTCTACGCCAAAATGCAGCAGGTTTTGAAGGACGGCGGACACGACAACTACTTTGTCGGCACGGTAGAAGCCGAACCCAGCGTGGAGACCGTGCTGAAGATGGTCCAGGAGGGCGGCTATGAGAAGGTCGTCCTTCGCCCCATGATGATCGTGGCCGGCGACCACGCCAACAACGACATGGCCGGCGACGAGGAGGACTCCTGGAAGTCCACCTTTGAGGCTGCGGGCTATGAGGTGGAGTGCCTCGTGAATGGCATGGGCGAGCTGGAGGGCATTCAGCAGCTTCTGGTGGCCCACGCCAGGGAAGCCCTGCCTCTGGATGAGACCGGCATTGCGGTCGAGCCCAATCCCGGCGCGTCCAAGGAACTGGCGGACGGCACCTACACCATCAGCGTGACCAGCGACTCCTCCATGTTCCGGGTGACGGCCTGCGAGCTGACCGTGTCCGACGGAACCATGACCGCTGTTCTGACCCTCGGCGGCACCAGCTATGACAAGCTGTTTGTGGGCACCAAGGAGCAGGCCGGAGCCGCTGCGGAGGGCTTTGTGGACTTCGTGGAAAACGCCGAGGGCGCGTACACCTTCACCGTCCCCGTCGCCGCGCTGGACACCGTTCTCCCGTACGCCGCTCACAGCGTCAAGAGCGGAAATTGGTTTGACCGGGGACTGACCTTTGAATCCGCCACCGCGGCGGCAAAATAAGCTGTTTTTGCGCTTTCAGCAGACACATACCGCGGGGAGAACTCCCGCGGTATGTTGTCGTCTTTAAAACCGGGATGCCATGTTGGGATCATGGTTCCCGGGGGATCGAAGGAGGACTGCATACATGAAACGAAACTGGAGACCCGCCCGGCTGGCGCTGCTGGCCGCGCTGGTTCTGATGCTGACCCTGCCGGCCGGGTGCGCCGGGGAGCAAAGCGGCGCGGGCCAGCCCTCTGACGGCGCCGCCGTCAGCGGAGAGCAGGAGCCCACCCCCGCCCTGTCCGGGGACAGCCCGGAGGAGACTGGCGGGACGGCAGAGCCGGAAAGCGCGGGGGCTGAATCCGCAGCGCCGGAGGAGCCGCAGCAGGAAACGGCCGCGCCGGAGGAGCCGGCGCAGGAAGCGGTCAAGCCGGAAGAGATCGCGCAGAATGATCCGCCGCAGGAGACGGCCGCGCCGGAGGACACAAAACCGGCGGAGACCGTCCCCGCCGAGCCGGAGGAGACCTCCTCCGCCGCGGGCTCCCTGAAGGATGGGGCCTACACCGTTGCCGTCACCCTGTCCGGCGGCTCCGGCAAGGCCAAGGTGGCGTCCCCCGCCGCCCTGCGGGTGGAAAACGGCGCGGCCTGGGCCACCATCACCTGGAGCAGCTCCAACTACGACTACATGAAGGTGAACGGAGAGAAGTACCTCCCTCTGACCATGGAGGGCGGCTCCGTGTTCGAGATCCCCGTGGCCGGCTTTGACTGTGACCTGCCCGTCGTGGCAGACACCATTGCCATGAGCACCCCCCACGAGATCGAGTACACCCTGCGCTTCGACTCCGCCACCATCCAGAGCGCGCCATGAGCCGCCTGAGGTACCGGCCGGCCCGGCTTCTCGCCCTGCTGCTGGCCCTGCTGACCCTGTGCGCCTGCGCCCCCCAGGCCGCCCCGGAGCCCTCCGATACGCAGCCGTCCGCGGCGGCGCAGGACGTGACCTGGGACACGCTGGAGTTTGACCACAGCATGGAGCTGCTGTACGCCGAGCAGTTCTCCGTGGACTACTACCAGGGCGGCTACAAGAAGATCACCATCGCGGGCACCGACCAATTCCTGGTGGTGCCGGAGGGGGCCCAGATCCCCTCCGGTCTGCCCAAGGAAATCACCGTGCTGCAGCAGCCCCTGGACCGCATCTATCTGGTGGCCACCGCCACCATGGACCTGTTCCGGGAGCTGGACGCCATCGACTGCATCCGCCTGTCCGGCCTGGACGCCGACGGCTGGTACATCGAGGAGGCCAAACAGGCCCTGGAGGACGGGCGTATGCTCTACGCGGGCAAGTACAGCGCCCCCGACTATGAGCGCATCCTGGACGAGGGCTGCGACCTGTCGGTGCAGTCCACCATGATCTACCACACCCCGGAGGTCAAGGAGCAGCTGGAGCGGTTCGGCATCCCCGTGCTGGTGGAGCGCTCCAGCTATGAGAGCCACCCCCTGGCTCGCATGGAGTGGATCAAGCTGTTCGCCGCCCTGCTGAACAAGGAGGACGCGGCGGACGCCTACTTTGACGAACAGATGGAGACCCTGACCCCCATTCTGGAGCAGGAGAACACGGGCAAGACCGTGGCGTTCTTCTACGTCACCTCCGCCGGGGCGGTCAGCGTGCGCAAGTCCGGGGACTACATCGCCAAGGCCATCGGCCTGGCCGGGGGCGTGTACGTCCCCCGGGACCTGTCCAGCGAGGAAAACGCCCTGTCCACCATGACCATCCAGATGGAGTCCTTCTACGCCGGGGCCCGGGACGCGGACGTGCTGATCTACAACAGCTCCATCGACGCGGAGCTGCAGACCGTCGACGATCTGCTGACCAAGAGCGATCTGTTTAAAAACTTCAAGGCCGTGCAGGAGGTCAACGTCTGGTGCACGGGGAAAAACCTGTACCAGGAGAGCCTGGGCGTGGGCGACCTGATGGAGGACCTGAACGCCATCCTGACGGCGGACGACCCGGCCAGCCTGGAGCTGACCTATCTGCACCATTTAGCCTAAAACGACCCGGAATGGGGTGTGAGCGATGAGAAAAAATGTGACCCGGTACTGCGCGGGCTTCGTTCTGCTGGCCGTGCTGCTGCTCGTCCTGCTGGTCTGGAACGTCATGGTGGGCAGCGTCCCCCTGTCGGTGGGCGAGGTGCTGCGCACCCTGCTGGCCGGGCCGGTGACCGGCGGGGACTACCACGCCGACATCGTGTGGAACATCCGCCTGCCCCGCATCCTGTCCGCCGTCATTCTGGGCGGCGCGCTGTCGGTCTCCGGCTTTCTGCTGCAGACCTTCTTCGCCAACCCCATCGCCGGCCCCTTCGTGCTGGGCATCTCCTCCGGGGCCAAGCTGGTGGTGTCCCTGGTCATGATCTTCCTGCTGAGCCGGGGCATCCTGTCCAACTCCCTGGTCATGATCGCCGCCGCCTTCGTGGGCTCCATGATCTCCACGGGCTTTATCCTGCTGATCTCCCAGCGGGTGAAGAAAATGTCCACGTTGGTCATCTGCGGCGTCATGATCGGCTACATCTGCTCCGCCGTGACCGACTTTGTGGTCACCTTCGCGGACGATTCCAACATCGTGAACCTGCACAACTGGTCCCTGGGCAGCTTTTCCGGCA
>JBJEYS010000087.1:0-2453 GCA_051886995.1 Oscillospiraceae bacterium
CGCGCGGCGGGGAGGGTGACGGTGATGGTCGTCCCCTCTCCCACTTTGCTTTTCAAATCCAATGTCCCGCCGTACAGGACGGTAATGTGCTTGACGATGGCCAGGCCCAGGCCAGTGCCACCCGCTTTCTTGGAGCGGCCCTTGTCCACCCGGTAGAACCGCTCGAACACATGGGGCTGCGCCTCCTCGGGAATGCCGATGCCGGTATCCGCCACCCGGACGAACACCCGGTCGTTCTCCGCCGCTCCCACGGTGATGGTCACGCTCCCGCCGGGCACGTTGTATTTGACCGCGTTGGAGGCCAGATTCAAAATAACCTCCCGCAGGCGGCCCGGGGAGATGTTGCCCCGGCACTCCGGCCCCTCCACAGAAATGGTCACATCCTCCGCCGTGGGACGAAGCAGGTCGGCCACGTCCCGGGCCACGGAGAGCAGCTCCGCCGCCTCATTGGGCTGGGAGATGGCCACCGACTCCAGCTCCGAGAGCTTGAGCACGTCGTTGATCAGCTGGATCATCCGGTCGGCCTCCACGCCGATCATGGTGATGAACCGCTTTTCGTCCTCCGGGTCCTGCACCATGCCGGCGCTGATCATATCGGCAAAGCCTTTGATGGAGGTCAAAGGCGTTTTCAGTTCATGGGTCACGTTGGCGGTGAACTCGCTGCGGGAGGACTGCAGCTTCTCGTCCACCTGGGCGATGGCTTCCTCGGCCTGTTCCACGGGCCTGGCGGTCCGGCCCGCCAGCTTGCGGGCAAGCAGAAAGGCCAGGATCAGGGCCACCACGCAGGCGCACAGGAAGCCCGCTGCTGAGCGCCACACCATGGAAGTCACCGAGGACAGGGGCATGGCCACCCGCACCACCATGCCGTCGGTAAACCGCCGGGCCTCATAGAGCATCCGCACTCCCACGGTACCGGAGGAGCGAATGGCCTCGCCGGAGCCGGTGTTCATGGCATCTGCGATCTCCGGCCGGCCGGCGTGGTCCTCCAGGCTGCCGGGGTCGGCGTCGGTGTCGGCCACCACTGTTCCGTCGGCGGCAATGGCGGTAAACCGCTTGCCGGGGGCCGCCCGGGAGAACTGCTCCAGCAGGGCGGCCGGGTCGGTCTCCCGGCTCTGGGCGTCCATCAGGGCCAGCAGCTCCACCAGGCTCTCCCGGGCCGCCTGGATCTCCCGCTCCCGGAAGGTGAAGATGCCCACCGCGCCGGACAGCAGCAGGGCCACGGCGGCAATGAGAAAGATGGCCGCCGTCAGGCGGCGTTTCAGGACGGCTCCTCCTTTTTCCATTGCGCAGCCTCCTTAAACTTTATAGCCTACGCCCCGGACCGTGGTGATGTACCCGTCGCCCAGCTTCCGCCGCAGGGCCTTGATATGCATATCCACCGTGCGGGTCTCGCCGGAGAACTCATAGCCCCACACATTGGCCAGGATCTCATCCCGGGTCAGCACGGTGCCCCGGCGGGAGACCAGCAGGCGCAGCAGTTCAAACTCCTTATAGGTCAGCTCCACCAGCTCGCCGCCCCGGCGCACCTCCCGGGCGGCGGGGTCGATCTCCAGGTCCTCATATTTAAGTACCGTCTCGGACGGTGTGCTGTGGGCACGCCGCAGCACCGCCTTCACCCGGGCCTGCAGCTCCATCAGGCCAAAGGGCTTGGTGATGTAGTCGTCCGCCCCCTGCTCCAGCCCGGCCACCTTGTCCATCTCGGCGGCCCGGGCGGTCAGCATGATAATGGGCACCTGCGCCGTGGCACTCGCCTTGCGCAGACGCTTCAGGATCTCCAGCCCGTCCATGCCGGGGAGCATGATGTCCAGGATGCACAGCTCGGGCACGGTGTTCCCCAGCGCGTCGAACATGGCCTCGCCGGACTCAAAGGCTAGGACAGCATGATTCATGGACTTGAAATAGTATTCCAGCATCGTGCGGATGGACTCGTCATCCTCCACGATCACGATCGGATTGGGCATTTGCCCACCTCCTTGGATGAATGGTCAGGGATTTACAAGCTGCCCGGTCACGCAGAAAATGGCCCACTGGGCGATGTTCACCGCGTGGTCGGCCACACGCTCCAGGTACTTGGCAATGATGATCAGGTCGATGGCGTCGTCGGCGTCCTCCCGGTTGGACGCGATACGCTCGATCAGCTCCGCCTTCACCTTGGCAAACAGGTCGTCCACCTCGTCGTCTAGGTTGATGACGGCGGCGGCGGTCTCCGTGTCCCGGCCGGTGTAGGCGGCGATGGCCTGCTTGACCATGACCCCCGCCCGGCGGGACATGAGGGTGATGTCCTCGGGCACCCGGATGCGCTCTCCCCGGGAGAGCAGGATGGAGATCTCCGCGATGTTGGCGGCCTGGTCGCCGATGCGCTGCAGGTCGGTGACCATCTTCATGGCGGTGGAGATGGTGCGCAGGTCCCGGGCCACGGGCTGCTGGCGCAGCAGCAGCCGCAGGCAGCGGTT
>JBJEYS010000088.1:0-2447 GCA_051886995.1 Oscillospiraceae bacterium
TCCACAAGGCCACCCAGGCGGGCATGACGGTGGTGGTGTGCTCCCAGTGCCTGTACGAGCGCAGCGACTTTTCCCTGTACCAGGCGGGGCAGAAGGCCCTGGAACAGGGCGTCATCCAGGGCTATGACATGACCACCGAGGCCGCGGTCACCAAGCTGATGTGGGTGCTGGGCCAGACGGAGGACAGCAGCGTGATCCGCGCCCTGTTTTCCCAAAATCTCAGCGGTGAGATCTCCGCGCAATAACACAATAGGAAAACGGCTTGCCCGGTCGGGCAAGCCGTTTTTGTTTCGGATCAGATCTCCTCTTCCCCGTCCGGGTCCCCGGCAGGGGGCTCCGGGGGCAGGATGGAGTTGTAATAGCCGTCCGGGGGCGTTGGGGGCTGTTCCGGCTCCTCCGTCCGCTTGGGGCTGTCGGAGGGCTCCGGCTCAGAGGGCGCGGCGGGCTGCTGCGGCTGCTCCTGGACGGGCGGCGTCAGGGGCGCACCGGGATCGGCAGCCTGCCCGTTCATGTACTGGTGATAGTCGTAGCCGCTGACATAGTTGTAGAAGCGGGCTGCGGCGGTCTGCTCGTAGACCATCAGCCACAGGTTCAGCGGCAGGGACACCAGCTCCGCCAGCAGGGTCCAGACCGCCATCTGCCCTGTCAGGTTCCCGACCAGGCTGTAGACCTCCCAGATGTCATCCCCCGCCGACATGATCGCCTGAAACAGCCAGGTCGTCCCGCTGACGGCAAAGCCGACGCCGACGATCACGGCCGCGATCAGCCCCACCAGCAGTTCCCAGCCGATGAAGGACAGTTCCAGAACGAAGAACTTGCCCTTGTAGCCGCGCATCATCCGCACGCTGCGGCGGATGGCCTCCATGGCCCCGGCATCCGGGTCGTCCGCCAGGGCGAAGGACACCATGGAATAGCGCAGGGTGATGGCCACGATCAGGACCATCATCACGATGTACAGAACCACGACCGCCGCCACGAAAACAGCAAACGCGTCCTCCGCGATCAGGGTCAGAAGCCCCACCAGAACGGCAAAGCCGACCACGATCAGCAGGGTCCACAGGAAGATAAACAGGGTCGTCAGCAGAGTCGCACCCAGAGACCGTCCGGCAAAGGAGAACGCGTGGAACAGGCTCCCCACGCCCGTCCCTTCCCGGCGGGCCAGGCGCAGGGCATAGTTGGAAAAGCCCACGCCCATGACGATGCTGAACAGGGACACCAGGATCGTCAGGAAGAGCGACAGCACACCGACCCCGAACGTTCCGTCGCCGGCCAGCCAGTTCGCCGCCGTTCTCAACCCCGTGGTCAGCAGATAGTACACCAGCGCCACCAGCATAAAGTGGGGCACGCTGGCGCGCATGAACTGCCTGGCCTGCTGCTTGAAGGCCTTGCGATTATACATGAAAGCCACCCCTTTCGTTTTTCGCATCATACCACAGTTTTTGGCAAAATGCAATGTTATCCGGGCGCTTCCATCTTAACACGCGTCAGGGCAGCTCCACGCGGAAGCGGATACCCCCGGGCAGGATGACATTGATGTTCCCGCAAGCGTGAAAAAGGAGCGCCGAAGCGCTCCTTTTTGCTGTCTGATTTACCGGCGTCCGCCGCCGCGGCCTCCGCCGAAGGAACCGCCGGAACGGCCTCCGCCGAAGCTGCCCCCGGAGCGTCCGCCCCCGAAGGAACCACCGCCGGTACGTCCGCCCCCGAAGCTGCCTCCGGAACGGCCCCCGCTGAAGCTGCTGCCGCCCGTGCGGCCGCCGCCGAAGGAACCGCCCGTGGGCGGCCGCCGGGTTCCGCCGGAGGGCGGACGGGGGGTGCTGCCCGGCCGGGGCCCGCCGCTGGGCGGGCGGGGGGTGCTGCCCGGCCGGGGCCCGCCGCCGGAGGGCGGACGGGGCCCCCGGGGCGGAGGAGGCGCTCTGCGCCGCCGGGGCCTGCCGAAGATGAACGGACGGTAGATCACCGTGGGCATCACGCCGACCCAGCGGCGGCGGTAGCTGCTGTACCGCATGGCGTCCACCGCCACGATCAGAATGACCACAAACAGGATCAGCAGCAGCACGCTGCCGAACCCGATGCCGCCCGACCGGTGAACGGGCCCGCCGTCATAGAAGCTGACCATACCGGCATTGGAGGGCACCTGGGTCAGGGCGACGGGCGCGCTGTCATACCACGCGCACAGGGCGTCAAACAGCTTGACAACGCCCGCGCCGTAATTATTGGCCGCAAAATCGTTCTCCAGGAACTGCCGGGCATACTGCCCGGCCATGTCGTCGGAAAAGCTGTCCACCAGGTCATAGCCCTGGACCAGCCAGTAATTGTCCCCGCCGATGTCCAGCACCAGGATCATGTCCTGCCCGCTCAGGCCCCATTTGTCGCCCAGATCCAGGCAGAAATCCCCCAGGTCCCAGCCCTTCGCGTCGGGCACGGTGGCCACCGCCACCACAGCCCCG
>JBJEYS010000089.1:0-2439 GCA_051886995.1 Oscillospiraceae bacterium
CCTGCTCCAGCTCTTCGCCACCCTGGGCTTCCAGTCGGAGCACAGCTCCCTGTTCCGGATGAAGCCGAAGGAGCATCCCATGCTCTGGCTGAGCCTGGGCGCGGCGGTGCTGCTGCAGCTGGTGGTGCTGATCCTCCCGCCCCTGCGCCTGGCCTTCGGCCTGGCGGTCATCCCCGCCGTGCAGTGGCTGGAGATCCTGGGCCTCTGCGCCGTCATGCTGCTGGTCACCGAGATCCAGAAATGGGTGGCCCGCGCTCGGCACGAGAAGTAACAAAAAACGACCTTCTGTCTTTGAACAGAAGGTCGTTTTTTTACAAAAGGATCAGGCCGTATTTTTGGGCCATTTGCTGCAGGAATTCCGGCTCCAGCTCCCCGGTGCCGTCCCAGAAGGCGCGGCCCTGGTAGGCCCGCAGGGCCCCCTCCAGCAGCTCGGGCACGTCGGAGTAGATGCACAGGGCGTCCTTCACCACATACTGGTTCTCCGCGAAGATGTCCAGGTCGTCCTGCTCCAGAATGGCGATCTTCAGCGCCCCCTGGGGGGATTCCTCCTCCGCGTCCAGAATGTCCTCCATCAGGTCGGGGGTACACTCAATGGGTTCGCCCACGTCCACGTCGGGGGTGATGAACCGGGCCTCCTTCTCGCTGGCGCAGGGGATCACGTCGGGGTCCCGCTCCGGCGCGGTGAATTGGGAGAAGTCCACCCGCGCCACCGCCTGCTTCAACGCGGCGATGTGCTCCGGGGTGGTGCCGCAGCAGCCGCCGAAGATGCGCACGCCGGCGGCGGCCATTTGCTCCACATACCCCACGAACTCCTCCGGCGGGCAGCGGTACACCGTCTCGCCGTTTACCGTCTCGGGCAGGCCCGCGTTGGGCTTGGCGATCAGGGGCACCGTGGCGTAGGGGGTCAGGCGCTGGAGCTGCTCCAGCATGGTCTCCGGCCCGGTGGAGCAGTTCAGACCGAAGGCGGACACCCCCATGCCCTGCATGACGATCAGGGCGGCCAGCACGTCGGTGCCTGACAGGGTGCGGCCGTTCTCGTCGCAGGTGAAGGTGACCCAAATCGGCTTGTCCGTCACCGATTTGACCGCCAGCACCGCCGCACGGGCCTCGGGCATGGTCATGGTGGTCTCGATCACGAACAGGTCCGCCCCCGCCTCGGCGCAGGCTTTGGCCTGCTCGGCGTAGATGTCCACCAGCTCGTCAAAGGGGGTCTCCCCGAAGGGCGGGATGAACAGCCCCGTGGGGGACAGGTCGGCGGCCACCAGGGCCTTTCCGCCGGCGGCCTGTTTGGACAGGGCCACCAGAGCGCGGTTGAGTTCGGCGGTCCGGCCCGTGATGCCGTGGTGGGACAGGTTTTCCCGGTTGGCCCCGAAGGTGGGGGCCATCAGCACCTGGGAGCCGGCCTCCACATAGGCGCGCTGCAGGTCCAGCAGGGCCTCCGGATGCTCCAGCACCCAGGTCTCGGTGCACACGCCCCGGGGCATGCCCCGCAGCTGCAGCTGGGTGCCCGTGGCGCCGTCGGAAAGGATCGGGGTCGATAAGGGAATGGCGTCCATGTAAACTTGTCTCCTTTTTGGTTTCGCGGGCGGATGATATCCGCCCCTACGGTGTGGGTTGCGGGCGGATATGGAATCCGTCCCTACATTTTCTTGGGTGCGCTGACGCCCAGCAGGCCCAGGCTGTTGGCGATGACCGCGCGCACGGTGTCCGCCAGCTTCAGGCGGGCCTCCAGAACGTCCTGCTTTTCGTCCTTGATGCGGTTGGAATTATAGAAGCGGTGGAAATCCCCCGCCAGAGTGACCAGATAGCGGTTGATGCGGGAGGGGTCGTAGTCCCGGGCCGCCAGGCGGATCTCCTCGGGCAGCTGGGCCAGGCACTTGATGAGCTCGTGCTCCACCTCGGTGTTCAGCAGGGTGGGGTCCACGTCGGCCATTTTGGGCACCGCCTGCCCCAGGTTCAGGATCAGGGAACAGATGCGGGCGTGGGCGTACTGAACGTAGTAGACCGGGTTCTCGCTGTCCTCCCGGACGGCCAGGTCCAGGTCGAAGTCCAGGGGGCTGGTGGACACCCGGGAGTTGAAGAAGTACCGGGCGGCGTCCACGCTGATCTCGTCCAGCAGGTCGTGCAGGGCGATGGCCTTGCCGGAGCGCTTGGACATCTTCACGGGCTTGCCGTCCTGCAGCAGGTTCACCAGCTGCATCAGCACGACGACCAGGCGGTGGGAGCCGTCCAGGCCCAGACCGTCCAGGGCGGCCTGCAGCCGGGCCACATGGCCGTGGTGGTCGGCGCCCCAGATGTTGATGACCTTGTCAAAGCCGCGCTCGGCGAACTTGTTGCGGTGGTAGGCGATGTCGGCGGCGAAGTAGGTGTAGAAGCCGTTGGCCCGGCGCAGCACGTCGTCCTTCAGGTCCAGCTTCTCCGCCTGCTCCCGGGTCTTGC
>JBJEYS010000090.1:0-2431 GCA_051886995.1 Oscillospiraceae bacterium
CCGGCTACCAGCCCAAGGAGCTGACCGTGGTGCTGGACGAGGCCAAGAACGTGGATGTCATCACCCTGGATAAGGCCTAAGATCGTCACATATTCATAAAACAACTGACAGCCTCCCGGATCATCCGGGAGGCTGTCAGCGTATATGCAAATTTCGAGCAAAAAGAACCCCCGTCCGCCGGACGGGGGTTCTTCGTACTTTCTCTTACAGGTCCAGTGCCTTGCTGTCCACTTTGCCCTTCAGACGGGCGGTGAACTCGTCCAGGGACATGGCGCCCAGGTCCTCGCCGGTGCGCAGGCGGACGGAGACGGTCTGGTTCTCCACGTCGCGGTCGCCGACCACCAGCATATAGGGGGTCTTGGCCAGCTGGGCCTCGCGGATCTTCTTGCCGATCTTCTCGTTGCGCTCGTCCACTTCCACGCGGTAGCCCTTCTCATCCAGAGCGGCGGAGATTTGGTTGGCATACTCCAGGGCGCGGTCGGTGATGGGCAGCACCTTCACCTGAACCGGGTTCAGCCACACGGGGAACGCGCCGGCAAAGTGCTCGGTGATGACACCGATGAAGCGCTCAATGGAGCCCAGCACCACGCGGTGGATCATGACGGGGCGGTGCTTTTGGCCGTCCTCACCCACATACTCCAACTCGAAGCGCTCGGGCATCTGCATATCCAGCTGGATGGTGCCGCACTGCCAAGTGCGGCCCAGGGAGTCGGACAGGTGGAAGTCCAGCTTGGGGCCGTAGAAGGCGCCGTCGCCCTCGTTGATGACGTAGCTCTTGCCCATGTGCTCGATGGCCTTTTTCAGGGTCTCGGTGGCGAACTCCCAGGTCTCCACCTCGCCGATGTGGTCCTCGGGCATGGTGGACACTTCGATCTCGTAGGACAGGCCGAAGACGGAGTACACCTCGTCAAACAGACGCACCACGTTCTGAATCTCGCTTTCCATCTGATCCCAGGTCATGAAGATGTGGGCATCGTCCTGGGTGAAGCAGCGCACCCGGAACAGACCGTGCAGTGCGCCGGACAGCTCGTGGCGGTGGACCAGGCCCAGCTCAGCCATGCGCAGGGGCAGGTCGCGGTAGGAGTGGGGCTCGGTCTTGTACACCAGCATACCGCCGGGGCAGTTCATGGGCTTGACCGCGTAATCCTCGCCGTCGATGACGGTGGTGTACATATTGTCCTTGTAGTGATCCCAGTGGCCGGAGCGGTGCCACAGCTCCTGGTTCAGGATAATGGGAGTGGAGATCTCCACATAGCCGTAGCGCTTGTGGACCTGGTGCCAGTAGTCCAGCAGAGTGTTGCGCAGCACCATGCCCTTAGGCAGGAAGAAGGGGAAGCCGGGGCCTTCCTCCATCAGGGTGAACAGGCCAAGCTCCTTGCCCAGCTTGCGGTGGTCACGCTTCTTGGCCTCCTCGATCTTGGCCAGGTACTCGTCCAGCTCCTCCTTCTTGGGGAAGGCGATGCCGTAGATGCGCTGCAGGGTCTCCCGGTTGGAGTCGCCCCGCCAGTAGGCGGCGTTGCAGGCAGTCAGCTTGATGGCGTTGCCCTTGATGCGGCCGGTGGAGTCCAGGTGGGGGCCGGCGCACAGGTCGGTGAAGTCGCCCTGCTTGTAGAAGGAGATGACGGCGTCCTCGGGCAGGTCGTTGATGAGCTCCACCTTGTAGGGCTCGCCCTTCTCCTCCATGAACTTGATGGCTTCGGCCCGGGGCAGCTCAAAGCGCTCCAGCTTCAGCTTCTCCTTGCAGATCTTGCGCATCTCGGCCTCCAGCTCCTCCAGCTGACCCTCGGTGAAGGGCTCGGGAGTGTCGAAGTCGTAATAGAAGCCGTTGTCGATGGCGGGGCCGATGGCCAGCTTGACCTCGGGGTGCAGGCGCTTCATGGCCTGGGCCAGCACGTGGGAGCAGGTGTGCCAATAGGTCTTGCGGTAGGTCTCGTTTTCAAAGGTGTACTGGTTGTTTTCTTCGCTCATGATCCATTTCTCCTTCGTGTTGAGGGGGAAACAAAAATGCTTCACCCCTGAATTTCAGGGGTGAAGCATTTGTTTTAAATACTCCACGGTTCCACCCTGCTTGCGGTCCGAAGACCGCCGCTTGTGTCCTCTGTAACGGGAGGGCCCGGCCCGGTCATCCCGGGCGGCTCGGGAGTGGTACAGCCGCCGCGCTTCGCAGGGCACTTCCACCAAGTGTGCCCCTCTCTGTGCGCCGCATCTGCGGGTTCTTCTCCATCAACGCCGATTGAACAGAGGTAAGTGTATCACCGGGGGGGAAAAATGTCAAGAGGGGGGTTATGGTTCCACGTTCAGACATCGAACCGGGCAGATCCATAAGATGCCGCAGGCAATTTGATCGGAGGAATCCATAATTAAAAGTCCGCGTTGCCTACAGTGCGGGGGTGCAGTTCCACGTCGCGGATGTTGGAGATGCCGGTCAGAT
>JBJEYS010000091.1:0-2417 GCA_051886995.1 Oscillospiraceae bacterium
CCCAGAGAAATATGGTACACATAGCCCACGATCAACATGGCCACACTGATGACAAGAAGGGAAAAAAGCCATCCGCCGCGGCTGCCGCGCCCAGATTTTCCGGTGACCGCCAGCATGGCGATGAGATAGGGCCAGAAGATGATCTTCAGATGCTCCCAGATGCTCTCGTTGACCGGGGAGAACAGGGCTGTCACCGGATTGGGAAGGAAGTCATACAGGAAGTGGAGACAGGCACCGGCCAGAGTGGCGATGATAAAGGCGAACAGCAAGCGCCTGGAGATCGAAAATTTTGACATTAAGGTCCCTCCTCTCGCTTTATATGGTATGGCAATGGAGGGACAAATATGCCGCTTCAAAAATTTTGGAAACACAGCCTTCAATTTTTCGCGCTTGAGAGGCATAAGGCCGACGGCGCGGACCTTTCCAAACGATTCCATTCCAAAGGTGTGTTTCTTTGGCAGACAAGCGGGCAGAAGAATGAGAAATAGTAAAGGTGGACGTAAAAGCGTCCTGATTTTTTTGAAAGAGGTGGTAACCATGCAGGAGAAACACGGCGGGGCGCCGGTGGCGCGGCGGGGGCTGCGTCTGGCGGTATTCGGCCTGCTGACCGCCGCACTCCTCTGGGCGACAGGAGGTTCGGCTATGGCAGCGTCAAGCGCGCGCACGGTGATTCCCATGGGGCGGGCCGTGGGGATCAAGCTGTTTTCCGACGGCGTGCTGGTGGTGGGGCTTTCCGAGATCCCCACCGAGGCGGGAAAGGCGGCGCCGGCGAAGGACTGCGGCCTGAAGGAAGGCGACATCATCACCCACATCAATAACGAGGAAGTGGACACCATCGAGCAGGTCCAGACCCTGCTGCAGGACCTGGAGGGCGACCAGATGAGCATCCGCTGTATGCGGGGGGAAAAGCAGCTGCAGATGACCGCCCAGGCAGCCAAATGCTCCAGCGACGGGACCTATAAGCTGGGGGCGTGGATCCGGGACTCCATGGCGGGTATCGGCACCATGACCTATTATGATCCCCAGTCGGGCACCTTCGGCGCCCTGGGCCACGGCATCAACGATGTGGACACCGCCCTGCTGATGCCCCTGCAGTCAGGCGGCATCATGGAGGCATCGGTCACCGATGTGAAAAAGGGCGTCAAGGGCGCGCCCGGCGAGCTGCACGGCTCCTTCCAGGCCGGGCCGGACGCGGGCACCCTCTGGGCCAACACCGACGGCGGCGTGTTCGGCACCCTGTCGGACCGCACGCTGGCCGAGGGCCTGACGCCGGTGGAGGTGGCCAAGCCGTCTGAGATCAAGATCGGCCCGGCCACCATCCTGTCCAGCATCGCGGGGGAGGATGTGGAGGAGTACACGGTGGAGATCACTAAGGTCTACCTGGCCGACGACGGGGACACCCGGGACCTGATGCTGACCGTCACCGATCCCAGACTGCTGGAGAGCACCGGCGGCATCGTCCAGGGTATGAGCGGCAGCCCCATTCTGCAAAACGGCAAGATCATCGGCGCGGTGACCCATGTCCTGGTGAACGACCCCACCACGGGGTACGGCATTTTCCTGGAAAATATGCTGAACGCGGCGGCGTAAAAATGGAACGGCCCTTTCGGGCCGTTCCATTTTTATGAAAAGCTGTTGACAAAGTTTAAGTAGAGTGATATCATTCTGATATCAAAAATATAGAGGAGAGCGTTTCCATGAACGAGATCATTCTCAGCAAAAAGAAAAACGGCATGGTCGTCATGCTTCTGACCATCGTGCTCTATCTTGCCGCCATCGCGGCCACCATCGGCGGCGCGATCATCCTGGAGGGCGGCGGCTGTCCCGCCCTGCTGATCGTGGGCATCGTCTGGCTCTGCATCGGCTGGCTGCCCATCCCGGGCCTGAAGGTCATCGGCCCGCAGGAGGCGCTGGTGCTGACCCTGTTCGGCAAGTACATCGGGACCCTGAAGGACAGTGGCTTTTACTTTGTCAATCCCTTCTGCGTGGCCGTCAACCCCGCGGCGAAGACCAGGCTCAACCAGAGCGGCGACGTGGACAGCGGCGCCAAGAAAAGCGCGGCCGCGGGCACCGCGGGGACGGAGACGGTCAGCAAAAAGATCTCCCTGAAAGTCATGACCCTGAACAACAGCCGCCAGAAGATCAACGACTGCCTGGGCAACCCGGTGGAGATCGGCATTGCCGTGATCTGGCGGGTGGTGGACACCGCTAAGGCCGTGTTTGACGTGGACAATTACAAGGAATACCTCTCCCTGCAGTGCGACAGCGCCCTGCGCAACATCGTGCGCATCTATCCCTACGACATCGCGCCCAATGTGGACACCACCGGCGACGGCGTGGCTGACGAGGGCAGCCTGCGCGGCTCCAGTGAGATCGTGGCCAACCGCATCCGGGAGGAGATCCAGTCCAAGGTGGCC
>JBJEYS010000092.1:0-2400 GCA_051886995.1 Oscillospiraceae bacterium
TGTTCAACGCCATCACCAACGCCGGCGCCGAGAGCGCCAACTATCCCTTCTGCACTATTGACCCCAATGTGGGCGTGGTGGCCGTGCCCGACGCCCGCCTGGACAAGCTCAGCGAGATGTACCACCCCAAGAAGACCACCCCCGCCGTGGTGGAGTTCGTGGACATCGCCGGCCTGGTGAAGGGCGCCAGCAAGGGCGAGGGTCTGGGCAACAAGTTCCTGGCCAACATCCGCGAGTGCGCCGCCATCGTCCATGTGGTGCGCTGCTTTGACGACGAAAACGTCATCCATGTGGAGGGCTCCACCGACCCCCTGCGGGACATCGGCATCATCGACATCGAGCTGATCATGGCCGACGTGGAGATGGTGGAGCGCCGCATCGACAAGGCCCAGAAGGCGGCCAAGGCTGATAAAAAGTACCTCCACGAGGCGGAGGTGTTCACCGCCCTGAAGGACTGGCTCAACGACGGCAACTCCGCCCGCTCCTTTGAGTGCGACGAGGAGGACAGGGAAATCATCGCCACCAGCGAGCTTCTGTCCCTGAAGCCCGTCATCTACGCCGCCAACCTGGACGAGGACGGCTTCGCCGGATACCGGGACAACGCCTACTACAACCAGGTGGCCGACCTGGCCGCCAAGGAGGGGGCCCAGGTCATCCCCGTGTGTGCCAAGCTGGAGGCGGAGATCGCCGAGCTGGACAGTGAGGAAAAGGCCATGTTCCTGGAGGAGCTGGGCATCGCCGAGTCCGGTCTGGACCGGCTCATCAAGGCCAGCTACGCCCTGCTGGGCCTGATCTCCTTCCTGACCAGCGGCGAGGACGAGTGCCGCGCCTGGACCATCGTCAACGGCACCAAGGCCCCCCAGGCCGCCGGCAAGATCCACACAGATTTCGAGCGCGGCTTCATCCGGGCCGAAGTGGTGGCCTACGACGACCTGATGGCCTGCGGCTCCATGGCCGCCGCCCGGGAAAAGGGTCTGGTCCGCTCCGAGGGCAAGGAATATGTCATGAAGGACGGCGACATCGTCCTGTTCCGGTTTAACGTCTGATGCATATTTTTCTGACCGGAGACGTACAGGTGGGGAAAAGCACCGTCATTCAAACGGCGATCTCCGGCCTGGATCTTTCCATCGGGGGCTTCCGCAGCGGATTCGGCCCCAACCGGGGCCGGCCGGACAGCCAGGTCTACCTCTGGGACGCGGGCGGTGCGCCCGTGTATGACGAAGACCATGTGGTCGTGCGCTTTACCGGTCACGGGCCCGAGGTCCTGATCGACCGCTTCAACACCCTGGGGGTGGACATCCTGCGCCAGGCCCGCCAGCGGCAGGTGGATCTAATCCTGATGGACGAGTGCGGGCGGTTTGAAGGGCAGGCCGCCGCCTTTCAGGCGGAGATCTTTGCCGCGCTGGAGGGGACGATCCCTGTCCTGGGTGTGGTACGTCAGGGCTTTCATGGCTGGCTGGACGACTTACGCTGCCATCCCAACGTCACTCTGCTGCCGGTGACGGCGGATAACCGGAACGTGCTGCCCGACCAAATCGCGGCGCTCCTGCGAACTTAGAAGTAAAAAAGAACTCGGATCGGCTGATCCGAGTTCTTTTTTATTCCGATTTCGTTTCGACCCGGCAAACGGTCAGGCGCTCTCCATTCACCCGGAAGTGCACCTCCAGGCCCGCGAACGACAGGCCGTACTCGCGCTCCGGGTCCCGCTGGTAGGCCGGGCGGGGGTCCTGGGCCAGCACGCCCGTCAGGGCCGTCCGGTCCGTCTCCGGGATCATGGACAGCCAAGGCTCGGGGATCTCCACCGTCAGGCCGCCCTCCGGGCGCCGGGCGGCAAAGCCCCCCACCGCCTCCGGGTGACAGTCGGCGTAGGGCAGGTAGGGCTTGATGTCGTAGATGGGCGTGCCGTCCATCAAGTCGGCCCCCCGGACATGGAGCACCGGCCCCAGCGTACTGCTGATCTCCACCCGCTCCAGCTTGACGCAGGACAGGCCGATGGGGTTGGGCCGGTACGGGGAGCGGGTGGCGAACACCCCCAGCCTTTGGTTGCCGCCCAGCCGGGGCGGGCGCACAGTGGGAGACCAGGTATCCCGGGCCGTCTCCGAAAATTCCCAGATCAGCCACACATGGGTAAACTCATCCAAGCCCCGCACCGCCTCGGGGCTGCGGTACTCCGGCTCAAAAACCACCTGCGCCGCCAGATCCTCCACCAGGCCGCTCTGCCGGGGTATGCCAAATTTTTCGGAAAACGCGCTGTGAATGCGTGCAATGACCTTCATTAAAACCTCCGGCAAAAACTCTTCGTTTTTTAAAAAACAAAACCCTGCAACCATAGGTTACAGGGTTTCATGGAGCTGCTACCCAGATTTGAACTGGGGACCTCATCCTTACCAAGGATGCGCT
>JBJEYS010000093.1:0-2377 GCA_051886995.1 Oscillospiraceae bacterium
TGACCCACAAGGCCTTCGGCAAGGGCATGGTTTTGTCCATCCAGCCCATGGGCGGTGACGCATTGATCGAGATCGCCTTTGACACAGTGGGCACCAAGAAGCTGATGCTCAAGTCGGCGGCGCAGCACATGACCAAGCTTTAAACAGGGTCATCCAGCAGTTCCCGAAAGCTGCGGATATATTCGTCGCAGAAGTTCCGCATTTCCGTCTCATGGACGGAGAAAAAGGAGTCGTAGACGCCCACGACCCGCATCCCGGCGCTGCGCGCGCCTTTGATCGCGGTGGGGGAGTCTTCGTACATAGTGCAGGCGGCGGGGGAGACCCCGGCCTTCTGTGTGGCCAGAAGATAAATATCAGGGAACTTTTTGTCCCGGGTCACCTCCCGTACGGTCGTGACTTGGCAGAACAGTTCCCGGATACCGTGGTGCTCCAGCACGGCACTGCACAGGTGGTCCATGCAGGAGGTCACAATGGCAAGCTTTTCTCCTTTACGGACTTCCTGTTCCAGATATTCCAGTACACCATCCTTCAATAGGATATGGCGCGCATAAGCATCCAGCGCCATATCCGACCAGATCTGCATGATCTCGTCCGTGCTCTCGTTCAGGTCGAAACAGTCCTTGGTGTACTGCGCAGCCTCCTGGTAGGTCACATGAGAGACATAATTGCTGTATTCCATGGAATGGGGAAGGCCCCGCGCGGCCAGAAAATCCAGATCGATCTGGAGCCACACTCCGTTTGAGTCGATCAGCGTTCCGTCCAGGTCAAACAGCTTCATATCCAGAACCTCCAGGGAAAGTCCACCGCCTCCTCGGCGTAGTCAATGCCGATGCGGGGACCGGTGTGAATAGTCTCCGGTGTATCGCCGGAGGAGACGACATACAGCGTATCGCCGGTCAGATCAAGGCCGTTTAGAGACCTGTCAAGGGATAGAGCCTTACAGAGCTTCCCGGGCCCGTTCAGAAAATTCTTCTGCTGATAAGCGGTCAGCGGCCCAGGATTCTTCGGATAGCGAAGGCGTGTCATGGTCCCGATCCCGGACACGGCCTCCAGCCCCCGGATCAGGACGGCGGCCGGTTCGCCCTCCGGCTCGGTGACGAAGTTCAGGCAGTTGTACATACCGTAGATCAGGTAGATATACGCCGTGCCGGGCCGGGCAAACAGCGTCTCGGTCCGGTTTGTGCGCTTATAGCCGTAGGCGTGGCAGGCCTTGTCGCAGCGGCCGATGTAGGCCTCGGTCTCCGTAATGCGGCAGACCAGCGCTTCGCCGTCCAGTACCCGCACCAGATGCTTGCCCAGCAGTTCCCGGGCTACTGTGATCGTATCACGGTCATAGAACGCCCGCGTCAGTTTTTCCATGGTGAAATCACTCTCCAATCCCATCTTACCACACTCAAAGGAGCCCAGACAACCCATGAACGAAGCGATTCTCAAAAAACTTGCCCGCCCGTTGATCGTCCTTGCCACCGTTATCTGGGGCAGTACGTTTTTTATTCTGAAGGACACGCTGGACGATGTATCGGTCTACTTTATGCTGGCGTTCCGCTTTACCATCGCTGCCGTAGTGCTGGCCCTGGTGTTCTGGAAGAAGTGGAAGAACATTGACAGAAGCTATTTTCTGGCCGGCGGCGTCATGGGTACCCTGCTGTTTTTGGCCTATGCGGTGCAGAATTTCGGCCTGATGGGTACTACGCCGGGGAAGAACGCCTTTTTTACCGCCGTTTACTGTGTGATCGTTCCCTTTCTGTATTGGATCATTGACCGGACCCGGCCGGATAAGTTCAACATCATTGCCGCCGTACTTTGCCTGGCGGGGATCGGCTTCGTCTCCTGGGACGGCGGCTTTGCTTTGACCCGCGGCGATGTTCTGACCCTGATCGGCGGCTTCATGTATGCCTGCCACATTGTGGCGGTGGCCCATTTCTCCAAGGGACGGGACATCTTCCTGCTGACCGTGCTGCAGTTTGCCGTGGTTGCCGTCTGGTCCTGGATCTGCGCCGGTGTGACCCACGGCGTACCTGCCGGCGGTCTTCCGGGAAGGGCCTGGCTTGTTCTGCTTTATCTGGCCATCGCGGCTACTACCCTGGCCCTGCTGTTTCAAAATGTGGGGCAGAAGTACACGAACCCTTCTGCCGCGGCCGTTCTGCTGGCGCTGGAGGCCCCCTTCGGCGTGCTCTTTTCCGTCCTGTTCGGCGATGAGCGGCCCACCGCATCCATGGTGTTTGGCTTTCTTCTGATCTTTGTGAGCATTATCTGCTCGGAGACAAAGTTTTCCTTTTTGGCTGAAAAAAAGTTGAAAAAAGGGGGTTGACAAATCGGAGCAAGCTGAATATAATGCAAACAACAACCAAACACGGCAAACCAGTGAGAAAGAAGA
>JBJEYS010000094.1:0-2374 GCA_051886995.1 Oscillospiraceae bacterium
TGCGCGCCGCCATCGACAGCCTGCCCGAGCGGGAAAAGCAGGTCATCCTGCTGCGTTTTTACAAGAACATGACTCAGGACAAGGCGGCCAAGGTGCTGGGAGTCAGCCAGGTCCAGGTGTCCCGGATCGAGCGCCGGGCGGTGGAGAATCTGCGCCGCAGGCTGACGGAATAGCCGCAGGCGGACTTGCTGTAATTGACAAAACATGCTAAAATGGAAATCGAAATTCAAGGTTTATCCGAGGGGAGACACACTGATGTCCGGGGAAAAGATTTCCGTTTTCTTAACGCGGGCCATGCTGACGCTGTTCCTTGCCCTGTGCGGCGCCGCTTTGCTGCTGGGGGTGACAAAGGGCGTAACCTATGGGTTGGCCTTTGGGCTTGCGGCGGTCGTTCTGGCCCTGCTGCGATTCGTTTTGCCGCCGGTGGTGCGCTGGATGGAAAAGCTGGGCGCGCTGCGGGTGTGGGTACTGCTGACCCTGCTGTGCCTGGTGGTCAAGACCGCGTGGATCCTGTTGGTGCGGGTGCCTGTTTCGGGGGACTACGCGGTGTTTTTGGGGTATGCAAAAGCGCTGGCGGCGGAGGAATTTACCGCCGGCAGCCGGTACATGGCCCTGTTTCCCCATATTTTCGGCTATGCCAGCTTTCTCGGCGCCTTTATCAAGGTATTCGGTGCGGGCGAGCTGCTGGCCCAGGGGCTGAACGTGGCCCTGACCCTGTGTGCCGGGAGCTTCCTCTTTTTGCTGTGCCGGCGGCTGTTTTCCCTGCAGGCGGCCATCTCCGTTTACCTGTTCTGGATCGTGTGCCCCTCTCAGACGATGTATAACAGCCTCGTGCTGTCGGAGCCGCTGTATACCGCCCTCATCCTGGGCTTCCTTTTGCTGATTGTGGAGCTGGAGCGGCGCGAGAGTGCGCTGAATCGGCCCGTGTTGGCGGGCGTAATCGCCGGAGCGGCGGGGGGCCTTCTGCTGCGATGGATCAACGGTGTGCGGCCCATTGCCGCTGTGCCGGTCATCGCGCTGCTGATCTGGATCCTGCTGCTGAAAAGGGAACGGAGATGGCGTATGTGGCTGCCTTTGCTGGGGGTACTTCTGGCGGTGTACGCGGCCACCGGCCCCCTGTGGAGCGGACTGATCACCGCGCGCATCGGGGAGGAACCCGCCGACACCGCGGGGTACAGCATCGTGGTGGGCTTTAATCAAGAGTCAGGTGGACAGTGGAACCAGGAGGACAGCGATCTGCTGTATTCCTACAGTGATCAGCCCGGCTCCACCGCCCAGTGGGCGCAGGAGCAGATGCTGGAGGATGCAAAGGCGCGGGTGACCTCCGGTGAGATCGATTTTTTCACGCTGATGGCGCAGAAGCTGCGCACATTCCTGGGCACCGATGACGCCTGTGTGGGCTACTCCAGGGAGGTCGTGGCCCACACCGACCTGTTCCAGTTTGTGTGCAACTGCTTCCATTATGCGGTCCTGCTGCTGGCCCTGTGGGGCGGTGCGCGCCTTTGGCGCGATAAGGCGCGTTCCGGTGTCCTGCTGGCGCCCCTGTTTGTCCTGGGATTGACCATGGCACAGATGCTGGTGGAGGTGGCGGGCCGCTATCACTACTCCATCATTCCGATGCTTCTGCTGATCGGGCAGGCCGCGTGGTTTGTTCCCGGGCACCGGAAAGAAAACGCCGCGTTGAAACCGGAATAAGCGGTTTACATAAATAGAGAAAAAATCTCTTTGCGAAACTGCTTTACAGGGCGGCTTCGTAAAGGGATATCTTTTGCCATGCAGGGCCGGCAATGTGTGATTAACGTCGGCTTCGGTGCATTGAAATAACAGAAAAGCACCCCGCAGGTCTTACCGAAAAGACTTGCGGGGTGTTCCGCGTATAAGCTTTATTTTCCCCGGAAAAAATCACACCAGGGGCGCAGGGTGCAGTTGGCGCAGTCTGGTTTACGGGCCATGCAGACCGCCCGGCCGTGGAGCACCATGCGGTGGCAGAAGTCGTTGGACTCCTCCGGTGGCAGGATGGGGCGCAGCTGCTCTTCCACCTTGGCGGGGTCCTTGGTGCCGTCGGTCAGGCCCAGCTTGCCCGTAATGCGGATGCAATGAGTGTCGGCCACCACCACGCCGGGGGTGTGGTACACATCGCCCAGGATCAGGTTAGCCGTCTTGCGGCCCACGCCGGGCAGACGCAGCAGGTCGTCCATGTTGTCGGGCACCCGGCCGCCGAATTCCTCCAGCAGCATCCGGGAGGCGGCGACGATGTCCCGGGCCTTGGCCCGGAAAAAGCCGGTGGAGTGGATATAGGTCTCCACCTCAGCCACATCAGCCTGGGCCAGCGATTCCAGGGTGGGGTAGCGGGCGAACAGGGCGGGGGTGACCT
>JBJEYS010000095.1:0-2372 GCA_051886995.1 Oscillospiraceae bacterium
CAGAGCGCCATGCGCATGGGGGTGGAGGAGTACCTGACCAAGCCCCTGGAGGCGGTGGAGCTGGTCCGGGTGCTGGAAAAGCTGGGACAGCGCAAGCGGGCCCGGGAGAGCCAGGATGTGGACGAGGTGTTTTTCCGCACCCGCAAGCTGCTGCGCAACTCTTTTATGGAGTCCTTCACGGGGGTGGTCCCGCCCAAGGGCTTCTCGCTGGAATCCCTGAACGGGAAATACCATTTTCGCCTTCGGGAGGGCGTTTTCCAGTCGGCCATCCTGATCGTGGACGGACTGCCGCCGGAGGAAGTGAGCTTCCTGCCCGGCCTGGCGGAGAGCCTGCGGGCCCGGTTTGAGCCGGTTTGCTATGAGATGATCCCGTTTGTGCAGGCCAATCAGCGGCTGACCCTGACCCTGAACTATGCCCCGGGGAGCGCGGCGGAGGAGCGGCTGCCCGAGCTGCAGGACATCCTGCGGCAGCATCTGAACAAGCGGGGGTACTCCGACTTGGGCTACTGCATCGGCGTGGGTGTGCCCGAACGGGATGTGAGCCTGCTGCGCCATACGCTGGACACGGCCGAGCGGGCGGTCCGCTGCGGGATCCTGCGCGGCCGCAATCAGATGTACTGGTACGACCGTCTGAAGTTTGACGCCATCAAGAGCGATGATGTCCTGACGCCCACTTTAGTGGGCGAAATGCGCAGCAGCGCCGCCATTCTGGACCAGGAGACTTTTTCCTACGCGGTGCACAGCGCCTTCGCGCCCGTCTCGCCCTACAGCGACCCCGCCGTGGTCATCGATATCTGTCATGCCGCCATCGATGCGGTCATGGACGCCTGCGTGCAGGCGGGCTACGGAGAGGTCACGGAGGAGGAGCACCTGGATATCCTCCACCGGCTGGGGGACGCCACCAATCTGGCGGATACCATGACCGATCTGCTGGACTGGACCAGCCAGCAGTTTGAGCGCTGCATCCAGGAGCGCCGGAGCAGCCGCCCGGTCCGGGCCGCCAAGGAGTACATCGCCCGGCACTACATGAAGACCCTGACACTGGAGGAGATCTCCAAGCATGTCCATCTGAACGCCTCCTATCTGAGCATCGTCTTCAAAAAGGAGACAGGGCAGAATTTCTCCGACTATCTGACCAGCTACCGCATCGAGGTGGCCAAGAATATGCTGCGGCAGGGCGATATGAGCATCGCCGCCATCAGCGAGGCCGTGGGGTACGCGGACAGCAAATATTTCAGCCGGATCTTCACCCGCCTGGTGGGCATCAAGCCCTCGGCGTACCGCACCCTGCACGGATAACCGAAATACATAAAAAGCCTTCGCGGACAACAGATCCGCGAAGGCTTTTTTCATCAGGAGGCCAAAATTTTGCCGGCCAGATCGTCCGCCGTGCGGTAGACCCGGTCGAAGTCCACATGCGGGTTGTACAGGGCCTCCAACTCGTCGTGCATGGCCTTGGCCTGGGCCAGGGAATCCACCGCCTCGTCGATCAGGGCGGAGGAGACCTTGCGGGAAAAGCGCAGGCGGGCCTTGTTCCGGCGGGCCAGCTCGGCGTCCACCATGGCGTCGATGCGGATCCGTCGGTAGGGCCGCTTGCCGTAGGGCAGTGTGGGACAGGCGGAGAGAAAGGCCAGGGACAGGTCGGGGATGAGCAGATGCTCCAGCCGGTCGGGAGCCATGGGGGAGGGGCAGGCCACCACGTCGTGGCCCGCCGCTGCGGCCGCGTTCAGCAGGTGGGTCAGCAGGAGATGGGACAGGCCGTAGCTGTCCTCCAGAATATAAATTCGTTTACATAACGCATCCGCGGTGTCGTAATAGCGCACCAGACCCTGGTGGGTGACGGCGCCCAGAAAGCGCTGGACGACCTGGCCGCTGCCGCTGCCCGCGGCGCGTACCTCCCGGCCCAGAATGCCGTGGGCACGCTTGGAAGCCTTTTCCTCCAGGGCTTCCGTAGTCAGGATGGCACGCATATCCTCGGCAATCTCCGCCGCCGCGCCCAGGCAGCGGTAGGCCCGCTTGTAGCAGCCCTTGTATCCCGTCATGCACGACATGATCTCATCGCGGACGCCGTTCAGCCCCGCCCTGTCGTAGCACTCCCCTAAGTTTACATAACTTTCAACAACGCCGGGATAGACAGGCTCCACAATATGGGGCGCCGTCCCGTCCACGATGGCGGTTTTGCGCCCGGGGAGGAGAATTGCGTCCAGGGAGTCGGGATCGCCGGAGCATTGAATGTACTCGACCGATTCCCCCGCGTCCTCGGCGCGCTGGGCCACCCGGCGCATCAGGGAGGACTTTCCACAGCCGGGTCCGCCCTTTAAAATGTAGATGGCCCGCGCCTGGGCCGGGTCGATCAGCTGGTCGTACAGGGA
>JBJEYS010000096.1:0-2367 GCA_051886995.1 Oscillospiraceae bacterium
ACAGGATGATCTCCTCGGAGAAGCGGGACAGGTGCATCATCAGGATGGAGCAGGCGGACAGGAACTCAATGGCGAAGTCGCGGTCGGACACGGAATCCATGGAGTTGTCGGTGGGCTTTTTGAAGCCCAGGGCCGCGGCGGTCTGGAACCGGTCCACGGGATAGGTGGAGGTGGCCAGGGCGCCCGCGCCCAGGGGGCACTCGTCCATCCGCTCCAGGCAGTCCTCCAGCCGGGTGATGTCCCGCTTGAGCATATTGGCGTAGGCCATCATGTAGTGGGCGAAGGTGGTGGGCTGGGCCCGCTGCATGTGGGTGTAGCCGGGCATGACCGTGTCAAGATTTTCCTTGGCCTTCTTGATGAGCACCTTTTCCAGATCCAGCGCCAGGTTGATGATCTTGGGGATCTCCCCTTTCACATACAGACGGAAGTCCACCGCCACCTGGTCGTTCCGGCTGCGGGCGGTGTGAAGGCGCTTGCCCGTGTCGCCGATGCGCTCAGTCAGGGTGGACTCGATATTCATGTGGATGTCCTCGTTCTCCATGGAGAACTCCACCTGTCCGGCCTCGATGTCGGCCAGAATGGCCTGCAGACCCTCAATGATCTTCTCCGCCTCGTGCTCCTCGATGATGCCCTGTTTGCCCAGCATGGCGGCATGGGCGATGGAGCCGGCAATATCCTGCTGATACAGCCGGGCGTCGAAGGTGATGGAGGAGTTAAAGTCGTTGACCTGCGTGTCGGTCTCTTTCTGGAACCGTCCGGCCCAAAGTTTCATGATGATCGCTCCTTTGGAAAACGGGCGGCGCGCCGACAGGCGCGCCTGCCCGTGTCTATTTTTTACAGCTTGCCCTGCTCCCGCAGCGCCTGAACCTTGTCAGGCAGGCCCCACAGGTTGATGAAGCCCTGGGAATCCTTCTGGTCGTAGTCGCTCTCCTCGAAGGTGACCAGATTCTCGGAGTACAGGCTGCAGGGAGAGGTGACGGAGGAGGTGATGATGTTGCCCTTGTACAGCTTCAGCTTCACGGTGCCGGTGACGTACTTCTGGGTGTCCACGGCGAAGGCCTGCAGGGCCTCCCGCAGGGGGGTGAACCACTTGCCGTTGTAGACCAGGTCGGCAAAGTCCACGGCCAGCTTCTGCTTCATGTGCTTGGTGTCCTTGTCGATGGTGATCATCTCCAGCACCTCATGGGCCCGGTAGAGGATGGTGCCGCCGGGGGTCTCGTACACGCCCCGGTCCTTCATGCCCACCAGCCGGTTCTCCACGATGTCCAGCAGGCCAATGCCGTTGGCACCGCCCAGCTCGTTGAGCTTGCGGATGACGTCGGAGGCCTTCATCTTCACGCCGTCCACGGCCACGGGCCAGCCCTTTTCAAAGTCGAGGGTCACATAGGTTGCCTGGTCGGGGGCCATGGCCGGGGACACGCCCATCTCCAGGAAGCCGGGCTTGTCGTACTGGGGCTCGTTGGCGGGGTCCTCCAGATCCAGGCCCTCGTGGCTCAGGTGCCACAGGTTCTTGTCCTTGGAGTAGTTGGTTTCCCGGGAAATTTTCAGGGGCACGTTGTGGGCCTCGGCGTAGTCGATCTCCTCGTCCCGGCCCTTGATGGACCACTCCCGCCAGGGGGCGATGATCTTCATTTCGGGGGCAAACCGCTTGATAGCCAGCTCAAACCGGACCTGGTCGTTGCCCTTGCCGGTGCAGCCATGGCAGATGGCGTCGGCGCCCTCTTTCTTGGCGATCTCCACCAGGCGCTTGGCGATGATGGGCCGGGCGAAGGCGGTGCCCAGCAGATAGTCCTCATACTTGGCCCCCATCATCATGGAGGGGATGATGACATCGTCCACCATTTCGTCGGTCAGGTCCTCGATGTACAGCTTGGAAGCGCCGGTCTTGATGGCCTTCTCCTCCAGGCCGTCCAGCTCGGTGCCCTGGCCCACGTCGCCGGAGACGGCGATGATCTCGGGGTCATTGTAGTTCTCCTTCAGCCAGGGGATGATGATGGACGTATCCAGACCGCCGGAATAGGCGAGCACAACTTTTTTGATCTCAGACATGGTATTTGCCTCCCGCTTTTTTGATGTTGGAGACAGTTTACCACGCCTGCCCTAAAAAAACAAGGGGCAATTCGCATAAATATGCGAATTGCCCCTGCATGTGTTGGGTTATTTTTGCCGTATTTATTCATTTATACGTTTATTTTTGTATATTTATCATTTCACCATGTATGTGACCCTGCCTATTGCAGCAGCATACAGGTCTTTCTTACCGTTTTCCTTTCCGGAACGCAAAAAAACGCTGGCCGAAGTAATTGAGCAGCGTATACAGGCCCATGCCCGCCACTTTGGCGATGCGCTCCTGCCACACGGGAGGGA
>JBJEYS010000097.1:0-2362 GCA_051886995.1 Oscillospiraceae bacterium
GTGTACAGCTCCAGGGGCAGGTCCAGCATGTGGTAGACGAAGCCGGAGTAGAAGTCCACGTTGGCGGCCACGCCCTTGTAGATCTTCCGCTCGTCCCCGATGACCTGGGGGGCCAGCCGCTCCACCCGGGAGTACAGCTCGTATTCGTCAGTGCGGCCCTTCTCCTTGGACAGGTTGGCCACAAAGCGGCGGAGGATCTCGGCACGGGGGTCGGACAGGGAGTAGACCGCGTGGCCCATGCCGTAGATCAGCCCGGCCCCGTCGAAGGCCTCCCCGCGCAGCAGGGCGCGCAGGTAGCGGCAGATCTCCTCGTCGTCGGTCCAGTCCTTCACGTTCTTCTTCATGTCCTCAAACATCTGGATGACCTTGATGTTGGCGCCGCCGTGCCGGGGGCCCTTCAGGGAGGCCAGGGCGGCCGCCATGCAGGAGTAGGTGTCGGTGCCCGAGGAGGTGACCACATGGGTGGTGAAGGTGGAGTTGTTGCCGCCGCCGTGTTCGGCGTGGAGCATCAGGCAGATGTCCAGCAGGTGGGCCTCCCAGAAGGAGTAGGAGGAGTCGGCGCGCAGCAGGGAGAGGATGTTCTCCGCCGTGGACAGCTCGGGACGGGGGGCGTGGATGAACAGGGAATTGCCCTCCTTGTAGGTGTAGGCCTGGTAGGAATACACCGAGAACAGGGGGAAGGTGGCGATGAGCTGCATGCACTGGCGCACCACATTGGGCAGGGAGATGTCGTCCGCCTTGTCGTCGTAGGACGCCATGGTCAGCACGCACTTGGCCAGGGAGTTCATCATGTCGGCGCTGGGGGCCTTCAGGATCACGTCCCTCACGAAGTTGTTGGGCAGGGTGCGGTAGTAGGACAGCTGGGCGGAAAATTCGTCCAGCTCCCGTTGATTGGGAAGCTGCCCGAACATCAGCAGATAGGCGGTCTCCTCAAAGCCGAACCGCTTTTCCGCCAGGGAGCAGCGCACCAGATCCTCGATGTCGTAGCCCCGGAAAAAGAGCTTGCCCTCGCAGGGGACTTTTTCCCCGTCCACCAGCTTGGTGGACCGGATCTCGGAGATCTCGGTCAGGCCCGCCACCACGCCGTTTCCGTTCACGTCGCGCAGGCCGCGCTTCACGTCGTACTTACCGTAGTCCGCCGCGTCGATGCAGCTGTTTTTCACACTCAAGGCGGCCAGGGCTTCGATGGCGGGGGTCACATCGGAATAGTTAGGGTTGCTTGCCATAGATCGCTCCTTTCTTACAGGGACAGCCGGACGGGAGACCCGTCCGGCTGTCGGACTAAAATACTCATGGCGCTATGGTAGCATATAATTGTTGCGAATTTGTGAAGTTTTAAGAAATTATAATTGGAATAAAACACCAAAAACTGCCGAAATTGCGATAAAAATGATGGGATGGAGCTTTTTCAGCGGGGTAAAGCGGACGAGAACGAACACGGCCGCGAACAGGAGGATGGCTTTCCAGTTGAACAGGCGGGCGATGGCCGCGATGGACCCGGGGGCAAACTCCTCTAAAAACAGCAGGCTGGTTTTGGCTACCTCCAGTCCCGCGGCGGCGATCAGACCGGCGGAGGCGGGGCGCAGGCCGTAGAAAACGCCCTCCACGATCCGATTGCTGCGAAATTTCTGCATAACCCGTGCCACCAGCAGGATAACCACGATGGACGGAGCGATCAGCCCCAGGGTGGCGACGACGCACCCCAGGGGGCCGGCCACGTCAAAGCCCACATAGGAGGCCATGTTGACGCCCAGGGGGCCGGGGGTGGACTCCGACACGGCGATCATGTTGGCCAGGTCCACGGCGTCGAACCAGCCGGTGCGCGCGCCCATGTCCTGCAAAAAGGGGATGGTGGCCAGACCGCCGCCCACGGAAAACAGGCCGGTCCGGAAGAACTCAAAAAACAGACGCAGCAGGGTCATGCCTTCCACCCCCGCATCTTCCGCACGGCCAGGCCCACGGCCCCCGCCAGCAGCACCAGCAGCACCGGGGACAGGCCCACAAAGGCCGCCAAAATCAGAACCACGGCGAACACAACGGCGCTGACCCAGTCCACGATGGCCGCCTTCGCCAGCTTCAGCACGCTGGACAAAATCAGGGCGCAGACGCAGGCGCGCACGCCGGCGAAGGCGTGGGCCACCCATTCGATTTCAGCGAACTGCCGCAGGAAGGCGGCGATCAGGCCGATGATGACCATGGAGGGGAACACCACGCCCAGAGTGGCCACGATACCGCCCGGGATGCCCTTGTGCCGGTAGCCCACAAAGGTGGCGGTGTTGACGGCAATGATCCCCGGGGTGCACTGCCCCACGGCGTAATAGTCCATCAGCTCCTCCTCGGTGGCCCACCCTTTTTTCTCCAC
>JBJEYS010000098.1:0-2354 GCA_051886995.1 Oscillospiraceae bacterium
GCTTGTATAATAATACTCACATAACGATGTTCTGCGAGAATTATACCCAAATCAGACAGGGTTGTCAACCGCAATTCGGAGAGGGGGGATTCGGGTGAGCTATGCCGAGCGGCGGAAGGAACAGGCGCAGAGAACCGAGACGGCTATCCTGGACGCTGCCTTGATGCTGATGCGGGAGGCCGGCTTTGAAGCGGTGACGGTGCGGGATATCTGCAAAAAGGCCGGGATCACAACCGGGGCCTTTTACCACCATTTCCAGTCCAAGGAAGAGCTGTTTGATAAGGGGTTTGCCCCTCTGGACCAGTATATGGAGAAGGCTCTAAAGGGCCAGCCGACAGATGACCCGGCAAAGCGGCTGAAGGCGATCCTCTGTAATTATGCCGGTTTTATGGAAGACTGCGGGGAGCTGGCGGCACAGTATTACCAGCGCAAGCTTACAAACCCGGAGATCGCGTCTCTGGACCCTTCGCGCTACATCAGGCGCGCGCTGATCGACTGCTTTGCGCTGGCCAAGGAACAGGGGATCCCGATCCTGCGCGACGATGCGGAGTGGACGGCGGATTTTTGCTACCGCCATTTCCGGGGCGTGGTAATCGACTGGCTGCTGCACAAGCGGGAATACTCTTTGCTGAATCTGATGCTGGACGAATATGATCTGTTGGAAACAATATTTCAAATATGAGGAAAAACACCTCCCTTTCCTTCCGCGCAGGCGGGGAAAGGGAGGCGCTTTTCAGAAAACTGGACAGTTCAGTTTAGCGCAGGGCGTTGCTGACGCCGTTGCCGATGTCACGGACGGCATTACCCGCGCCATTCACGACGTCGCCGACCGCGTTGCCCGCGCCGTTGACCACGTCACCGACGGCGTTTCCGGCTCGATTCAGACCATTTCGGGCGTTCTCACCGGCGTTGTCAGTAGTGCCATTGTTGTTGACAGTACCGTTATCCGTGGTGGTGCCGTTGTGATCCGTGGTACCGTTGTTGGTAACGGTGCCGTTCTCAGTTGTGGTGCCGCCGTTGTTCACAGTACCGTTGCCCGTGTTCTCATGATTGGGGGTCGTGCTGGGCGAAGCCGAGGGGGTGGGCGTCGGCGTGACGTTTGGGGCCTGATCCCGGGAACAGCCGACCAGGGACAGGGCGAGCATCAGACCCAGGCAAAGGGAAATCACAGTGCGTTTCATGGTGTATCCTCCTGTAAAATTGCGGTTCTGGTTCAGAATTTCTCTGTCCGGGAGATAGTATGTGCTGCGGACAGCAGGATACACGAGGTAAAATTTTAAGGTTCAAACTTCATTGTTTGACCGCGAGACAATAATTGACGTTGTCGAACGCACGCATGGGATGCAGCGGCTGAGCGCGGTTGAAGGCTTTAAAATACTGATTTGTGATCTCATCCGGCGTCAGGTGCTCATAAATCAGAAAACCGTGGCTTGCGAGAATTTTTTCCATGTCTGCGCAGGAATAACATGCCTGCATCGCTTCTTGCGCTTCCTGCGCCAGCTGCGCCTGCTTTTGGGTACCTGTTCCGGCGTGTTCGGTAAAACTGTTTTCATCGGGATAGTCAAACACAAGGGAGCTTCCTTTAGGCATAATGGAGGCGAGAGCGTCGATCAGCGCTCCAAAGGTGTTCACGGAAAGATAATAGATCAGTCCCAACAGACTGCAAAAACTGATTTTTTTGCGGTCAAACGCCGGAGTATCCAATAAAGAGGCCTGCCATTGAGGCCACGCGAGATCCGCATGGATATATTGAACGTGGTCCGGTACGGCGATCCCGGCCCGTTGAAGGCGCCGTATTTTATCTTCCGCGGTGTCTGCCTGATCGATCTCAAAAACTGGGAGCTCCTGCGCCCAGGCGGGCCGGCGGTACGCGAAGGTATCATAGCCCGCCCCAAGGATCAGGTATTGACGGGCGCCGATGGCAACCGCCCTTTCAAGCGCCTGTTCCGCAAAGGCGGCCCGGCCCAGCGGAGAGGGAGACAGCTGATTGTCTACGACCCAGCGCAGGGCCTCTGCACTGCTCCCCTGAAAGTCCGGGTTGAAAAAAGAAATGCCGCCGGACATTGCGTGGGAGATCTGCCGGTATTCTTCGTCGGACAGGAGAGCCCTTGCCAGACTGTCGTCAAAAATCTTTACATCATAGTGTTCGGCGTGGTATGCCCGGGCAAACAGGCTGATGAGCGCGGTCATGCTTGTATGGTTCATTTTCTTCACCTCGTATACTTCTTATACCGAAAGGTGAAAAAGGACAAGACTTGAAATTTTCACCATTTTGTGGTATAGTACACATGAAAATGAAGGCAAAAAGATGGCCGATGGGCGCAAATCGCGTCCGTCGGCCATCTTTTTGCATT
>JBJEYS010000099.1:0-2349 GCA_051886995.1 Oscillospiraceae bacterium
ATCTGATCAAGCTGGTGGAGGCCGCTGTGATCGAGTGCCCCGATATTCCCATCGTCCTGCACCTGGACCACGGCCCCGACTTTGAGACCTGCAAGGCCTGCATTGACGGCGGTTTTACCTCGGTCATGATCGATGCCTCCTCCAAGCCCTTCCAGGAGAACATTGAGATCACCAAGAAGGTTGTGGAGTACGCCCATGACCACGGCGTGGTGGTGGAGGCCGAGCTGGGCACTCTGGCCGGTGTGGAAGATGAAGTGAAGGTCTCTGCCGAGGACTCTTCCTACACCCACCCCGATGAGGTGGAGGAGTTTGTGACCAAGACCGGCTGCGACTCCCTGGCCATCGCCATCGGCACCAGCCACGGCGCCTACAAGTTTACTCCGGCCCAGTGCACCCGCAACGAGAAGGGCATCCTGGTTCCCCCGCCCCTGCGTTTTGATGTGCTGGAGGAGGTCTCCAAGCGCCTGCCCGGCTTCCCCATCGTCCTCCACGGCTCCTCCTCCGTACCCCAGGAGTATGTGAAGATGATCAACGAGCACGGCGGCAAGATGCCCGACGCCATCGGAATCCCCGAGGATCAGCTGCGGAAAGCCGCTTCCATGTCCGTGTGCAAGATCAACATCGACTCCGACCTGCGCCTGACCATGACCGGCACCATCCGTCAGTTCTTCGATGAGCACCCCGACAAGTTCGACCCCCGTGAGTATCTGAAGCCCGCCCGCGCCAACATCAAGGAGCTGGTCAAGCACAAGCTGATCAACGTCCTGGGCTGCGACGGAAAGGCTTGATCTTGCTCTTGATTTTCCATAGGGATTCGGGTATAATACCACTATCCCGAATTTTGGAGGTTTTTTGACCATGGCTCAGATCACAAAAGATACCATCATCGGCGATATTCTGGACATCGCTCCCGAGACCGCCCCTGTTTTCCTTTCCATCGGCATGCACTGCCTGGGCTGTCCCTCTTCCCGCGGTGAGACCGTGGAGGAGGCCTGCATGGTGCACGGCGTGGACGTTGACAGCCTGCTGGAGCAGATCAACGGCATGATCGCCGCCGGAAAGTAAGATCGCTGAACTTGAAAAAAGGAGCGGCTTTGCCGCTCCTTTTTCCAATCCAAGGCGATTGGGAGGAAAGAACATGGAATTATCGCCCCGCCTGCGCTCCGTGGCGGAACTGGTGCCGCCGGGCGCCCGTTTTGCCGATATTGGAACCGACCATGCCTATCTGCCCGTTTGGCTGATCCTGAACGGCGTGATCGACCGGGCTATTGCAGCCGACCTGCGCTCGGGACCGCTGAACCGGGCCCGGGAGACGGCTGAGAGATATGCCGTCGCCGACCGGATGGACTTCCGGCTTTGTGACGGCCTGACCGGCCTGCAAGTGGGGGAGGCCAATACCGTTGCCATCGCCGGCATGGGTGGCGAGACCATTGCTCACATCCTGGCGTGTGCTCCCTGGACAAAAGGGGAGGGGATCACCCTGATCCTGCAGCCCATGAGCTCCCAGCCGGACCTGCGCCAATGGCTTTCTGAAAACGGATATGCCATTGAAAAAGAGTGTATCGCCCGTGAAGATAAAACCCTTTACATGATTATGCTGGTCAAGGCCGGAGAGATGAAAACGCTGACGCCGGCGGAGCTTCTGGCCGGGCGGCAGAGCAACGATCCCCTGCGTGGACAATACTTGGACCACATGATCGCCAAGGTGTGCCGTGCCCTGGAGGGGCAGCTTGCCGCGGCCCGGCGGGATGAGGCAGTAATCGAGAAGTCCGTTCAGGTCCTGGACGGACTGAACGCGATGAAAAAGGAGTGGGACGCATGGCAACGGTAAAAGACGTCTATCGTTTTCTGGATCAGAAAGCACCGTTTGACTCCCAGCTTGGCTTCGACAACGCCGGTTTTTTGGTTGGGGAGAGCAACAAGCAGGTCACGCGCATCCTGGTGGCCCTGGACATCACGGAGGAAGTGGCAAGAGAGGCGGCGGAGGTCCACGCGGATCTGATCGTCTCCCATCACCCGGTCATCTGGGACGGCGCCAAGTCTGTCACAGACGAGACCATTCTGGGCCGAAAACTGCAGGCGCTGATCACCAACGGCATCGCCGCCATCTGCGCCCATACCAACCTGGACGCGGCCAAGGGCGGCGTCAACGACTCTCTGGCCAGTGCGTTGGGGCTGACCGAGACCAGACTGCTGAAGGCCTACGGCGTCTATTCGGACGGTACGCCCTACGGCATTGAGCAGGTAGGGATTCTGCCCGGCGAGCCGGTCTCCCTGGTGGAATTTGCTGCTGCGGTCAAGGACAAGCTGGGCTCCAACGGCGTGCGCTATGTGGACGCCGGTCGGCCC
>JBJEYS010000100.1:0-2339 GCA_051886995.1 Oscillospiraceae bacterium
CGGAAAAGCCCCAGGTGGGCAGTACGCCGTCGCCCTGGCTGGTCAGGGAGAGCACTTCCGGCCGCAGGCCCAGGAAATCCGCCGCCCTGGCGCGGGCCTCGTCTTTGCCCACCTGGGACAGGCCCTCCAGCGCCAAAGGTGTTTTGCCGCCCAGATGCTCGGAGAAGGGACCGTCATAGATCAGAGTGGGCGTTTCAGGGAAGTCGGCCTCGATGGATTGAAAGACGGTCCCGCCCGGGGCGGCTTCGTTGTCCCCGGTACGCCGCGCCAGAGCTTCCTCGGCGCGCAGAAGGGCGTCCACGCTGACGGTGCCGCCTGCCAGATCGGATTCCAGATCCAGCAGGGAGGAGGACAGAGTGGAAGCCGCGTCAGACAGAGCCCGCAGCGTGGCGTGGGCTTCCTCACTGCAGCAGCCGGCTGCCGCGGTGCTTTTCGCCAGCGCGCAGGCGTAGTCTCCCGTTCGGGCCAGAAACGCGGAGGTCTGCTCCAGCATGGTGTCGGAGCCGGGCAGTTCGCCCAGAGCCATCTGGGCGGCCACCGCCTTGCCGTGGATGTCGGTACACAGAACGCCCAGCATGACCGGGGTGTTGGCGTACTGTGCCTTCTGCAGGGCGGCATCCAGCTCGGACACGGCGCTGGCCAGCTCATAGTAAGAATGGGTATAGCTGTTTTCCAGCAGCAGCTCGTATTGTGCCGCCCGGCTATGGCCCTGGACGGCAAAGCCCACCGCCACGGCGAACGCGGCGGCAATGGCGCTGATGGTCAGAATTTTCCTCTTTTTCATGGTCAAATGGCCTCTTTTCGCTCCGGTTTGTCTGTTGTAGTTTTCCTTGGAGCGGCGGCTGTTATTCCGCACGGCTGCTCTTGCCAATTAACCACAGGAGTGATACCATGAATGCAACAAAATAAAAGCAATGGGAGGAATGAAACTTGAGCATCAAAAATGAAGCGAAAAACCACAATCCTCTGATCGTGGCAGTGCGGGAGCAGCTGGAGCACCGGGCTCTGTGGATGTACCTGCTCTGTGACGAGGCGGCAAAGAAAGGACTCGCGCCGGAGGAGTACGCCCCGGCGGCCATCCGGCGCTGCGGCCTGTACCAGGGCGCCAACCTGCGGGAAAAGGCGGGCGGCGGCGATTCCCTGAAGGGGCTGAAGAAGACCCTGTTTTCCAAGGCGGCCCAGTGGGTGTTTGAGATGGACGTCAAGCGCTGCACGGACGACAATCTGGACATCGACTTCCATTACTGTCCCCTGGTGAAGGCGTGGCAGAAGCAGGGGTGTTCCGACGAGGAGATCCGGCTTCTGTGCGACCATGCCATGTGCGGCGACCGGGGGATCGCGGAGAGCTTCGGCTGCGAACTGGACCTGCCTGCCACCATCGCCCGGGGAGACGATGTGTGCCAGATCCGCTTTGTCCGGCGGAAGAAAGAGGACTGACTGAGCCGAAAACAGCGGCGCCGGCAGATTGTAGCCGGCGCCGCTGTTTCTATAGAATCATTTTTAGCTCAGCTGCTCGATACCCAGCTTGATACGGCGCAGGGTCTCGTCCTTGCCCAGAATGTGGCAGAGCTCCACGGCACCGCCGGGGGTGACCGCCTTGCCGCTGAGGGCGGTGCGCACCGGCCACAGGATGCGGCCGTTTTTCAGCTCCAGCTGGGCGGCCAGGCCCATGAGGGCGTCGTGGATGGCGTCGTAGGTCCAGCCGGTGATGCCTTCCAGCACGGGAAGGACCTGGTTCAGAGCCTCCAGGGAGTTCTCCTCGTTGGTCTTCATCTTCTTGTGGCAGTACAGCTCGTTGGAATAGGCGGGCAGAGCGTCGAAGAAGTCCACCTGGGGGGCGATGTCCAGCAGGGTGTCGCACCGGGGCTGCACCAGAGGGGCGATGAGCTTCAGGTCGATGGCGGGATTGTGGATGGCCCCCTTCAGATAGGGCTCCGCCGCGGCGTAAAAGTCCTCGGGGGACAGGGCGCGCAGGTAGTTGGCGTTAAAGTATTTCAGCTTTTCAATGTCAAAGATGGCGGGGGATTTGGAGATGCCCGTCAGGTCGAACACCTTGGCCAGCTCGTCCAGGGTGAAGAACTCCTGCTCGGCATATTCGCCCTTGGGGGACCAGCCCAGCAGGGTGACGTAGTTGACCACGGCCTGGGACAGATAGCCCTGGGAGAGCAAATCCTCGTAGGAGGGATCACCATGGCGTTTGGACATCTTATTTTGGGCGTCCCGCATGACGGCGGAGCAGTGGACATAGGTGGGGATCTCCCAGCCGAAGCCCTCGTACAGCAGATTGTACTTGGGGGCGGAGGACAGGTACTCGCTGCCCCGCACCACATGGGTGATGC
>JBJEYS010000101.1:0-2336 GCA_051886995.1 Oscillospiraceae bacterium
TCAAGTGATATAATTCACTGTATGCCTGTAAACGATAAAATAGAAGAGGTGAGACCTTGGGCTTTCCCTTGAAGGCAGACTGGGTCTGCGAGACCATATTTGATTTAAGCGGCCCGGCTCTGGCGTCGCAGGGGATCACGCTGCTGCTGGCTGATCTGGATAATACGCTGGTGCCCTACGGCGTTCCGCTGCCCACAGACGAGGTGCGTGCCTGGAATGAGGGCTTGAAGGAAGTGGGCGTGACCCTGTTCGTCCTGTCCAACAACCGCCACGCCGACCGGCCCCGCGTTTTCTGCGAGGCGCTGGGCATTCCCTTTATCGGCCACGCTGGCAAGCCCAAGGCGGGCAGCTTTTTCAAGGCCATGGAGCAGATGGGTGTATCCGCGGCGCAGACCGCCCTTGTGGGCGACCAGATCTTCACTGACGTTCTGGGCGGAAACCGGGCGGGAGTGACCACCATCCTGGTGAAGCCCATCCGGCTGGCGGGCAATCCGGGGCGCTACCTGCGCTACGCCGCGGAGCTGCCCTTCCGCGCCCTGTCCGGACTGGGAGCAAAGGAGGAACGGCCTTGAGTGCAAAATTTGGCCCCGCGGGCAATTCGGAATCCTTTCCGTATAAATCATCTTTGGAGGCTCCCGGCTGGCTGGCCGGACTGGGCCTTGACTTGTATGAGTACCAGTGCGGCAAAGGGGTCAACATCGGGGAGGAGACCGCCCGCAAGCTGGGTGAGAAGGCCCGTCAGGCGGGGATCACCCTTTCTCTGCACGCGCCCTATTTCATCAACCTGGCCAATCCTGATCCGGAGAGCCTGAAAAAGACCACGGGCTATATCCTGTCGGCCTGCCGGGCGGCGGACTGGATGGGTGCCGGTCAGGTCGTCATCCATCCCGGAGCGCTGATGAAGCGCACCCGGCGGGAGGCCCAGGACATCGCTCTGAAGTCCCTGGCGGAAGTGCTGAAAGCCTGTGATGAAGAGGGCTTCGGCCACATCTCCCTGTGTCCTGAGACCATGGGCAAGATCAATCAGCTGGGCGATCTGGACGAGGTGCTGGAGCTCTGCACCATGGACGAGCGGTTGATTCCTACCATTGATTTCGGCCACCTGTACGCCCGCAGCCTCGGTGTGGACGAGGGGGCGGAGGCGATGGTGCGCATCCTGGACCGGATGGCGCAGGTGCTGGGCGAGGAGCGGGCCAGCCAGTTCCACAGCCACTTTTCCCGCATCGAGTTCACCCCTAAGGGGGGCGAGAAGTGCCACCGTACGTTTGATGACAACGGCGGCTTCGGCCCCGATCCGGAACCGTTGATGGCGGCCCTCGCAAAGCGGGACTGGAGCCCGACCATCATCTGCGAGTCGGCCGGAACCCAGGCGGAGGACGCATTGACCATGAAGAAAATCTATCAAGAGCATATAAGCTGAGAGGGAGAGAAGAATATGAATCACATTAAGCAGATCGCGGCAAAGCTGCCGGAATATGGCCTGGACGCCATGCTGGTCACCAGCGAACCCGGCGAGCATTATGCCGTGGGATTCCATGGGGAGGGCGTTGTCCTGGTCACTCCGGAGGAAAGCTGGTACTATACCGATTCCCGCTACATCGAGGCCGCCCAGGAGCAGGTGGAGAACGCGCACGTCAGCCTGCCCCAGAAGGGCCGCAACTACCGCGCCACTGTGGAGGACTTGATCCAGGTCCACGGCTGGAAGAGCGTGGGCTTTGAGGAGGACTACATGACCGTGTCCACCTACAAGCTGTGGACGGACGGCCTGTCCGCCGAGCTGAAGCCGGCCTCCAAGCTGTTGGAGGGGCTGCGGGCTAGCAAGGATCAGGAAGAGATCGAGGCCATGATCGCCGCCCAGCGCATTGCCGAGCGGGCGCTGGAGGAGACGCTGGCCTTCCTGAAGCCCGGCGTGACCGAGAAAGAGATCGCCGCCTATCTGGAGTATAAGATGCTCTCCTTTGGGGCGGAGAAAAAGAGCTTTGACACCATCATCGCCTCCGGCCCCAACAGCAGCAGGCCCCACGCAGTTCCTTCGGATCGCAAGATCCAGAACGGCGACTTTGTGACCATTGACTTTGGCTGCATGGTCAACGGTTACTGCTCCGACACGACCCGCACCGTGGCGGTGGGGGAGCCCACCGAGGAGATGCGGAAGGTCTACAACATTGTGTTGGAGGCCCAGTTGGCGGGCATCGCCGCCGCCCGGGCCGGCCTGTCCGGAAAAGAGATTGATGCCGCGGCGCGCAAGGTCATCGAAGACGCCGGATACGGGGAATATTTTGGCCACTCCTTCGGCCACAGCCTGGGCATTGAGATCCACGAAAATCCCAACCTGT
>JBJEYS010000102.1:0-2328 GCA_051886995.1 Oscillospiraceae bacterium
AGGGCGAGAGCGTCTTCTCCGGCGCCGACGCCTTCAAGCTGTACGACACCTATGGCTTCCCCATCGACCTGACCATCGAGATGGTGGAGGAGCAGGGCATGACCGTGGACCAGGACGGCTTCCACACCCTGATGGAGGAGCAGCGCGTGCGCGCCCGCAAGGCCCGCGAGGCCCTGGGCGACCTGGGCTGGGCCGGCGTGGAGTTCGGCAAGGACGTGCCCGAGACCCGGTTCGTGGGCTACGACCACACCAGTATTGACGATGCCAAGGTGGTCGCTTTGGTCGTGGAGAATGAGCAGGCCGAAGAAGTCATGCCCGGCGTGGAAGCGATTGTCGTGCTGGACAAGACCCCCTTCTACGCTGAAATGGGCGGCCAGGTGGGCGACCACGGCGTCATCTCCGCCGCCGGCATGTCCTTCACCGTCACCGACGTGCAGAAGAACAAGGGCGGCAAGTATATGCACTACGGCAAGCTGACCGAGGGCGTGCTGAAGCTGGGCGACACCGTCTCCGCTTCCATCGACACCGAGCGCCGTCATGCCATTGCCCGCGCCCACTCCGCCACCCACCTGCTGCAGAAGGCCCTGCAGACCGTTCTGGGTGAGCATGTGCACCAGGCCGGCTCCCTGGTGGAACCCGACTTCCTGCGTTTTGACTTCACCCACTTCTCCGCCATGACCGCCGACGAGCTGAGCCAGGTGGAAAAGCTGGTCAACCGCTCCATTCTGGAGGGCTACACGATCAACACCGAGGAGCTGCCCATCGAGCAGGCCAAGCAGAAGGGCGCCATGGCCCTGTTCGGCGAGAAATATGGCGATGTGGTGCGCGTGGTGGATATGGGCGGCTACTCCGTCGAGTTCTGCGGCGGCACCCACCTGCCCAACACCGCTATGGTGGGACCCTTCCGCATCGAAAGCGAATTCTCCGTGGCCTCCGGTGTGCGCCGCATTGAGGCGATCACCGGCCGCCGGTGTCTGGCTGCCATGGACAAGAACCGCGAGATGCTCTTCCAGGCGGCGGAAGCCCTGAAAGCCAAGCCCGGCGAGCTGATCCAGAAGGCCCAGGCCCACATGGAGGAGATGCGTTCCATGCGCAGCGCGCTGGAGAAGTACAAGGCCAAGGAGGCCCTGGGTGAAGCGGAGCGCTTCCTGTTCTCCGCCCATGAAGTGGGCAGCCTGCGGGTCCTGACCTCCACCGTACCCAACGCCGACGCCAACAAGCTGCGCCAGATGGGCGATATGCTCCGGGACAAGGCGCCCAACATTGTGGCGGTGCTGGCCGCGGTCAAGGACGAGAAGATCACCTTCCTGGCTGTCTGCGGCAAGGAGGCTGTGGCCAAGGGCGTCAAGGCCGGCGACATCATCAAGCAGGTCTGCGCCATCGCCGGCGGCTCCGGCGGCGGCAAGCCCGACTCCGCCATGGGCGGCGGCAAGGATATTCTCATGCTGGACAACGCCCTGGCCATGGTGGATAACTTCGTCTCCATGAAGCTGGGACTGTAAGCGATCAAAAAGCAAACCCGAGCGGGGCCGCGGCCCCGCTCGGGTTTTTCATCGATCAGATTTTATAATACAGCCACCCGCGCCTTATAGAGCTTGCGGGTCAGGAGCGCCGCAACCACGCAGGCCGCCGCCTCCGCGATGGGCAGGGCCGTCCACACCAGGGTCTGCGCCCAGGGCGTCCGGGCAAACACATAGGCCAGCGGAAGGACCACGACCGCATAGCGCAGCACGGAGATGATCAGAGAGTACACTCCATTCCCCAGCGCTTGGCATACGCCCTGCAGGATGATATTCGCCCCCACAAAGAAGTATCCGCAGGTGACAATATGAACCGCCCTGATACACAAGGCCCTGGATTCTTCTCCCAGGGAAAAGATGCCCACGATCGGCCCGGTAAAAATCTGCAGCACCGCCACGCTGACTGCCATGATAACTGTTGTGTCCAGCAGCGCGTATTTGATAGCCTGGAAAATGCGTTCCTTGTTCTTTGCCCCAAGATTGTAGGACACGGTCGGGATCGACGCGTTGTTCAGGCCAAAGATCGACATGGTTACAAAATACTGCAGCTTATAGTATACGCCGTACGCCGTGACCGCCGTGGCTGAGATCGTACCCAGGATCAGGTTCATGCCGTAGGACAGCACGGGGGTCATGATCTGCTGGAAAATGGCGGGGATGCTGATGGCGGCAAACCGCCTGATGAGCTCCTTTTGGGGGCGGAAATACCTCCAGCCGCTGTCGATCTCCTTGTTGCGGAAGAAGTTGACGTAAGCGATGACAAAGAGGGACACGAACTGCCCGATGACCGTCGCCCACGCCGCGCCCC
>JBJEYS010000103.1:0-2313 GCA_051886995.1 Oscillospiraceae bacterium
CCCGTGGGCACGCACACGTTGATCGCGTCGCCGTCCCGGATCGCGCCGTCCCGGAGCAGGTCGCAGTAGGCGGAGATATAGTAGACGATCTGCGGAAGCACGCGGCCCCAGTTGATGGAATTGGCAGACGAAAGGAAATAACCCCGCTCTGCCAGCACGGCGCGCAGCTCTTCGTCGGAAAAGAGCTTCTTCACTCCGGTCTGGGCATCATCAAAGTTGCCCACAACGGAGCACACACCCACATTTCCACCCTCCTGAGTGTTCATCTGCAGCTGCTGAATGGCGGAAACGCCGTCCTTGGGATAGAACACGAGAATGCGGGTCTTATCCACATCCTTAAAGCCCTCCAGAGCGGCCTTGCCCGTATCGCCCGACGTGGCCACCAGGATGCAGACGGTCTTCTTCTCTTCATTCTTCACCAGAGAGGCGGACAGCAGATGGGGAAGCATCTGCAGGGCCATATCCTTGAACGCGCAGGTGGGTCCGTGCCAAAGTTCCAGGCAGTAAGTATTTCCGTCCACCGGACGCACAGGAGCCACGGCGGCGGTATCAAACTTATCCGGGCCATACGCCTTGCCGGCAAATGCGGACAGCTCCGAGGCTGTAAACTCCTCCAGGTAGGTATTCATGACATAGACAGCCCGCTGCTGGTAGGACATCTCTTTCATGGTCTCCAGCGCGTTCTGGCTCAGCTTGGGCAGGACCGCCGGCGTCATCAGGCCGCCGTCCGTAGACAGGCCGCGGGAGATAGCCTGTGCCGCACTCAGACGCAGGGACTTGTCGCGTGTGCTTAAATAGTACATATTCTCACAACCTTCGTTTTGCGATAAATATTATTATCCCAACAATTTTCCCATTGGTCAAGTGCTCAGAAAGCATTTTCCAGATAAATTATTCGGGGATTTTTGGTTGAAATGCCCTCAGGTGCGTAGATCTCTGCCACATCGAAGCGCGGTTGGAGAGAACTGGGGTGCTCCAAAAGATAGTGCTCCGCCGTCAGACGCAGACGCTCCTGCTTACGCCTGTCCACAAACTCGCGGGCTTGAGCAAAATCGGCGCAGCGGCGCAGCTTCACTTCTATAAAGCAAATATACTGTTCATCTGAAACAATCAGGTCGATCTCGCCGAAGCGGCATCGGTAACTGTTTGCCAGCAAACAATAGCCCTTACTGCGCAGCCAGTCGGCCACCTGGCTCTCTCCCCACCGGCCCAGCAGGCGTGTATCGTTTATCCTTTGTCCCGATTGAGCTGCCACGCGATCCCCTCTTTCTGGTTTTGTTAAAGTTTACCACACCACGTTTTAAAAAGCAATCCGCACAAAACAGAACAGAAAACGGCCGGCAAAAGCCGACCGCTTTCGATCATGCGAAGGGATCATTCTTTCCCGGAAGGTTCTGTTTCCGCTCCGGGCTGTGCCGCCGGAGGAGGCGTCTGGATCACGATGGTCTTGTCCTCCCCCGCTGCCAGTTTGCCGCCCAGCATACCGGCGATCAGGGATTTGACATCGATCCCCATGCCCTGGGTGATGCCCTCAGTGACCTGCGTGGTGCCGGTGACGATGTCCTCCAGCAGCTTGGCGCTGTTGCCCTCGCCGTACATGGTGATCTTATCGACCTTGGACAGCGGCTCGGCCACATTCTTGGCGATTTCGGGAAGAGCCTTCATGACCATTTCAATCACAGCGGCTTCGCCGTACTTCCGCATGGCCTCGGCTTTCTTGTCGATACCTTCCGCCTCGGCGACCGCCTTTGCCCGGATCGACTCGGCTTCCGCGCGGCCGACCGCGGCGATACCGGCCGCCTCCTGCTCCTTGGCAAACTTGGCAGCTTCGGCGGCGGTCTTTTGGGCCTCGGCGGCCAACTCCTGCTCGTACTTCTGAGCTTCCGCTTCCTTTTGCCGCTTATACAGATCGGCGTCCGCCAGCTGTTCCTGCTCATAGCGCTCGGCAGCCGCCTTCTCGCGGATCTGGGCGGACAGGGTCTGCTTGGCCACTTCGACCTCGCGGGCCTTCAGCTCAGCTTCCCGCTCCGTCTTCGCGATCTGGGCGTTGACAGTGGCGGTCTCAATACTCTTGCGCTGCTCCTGGCTCTTGATCTCATAGGCGGCGTCTGCTTCGGCCTTCTTGGTGTCGGCCATGATCTTCAGCTCGGCCTGCTTGATTTCCAGCTCGGTCTGCTTCTGAGCGATTTGGGTGTCCGCCAAAACCCGGGCCTCGTTGGACTCCCGCTCCGCCTCCGCCTGGGCAATGGCGATGTCGCGGTCGGCCTGGGCCTTGGCGATGGCAGCGTTCTTCTTGATCAGGCTGGTGTTGTC
>JBJEYS010000104.1:0-2311 GCA_051886995.1 Oscillospiraceae bacterium
TCTTCTGCTATTTCGTGTTTGAGCTGCTGGTCTTTCTGCTGGAGGGCCTGGTGTATGAGATCCTTCTGCACCGCTTCGACCGGGAGCCCGGCCGGAAAGGCCACCCCTTCGGGTACGCCCTGGCGGCCAACGCCGTTTCCTTCGCGGCGGGCTATGGCCTCGCCCGGCTGATCCCCGGCATTTTCTGAAACTGTCGAAAAAGGCAAAGCCTTTTCCGACAAAAAGGCTGCGGCCTGCCGCAGCGCACAAATCGTCCGCTGATGGCGGACAATTTGCACGTTTGCAGGCCGAGAAGTGTTTTCTCCGACGCACATGTCGCCGGAGAAAACGGATTTCACTTTTTTCGCGGCGTGCGCGCCGCGAACTCTACGAGGTTTTTGGGCAAGCTGAGGCAAGCCCCGCGCCCGCGCGCGGGGCCTTCCTCGTTTAAAACATCCCGTGGTTCTGCGTCAGGTTCTCCACATAGGCCGCCATCTCCTGCTTGGACTGGATGGCGTGGGTGCCGTCCACCACCCGGCGCTGCTCGTCGGGGGACAGGGACGAAAACACCTCCATGGCCCGCACGTTCTGGGCCAGCGCCATGCCGAAGCCCATGGGCAGGTCCTGCAAGGGGTTGAAGCCGTTCATAAAAATCCTCCCTTCTGTCTCTATCTTGCCCATGAAACCTTAATTTTTTCTGAATTTGAAAAACCCTCTTGCCGAACACCGTCAAATTCGGTATACTGAAAGCCCAACCAGTTGACATAAGTTTACTTCTCAGGAAAGCGGTGGATACCATGTCCACAAAGACAAAACGGAAAAAATCTCCCGGGCGCGCCGTCCGGGCGGTCCTGAAAATCTTATATATTCTCCTGTTCATCATCTCCGCCCTGATCGTGACGGTCTATATCGTGTTCAAGGTCACGGTCAAGCCCCCGGAGGTGGAGGCGCCGCCGGTGATCGAGGTGCCCGTGGTTCAGCCCAGCGACGACCCGGCCACCCCGGACGACGAGAGCCAGCAGCCCCCTGAGACCACCGCCATCCAGCTGGAGCGCAAGGAGGAGTTCCACACCTTCCTGCTGATGGGCACCGACGACGGCAACGGCAACGCCGACACCATCATGGTGGGCTCCTACGACCTGAAGAACAACAAGATCTCCGTGGTCTCGGTCCCCCGGGACACCCTGGTGGACGTCTCCCGCACGGTAAAGAAGATCAACGGCGCCTACGGCACGGGCGGCGTGGAGCAGCTGCTGGACGAGCTGAAGGACGTGCTGGGCTTCCGGCCCGACCACTACATCATGGTGGATATCCAGGCCTTTGTGGAGGTGGTGGACACCCTGGGCGGCGTCAGCTTCTATGTGCCCGAGGATATGTACCACGACGACGGCGCGGGCTTCATCATCGACCTGCAGGAGGGCACCCAGTGGCTGGACGGGCGGCACGCCCTGCAGCTGGTGCGCTACCGGGGCTACGCCAACGCCGACCTGGGCCGCATCCAGACCCAGCAGAAGTTCCTGAAGGAGATGGCCAAGCAGGTGCTGTCCTGGAGCAGCGTGACCAAGATCAACGAGTACGCCAGGATCCTGAGCAAGTATTTCAAGACCGATCTCAGCGTCACCGAGCTGGCCTATTTCGGCACCGCCGCCCTGAAGCTGGACTTCTCCCGGGACGTGACCTTTGAGACCCTGCCCGGCGACGGCGACACCACCTACAAGGGCATCCACTGGTACTACCAGCTCGACCCGGAGCAGTGCCTGGAGATCATCAACCGCACCATCAACCCCTATACCACCGATATTACCACCGATATGACCCACATCTTTCAGGTGAAGTGATGGAACAGAAATATACGCGGCTGAAGCTGAAGCTGCTTTTGTTCGTGGTGGCGGGCACCCTGGCGGCGGGCCTGGCGGGCTGGTTCCTGATGGAATTCGTAGTGGACGGCCTGCTGCAGGACCCCTTCGCCCGCTTCTTCGTCTGGGTGACCCAGACCCTGTTCGGCCAGAGCGAGGACTACGCCCTGGAGCTGTACCAGACCTATGTCCGCGCCCACAAAAACGACTATATCAACGCCGCGGTCATCGTGCTGATGCTGGCGGCCTTCTACCTGGCCATGGGCAAGTTCACCCGCTGGCTGAACCAGATCGGCGCGGGGGTGCGCCAGGTAGTGGACGAGACCGGGGAGCCGGTGAAGCTGCCCCGGGAACTGGCCCCCCTCCAGGCCGACCTGACCAGCCTGCAGGACGCCCTGCGGGAGCGGGAGGCCCAGGCGCGGGAGGCCGAGCTGCGCAAGAACGACCTGCTGGTCTTTCTGGCCCACGACCTGAAA
>JBJEYS010000105.1:0-2306 GCA_051886995.1 Oscillospiraceae bacterium
TTCACATCACAGGTGCCGGTTCCAATGCCCATGACAGCGGCCTGGAAGGTATCGGCGGCCTGGTCGGCGGCCTCGGTCACAGCGGCGGTAACGGCTTTGTTATACATCTCCAGCTTCGCGGCGTCGCTGGGGCCGTGAGGGGTGGTGATGGCGTGGGTCGCATGGACCCAGATGTTTTCCACCGGCGTACCGGTCTTTTCGCTGACGATGCTCTTGATCGCAGTGATGGTCTCAGAGGGGACGTTGACCAGTTCCAGCGAGACGATGGCCATCCGCATCTCCTGCTCCAGCACCAGAATGCGGGCATAGGGGTTCAGGTGGACTTCGCCGCTGAAGCCCTCGACCGGGAACATGGCCTGCTCGAACACGATCTCAGCGGTGCCCGCGCCGGCCTTCAGCGCGCATGCGGGCTGCTCAGGCATACCGCGGTCCTGGGTCACATTCTCAAGCAGCTGCGCGACCTCCGCGCGGGTGCATCCGGCCTTGGGGTCAAAGTTATTCTTGCCCTTGCCTTGGACATAACCCAGCTTCTGGAACGCATTGACGTAGGACTTATACGCCGCGTCGATCTGGGCGTCGTCGGCAAAGGTCGTAGAGCCCGCGGCCGGGTCAATGCCGAACGCGGTGGCGATGTACTGGATCAACTGCTCGCGCTTCACGACGACGGATGCATCAATGCTGTCCGCCTTTTCAATCACGCCGGCAGCGATTGCCTGCTCCACATACTTATCGGCCCATTTAGGGGTAACTTCCGCCGCTGTCCGGGTGTTGTAACCGAACAGGCGGGACAGAACCGCAGCGATCTCGCCGAGCGTCATCTCACGCTCCGGCTCGAAGTCGCCGCTTCCGTCGCCCTGGAAAACACCGGAGGCGGACCATTTTTCAATGATGTCATATGCCCAGTGGCTGGAGGGCACATCCTGATAGCCGCCGCCTGCCGCGAGCGAAAGCGGGGCCGTACCGATGAGTAATGCGAGTGCGAGACACAGTGCCAAAAGTTTTTTCATGCCTTTCATGAACTTGTCCACCCTTCTTCAAATTATATGATCGGTTGCCCTTTGTGCTTTGTCTCTTCAACCCCCTTTCCATGTTTTTTCACATCTTCCTGTGTTATCCAAGTCACTTTAACATACTTTTATTCCGCGTTCATGGCGTTCTTGTGACCTGCCTCCACAAACTTTTATTAATTAAATGAAAAAAATTAAAATTTAATTCACGCAGAACAATAAGTAAAGAAACAATTTTTTTATTTTTTCTCACTTTTAAACATAAAAAAAGAACTTCACCCATCGGGCAAAGTTCCTTTTTGCTTTCTTACTTTTTCAGAGCATCGATGGCAGCCCGGGCGGCGTTCTGCTCGGCGGCCTTTTTGGTGCGGCCCTCGCCGGCGCCCACGGTCTTTCCGTTCAGCTCGACCTCCACCGAGAAGCGTTTGGCGTGGTCGGGGCCTTCCTCCCCCACCAGACGGTAGGTCAGCTTTTGGCCGTTCTCCCGCTGTACCAGCTCCTGCAGGGCCGTCTTGTAGTCCCGGCTGGCGCTCATCTCTTCCTCGTTGCCCAGAATCAGAACGCGGATGGCCCGCCGGGCCTGGGCGATGCCGCCGTCCAGGTAAATGGCGGCCAGAACTGCCTCGGTGGCGTCCGCCAGGATGGAGGGCCGCTCCCGGCCCCCGCCGGCGTCCTCCCCCTTGCCCAAGCGCAGGTAATTCCCCAGTTCCAGTGCGCGGGCCACCTCCACCAGGCTGCCCTCGCACACCAGAGCCGCCCGGGTGCGGGTCAGCTCCCCTTCCGGCATCTGGGGGTGCTCCCGATACAGGTGGTCGGCCACGACCATCCCGAGCACCGAATCTCCCAGGAACTCCAGCCGCTCGTTGCTGGAAATGCCCGACTCCCGGTGCTCGTTGGCATAGGAGCTGTGGGTCAGGGCGTTTTCCAGCAGGCTTCGGTTTTTGAACTGGTAGCCCAACCGCTCTTCCAATGTTTTCATCTCTGTGCCTCCGTGCGAAAAAGCCCCGCTTGGGCGGGGCTTCGCAGCTTTTTCTGAATTTAGTTATCTTCCAGGCGGTCCTGCAGGTACTTCAGAAGGTCGCCCACGGTGTGGATCGAGGTCACGTCTTCCTCGCTCATCTCTTCCACCTCAAACTCCTCTTCCAGGGCCATGGACAACTCCACGATGTCCACGGAATCGGCGCCCAGATCATCCTCGAAAGAAAGATCAGTGGTTATACTGCTCTCCTCCACCCCAAACTGCTCGGCAATGATGGTTTTGAGCTTGTCAAAAATCATGTCAGACACTCCTTTAACTCT
>JBJEYS010000106.1:0-2293 GCA_051886995.1 Oscillospiraceae bacterium
GCTTCGCCCGGCGGCTGGCCGAACAGGGGAGATGTACCGTCTGCGTATCCTGCGGGATCCACTATGATGCCCCGGACCGGGCTGGCCTGGACCGGGTCGTGGCCAGCGCGGACGCTCTGCTGGAGGAGCTTTGCCGGAAAATTCAAGAATGATCAACAGGAGGGGCCGCGCAGTGCGGACCCTCCTGTTTTATCTTGCGATTCTCTGTACAGTGCTTCATAATTATGGAAGAAACCATGGAAAGGATGTACGTTATGCGCGCGTATGAGCGACTGATTCGATATGCAAAAGTGTATACCACCTCGGACGAGGCCAGTGAGACCTGTCCGTCCACCGCCCGCCAGTTTGACCTGGCTCGTCTGCTGGTGGAGGAGTTGGAGGCCATCGGCGTGGCGGATGCCCGCGTCGATGAAAATTGCTATGTGTACGGCTCCGTCCCTGCCTCTGCCGGTTGCGAGGACAAGCCGGCCCTGGGCCTGATCGCCCACATGGACACCGCACCCGACGCTCCCGGTGAGAATGTGAAGCCCATGCTCCACCCGGATTATGACGGCTGCGACCTGACACTGCCCGGCGGAACGGTGCTCAGCGTGGAGAAGTTTCCGTTCCTGAAGACCATGAAAGGGGAGACCCTGATTACCTCCGACGGGACCACGCTGCTCGGTGCAGATGACAAGGCAGGCATTGCCGAGATCATGACAGCGGCGGAGCAGCTTTTGAACAGCGGAAAACCCCACGGCAAGCTCTGTATCGCCTTTACCCCGGACGAGGAGATCGGCTGCGGTGCGGACAAATTTGACATACCCGGTTTCGGCGCCGATTTCGCCTACACGGTGGACGGCGGCGATGTGGGCGGCATCGAATATGAGAACTTCAACGCCGCCTCCGCCGTTGTGGAGGTCAAGGGCTTTTCCGTCCATCCCGGCGACAGCAAGGACCGGATGATCAACGCCTGCAATGTAGCCATGGAGTTTCACGCAGCCCTGCCCGTCATGGACCGCCCTGAGCACACTGAGGGCCGCGAGGGCTTTTATCATCTGACCGATATGCGCGGCGACGTCAGCTGCGCCCGGTTGGATTATATTCTGCGCGACCACGACGCCGACAAGCTGGAATACAAAAAGGAGACCATGCTCCATACCTCCGCCTGCCTGAACGGGAAGTACGGGGAAGGGACGGTGCAGGTGCATCTCAAGGACGCCTACCGCAACATGCTGGAGAAGATCAAGCCCCACTTCCATCTGGTGGAGACGGCCCGGGAAGCTATCCGCATGGCGGGGCTGGAGCCGGAAGACATCCCGGTCCGGGGCGGTACGGACGGCGCGGTCCTGAGCTGGAAGGGACTGCCCTGTCCCAACCTGGGTACAGGCGGCTTCAACTTCCACGGCCCCGCCGAGTGCATCACCGCTGAGCGCATGGACAAGGCCGTGGCGATCCTGCTGAATATTGTGGAGCTGTATACCCGTTGATCCCACATGGAATGCAAAAAAGCAAGAGCTGCCCAATCGGGCAGCTCTTGCTTTTTGCTTGATGTTCTCGGAGCGTCAGCGGCTTGATCAGTTAATGGTGCAGTACATGAAGTACTTGTAGCCCAGGGGGTTGGAGAAGAAGCCCTGAACGCTGTCGTCCAGCATGTAGATGTCGGTGTAGAAGTACAGAGGAGTGATGCAGCCGCTCTCCATCAGCATATCTTCGGCCATGTGCATCATGTCATAACGGGTGTCAGTGTCGGTGCAGGACTTAATGGTGGAGATCAGTACGTCATAGGTCTGTGCCCAGGTGCCGTTCTCAACCTTGATGTCGTAGCCCAGGCCGGTCAGGTCCATGCTGTACATGGCGACAGCGGCGTGGTCGCCCTTGCCGAAATGAACGTCGTTGTTGCCGGAGGCGGTGGTCCACATATCCAGGTAGCAGATGGGATCATTGTAGTCCGCCACCCAGGCGTTGCGGGCGATGGAATAGCCGCCGTTCTTGCGGGTGTTCAGGAAGGTGCTCCACTCCTGGTTTTCCAGGCTTACAGTGATGCCCACCGAGGCCAGAGCGCCCTGCAGGTACTCGCCAATGGCTTTGTGGTTGTCATCGGTATTGTACAGATAGGTCAGGGTGGGGAAGTCGGTGAACTTACCGGAGGCCTCGTCGTAAGTGTAGTACTTTTTCAGAGCCTCAATGGCGGAAGTCCAGTTGTCCTCGTAGGCGTCGGCGGAGGTATCATAGTAGCCGGCATAGCCGCTGCTGTGGCCGGCGGTCTCATAGAACTGGGTGCCATCGGGGTTGGTCATGCCCATGGACACGA
>JBJEYS010000107.1:0-2267 GCA_051886995.1 Oscillospiraceae bacterium
CAGGCCCATTTTGCCGGGGAGGACTATTTTTCCTTCCCGGAGGTCTATGACCGGATCGGGAAAGAGGACGTGGAGGCGTGCATCCGCCGCTGGGTGACGCCGGAGCGCACGGCCCTGTCCGTTGTCAAGCCCCGGGAGGACGCGTAAATGGAAAAGATCATCACATTTCCCGGCCTGGGGCTGGAATTTCACGTGAACCCCATCCTGCTGCAGATCACGGAGGGGTTCGGCATCCACTGGTACGGAGCGATCATTGCGGTGGGCTTTCTGCTGGCAGTCCTTTGGGGCTGCCGGCAGAGCAGCCGCTTCGGCATCAAGCAGGACGATGTGATCGACATGCTCTTTTTCGCCGTGCCCCTGGGCATCATCGGCGCGCGGCTGTACTATGTGGCTTTTGAGTTCCAGAACTACCACGTTCCCGGAGACCTGGGGGCGACGCTGGTCAAGATCATCCGCGTCTGGGACGGCGGTCTGGCTATTTACGGCGGAATTATCGCGGCTGTTTTGACAGTGTTGGTAGTCAGCAAAGTGAAGAAGATCAAATTTCTGGCTTTTGCCGACCTTGGCGCGATGGGGCTGCTCATCGGCCAGTGCATCGGCCGGTGGGGGAATTTCGTCAATGTGGAGGCCTTCGGCAGTGTGACCGATGTGGCCTGGCGCATGGCGGGCCCCAACGTGGCCAATTACCTGCAGTGGACCGGCCAGATCGACGCCGCTGTCTACGAGCAGATCGTGGACGGGACCTTGGGCGTCCATCCCACGTTTTTCTATGAATCCGTGTGGAACCTGGTGGGATTCCTGATCCTGGCGCTGGTTCTCCAAAACCGCCGGAAGTTCGACGGACAGATGTTCTTTACCTACATCGCCTGGTACGGGATCGGGCGTTTCTGGATCGAGGGCCTGCGGACCGACAGCCTGTGTATCCCGGGTACATCTCTGCGGGTGTCCCAGCTGCTGGCCCTGGTCTCGGCACTGGTGTCCATCGGAGTTATCCTGTATATGACGCTGGTCAAAAAGCCGGGGCCCGAAAAGCTCTATGTCAATCAAGTAAAGGAAAAGGAGGCGTCAGAGGATGGCAGCGAAGATCCTTGACGGCAAGGCCCTGGCGGCCAAAATTAAAAAGGAACTGGCGGAGGAGGCCAAGACCCTGTCAGCCCGGCCCGGTCTGGCGGTCATTCTGGTGGGGGACAACCCCGCCTCCCGCGTGTATGTTACGAGCAAGCGGAAGGACTGCGAGGAGTGCGGCTTTTACAGCGAGGAGTACACCATGCCGGCGGAAACGCAGCCGGAACAGCTTTTGGAGCTGATCGAGGTGCTGAACGGCCGCGCCGATATTGACGGCATTCTGGTTCAGCTTCCTTTGCCGCCCCAGTTTGACGAAAAAGCGGTGCTGGAAGCCATCGACCCCGGCAAAGACGTAGATTGTTTCCACCCCATGAATGTGGGCAGGCTGATGACGGGGGACGCCCGCTTCCTGCCCTGTACCCCCGCCGGTGTCATGGCGCTGCTGGAGGAGGGGGGCATCGACCCCGCCGGGAAGCACTGTGTGGTACTGGGCCGTTCCAACATCGTGGGCAAGCCCCAGGCCATGCTCATGCTCCAGAAGGACGCCACCGTGACCATCTGTCACTCCAAGACCCCGGACATGGCCGAGGAGTGCCGCCGGGCGGACATTCTGGTGTGCGCCGTGGGCAAGACCGGCCTGATCACACCCGACATGGTCAAGGACGGGGCGGTCATCGTGGATGTGGCCATGAACCGGGACGAAAACGGCAAGCTCTGCGGCGACTGTTGCCGTGAAACATATGAAAAGGCATCCTGCTTTACACCTGTCCCCGGCGGCGTCGGCCCCATGACCCGGGCCATGCTGATGGAGAACACCCTGCGCGCGGCGAAGCTGCACGGAAAATAACGAAGACGGGCCCGCTCCTGGTGAGCAGGCCCATCTCTTTTCCTTATTTATAGAACTGGTGGCAACCGATGGTGGCCACATACTCCCGGTTTTGGGTGGTCCAGAAGTTTTGAGCCAGAGCGGGGGCCAGAAAGTAGAGACTATCCCCGATCACGTTGACGCCCTCCAGGCAGAGCTTGGCGGCCAGAACGCTCTCCTCGGTCGGAGTCTGGTAGATCGTCCCGTTGCGCACGGGCTCAAACTGACCGCCCCAGCGGCTGTCAAAGATGACATCATAAATGGTATTCGGGAAATCGGAGCTGGCGACCCGGTTGAGCACCACGTTTCCCACGGCGATCTTGCCCTCCAGGCGCTC
>JBJEYS010000108.1:0-2267 GCA_051886995.1 Oscillospiraceae bacterium
CTGCCTGCATGGCGGCCAGGGTGCGCTCCAGCAGGACGTCCAGCTCCCAGCCCAGCATCTCAGCGCCCTGGGCAATGGTGTCCCGGGAGCAGCCGGCGGCGAACTTTTTGTCCTTGAATTTCTTTTTCAGGGACTTTAGCTCCATATCCTTGGTGCTTTTGGACGGGCGCATCAGGGCGGCGGCCCCGATCAGACCGGTCAGCTCGTCGGCGGCAAAGAGCACCTTTTCCATCTCGTGCTCAGGCTTGGCGTCGGTAGGGGTCAGGCCCCAGCCGTGAGCACAAACCGCATGGATCAGCGCCGGGTCAAGGCCCTTTTTCTCCATCAGTTCTTTGGCCTTGACGCAATGCTCGTCGGGCCAGCGTTCAAAGTCCAAATCGTGGAGCAGACCCACGATCGACCAGAACTCCGCTTGGTCGCCGTAGCCCAGTTCCCGGGCGTACCAGCCCATGACGGACTCCACCGTCAGCGCATGACGCAGATGAAATTGCTCCTGGTTATACTCCCGCAGCAGAGCCCAGGCCTGCTCTCTTGTCAGTTCCATGTGGGATACACTTCCTTTCAAGGAAGCATTGTACGACAGGATCATGAAGTTTGCAAGAGGCCGTGTCCCCCTTTACTTGAGAGACACGGCCTTGCTACAGGTTCTTTTTGATCTGGTTGATGGCGTTTTTCTCCAGGCGGGACACCTGGGCCTGGGAGATGCCCACCTCGGCGGACACCTCCATCTGGGTCTTGCCCTCGAAAAAGCGCAGGTTCAGGATGCGCTTTTCCCGGTCGGTCAGCTGCTTGATGGCCTCTTTGAGAGCAATATGCTCCAGCCAGCTTTCGTCAGTGTTTTTGTCGTCCTTGACCTGATCCATGACGCAGATCGTGTCACCGCCGTCGGAATAGACCGGCTCATACAGGGAGACCGGGTCCACAATGGCGTCCAAAGCAAACACGACGTCTTCCCGCTTTAAATCCAATATCTTGGCGATCTCCTCCACCGTCGGTTCCTTTTGATGCTCTGCCATATATTTTTCCTTGGCCTGGAGCACCTTATAGGCCGTGTCCCGCATGGACCGCGAGACCCGCATGGCACTGTTGTCCCGCAGGTACCGGCGGATCTCACCCACGATCATGGGCACGCCGTAGGTGGAAAATTTTACATCAAGATCTATGTTAAAATTGTCGATGGCCTTGATCAGACCAATGCAGCCCACCTGAAACAGGTCGTCGGCGTTCTCTCCCCTGCCCATGAACTTTTGAATGACCGAAAGAACCAGGCGGAGGTTTCCCGCAATGAGCTGTTCCCGGGCCTGCATGTCTCCTTGTTTGGTGCGGCGCAGCAGTTCCATGGTCTCCTCATTTTTCAGAACCTTGAGTTTGGATGTGTTGACCCCGCAGATTTCCACTTTGCCCTGTATCGACATTGTTGACCTCCCGCAGGAAATACTGTATTTGCAGTATCTCCCGGCGGGGTCGTTTCATACGGTATTTGCCGGGGCTATATTTTTTTCTTTCAGACTTCTTTCGATGGACTTTTCCTGCCAAACCAGGGTTGCAATTTTCCGGGGAAGCCATTACAATATTTTTAATCGAACAAAAAGGCGCTGTACCCAAGCGGACAGCAGCAAAGGAGTTTTGACCATGTCCATGATTTTAGCCATCGACGCCGGAAACACCAACATTGTTCTGGGATGCATGGTGGATTATTCCATTCGCTTTACCGCCCGTGTGCGCACCGACCGGGCCAAGACCGAGGATGAATATGCCCTGATTTTCCGCAATCTGTTCGACCTGCATCAGGTGGACCGCCACGGCATCGACGGCGCAATTCTCTCCTGTGTGGTGTCCGAGCTGACCGACGTGCTCTGCAAGGCCACGGAGACCGTTACGAAAAAGCGCCCCCTGGTGGTGGGTGCCGGGCTGAAAACCGGGCTGAATATCAAAATCGATAATCCTGCTCAGCTGGGTGCCGACCTGGTGGCGGATGCTGTGGCGGCTCTTGCGCAGTTCCCCAAGCCCCTGGTTATTTTCGATATGGGTACCGCCAACACCATGTCGGTGATCGACAGCAAGGGACAATTTCTGGGCGGCGCCATCATGGCCGGTCCCCGTCTTTCGGTGGATATGCTGTCCACCCGTACCAGCCAGCTGCCCCGGATCGAGTTGGACGCACCCGGTAAGGTGATCGGCAGCAACACCATTCAGTGTATGCAGTCGGGCGCCATCTACGGCCACGCCGCTATGATCGATGGGCTGATCGACCGCGTGGAGGAGGA
>JBJEYS010000109.1:0-2258 GCA_051886995.1 Oscillospiraceae bacterium
CCTTTTTCAGCAGGTCCACATAGTTGATGATGGAGGTCAGCGGCGTTTTCAGGTCATGGGAGACATTGGTGATCAGCTCGGTCTTGAACCGCTCGCTTTTCATCCGCTCGTCCACGGCGTTGTCAATGGCCCCGCCCAAATCGTTCAGCTGTTCGGCGTGCTCCTTCAGGTCGGGATAAAACTTTGCCGTTTCGATCTTCACATCCGGCTTTCCGGAGACGATGTCCTGGGTGCCCGCGCGGATCTGCCTCCACTGGATCACCCAGCGGCAGATCAGGTACAGTACAAAGCCCTGATAAATGGGCACCAGGACGATCGTGGCACTGGTCAGGACGGTCCCCAGCAGATACGCCAGGAACAGCAGCACCGCCCGCCCTGTCATGGGCAGCGAGCGATAGACCCGCGTCACCCCTCTTTTGATTGCCCGGCAGATTCGGGCGATCAGTGTGTTGTGTAGCAGCACATGTGCCTTGATGCGGGTCGCGGTAGTCAGCAGCATGGCCAGAGCGAGGATGGCCAGTCCCAGGCTTGCCGCGGCCACCCACACAATACCGAGCTCTGGTTCAGACCGCTCATAATAATAAGTTCCCTCCAGCCAGAGGGCGCACAAAAGCAGGCCCAAAAAGACGGCCATAGCCAGATAAAGGTCATAGGGAATGCGGTCCTGCACATTGAGCACGACCTCTTCCCGGCCCACGCGCCGTCCGGCGGCAGCGAGCAGCAGGATCAGCAGGATCACACCCGCCGCAATGCAGCCCACACAGGCGCTGATGACCGCCGCCTTGGAGTCCGTAAGCCAGTCAAACTGGTCTTTGGCTTTTGCGTAGGCGTCGTCCGCCCGGAGGGGAGCGGCCACGCCGCACTCGACGGTATAGTCTTCCCATCCCCCGCCGGTTTCGTCGTAAACATATGTTTCATACACACGCGGCGCGGATACCCGGTAAACACTCTCCCGCCAGTCTTCCCCCTCCACATTGGCAAGCACCACCGTTCCGTCGGGCGCCGTGCAGCGGTAGCGGAAATTGCTCTTGGCAGGGTCCAGGGACTGGGTGATCTCCTGAAGCTGCTGTTGGGCGTAAGCGGAAAGGTTTTCTCCGCTCTGGTCAGCCAGAATATCGATCCCGGCCTCTACCAGTTCTAAATTGCTGTTGGTCACACGCCAGCACAGGCTGCTTTCATAAAAAGTCACACCATTCGTGTCGACATACCAGCTTACCGCGAAAATGCTGCCCAGGCCGCCCACGACCAGCAGGAGCACGCAGAGCGCCGCGCATACACATTTGACCCACGTTCTTCTCATGTCATTTTCTCCATCTTATAGCCCAGGCCCCACACGACCTTGATGTACCGGGGGTCGCCGGGGTTGATCTCGATCTTCTCCCGCAGATGGCGGATGTGGACGGCCACGGTATTTTCCGAGCCGTAGGAGGGGTCGTTCCACACCTGCTCGTAGATCTGGGACGTGGAAAACACCTGCCCCGGGTGGCGCAGCAGCAGCTTTAAAATGCTGTACTCCAACGGTGTCAGGCTGCGCTCCTCCCCATCCACAGTGACGGTCTTGGTCCTGTCGTTGAGTACGATGCCTCCGTTGACCAGAACATCCGGGTCCTCCCCCAACGCCCTGCTGCACCCGCCCAGGGTGGTATACCGCCGCAGCTGGCTTTTCACCCGGGCGATGACCTCGATGGGGTTAAAAGGCTTTGTTATGTAGTCGTCCGCCCCGATGTTCAGCCCCAGCACCTTGTCGGCGTCCTCGCTCTTGGCGGTCAGCAGGATGATGGGCACATTATGGCGCTCCCGCAGCTTCGCCGTAGCGTGGATGCCGTCCAGTTCGGGCATCATAATGTCCATCAGGATTAGGTGAATGTCCTCTTTTTCCACGATCTCCAGGGCTTCCCTCCCGTTATAGGCCGGGAAGGTGCGGTAGTCTTCACTGTTCAGATAGATCTCCAATGCCGAGACGATGTCCTTATCGTCGTCGCAGATCAGGATGTTGTACAAGTGCCTCACCTCTTGCTTCTATCCTACCAGTATCTGTTTAAAAGGCAAGAGGGATTTTCTTTAAGAATTTTTTAAGGCAGCACCGATGAAATCAGTGCTGCCTTAAGCTTGTCCTCCCTATGAGCAAAAACGATGGTTTCCGATGACCTTGATCAGCGGGCGGCTCCAGATCCAGGAGGAGGTGGCTGTACTGGGGTTGAAATAGTAGATGGCGCCGCCGCTGGGGTCGGAGCCGTTCAGGGCCTCCTGCGCCGCCC
>JBJEYS010000110.1:0-2257 GCA_051886995.1 Oscillospiraceae bacterium
CCCTGATCCCCGGCACCAACATGTTCCACATCGGTCTGGCCGCCCCGGCGGCCTCGGCGGTACAGATCGTCATCCAGCTGATTTATCTGCGCTCCGGGCGCTGGCGGAAAAACACCGTGCTTTCTGATGATTCCGAAAAAGCGGACGGCTGACCGTCCCGCGCCGAATTTACGGACAAAAAAAGATGGAGAATTGCTGAAAGCAATTCTCCATCTTTTTTTGTGAAATCTTGTTTACTCCGCCGGGATGGCCTGGGCGGCCTTTTCCCAGTCGGCAGCCACCACCAGCAGGACCGAGTTTCCCCGGGTCTCCAGGATAGCGTGCTCCAGCTTCTCCACTTCGGCGGGGCGGTAATTGCGCTCCGCCTCGATCTGACCATCCACCCAGGCCTGCAGGGCCGCTTGGACCTGCTGGGCCCGGTCGGTGTCCGGTGTCAGCATGACCGCCGCCGTCTCTGCCGTGGCGCCCGTGGAATAAACCAGCAAAGAGCCCGCGTAGTCCTCCGCGTTGCCGGGGAGAGTAAACAGCAGCGTGGGGTCCAGCTCCTCCAGCGTCTCGGAAAACGCGCCGGAGTCCAGCAGCGCCTGCACGGTCTGCTCCGGCTGGAAGGAAGCCTCCTGCTCCTTTTTGCCGCATCCGGCGCAGACGGCCAGCAGCAGGGCACAGGTCAGCAACGCGCAGATCAGTTTTTTCATGAACGCTCCTCCTCTACCGTATGGGTCTTCAGGTACTGATACCAGATCTGATAGCCCTCTTTATGGAAGTGGATTCCGTCGGAACTGGCATCCGCGGGCAGCTCCCCGTCCTCGTTGACCAGGGCCTCCTTGACGTTGACCAGGTAGACTTCCTTTTCCGCGGCGATCGTCTCAATGATCTCATTATAGACGGCGATCTGCTCATTGGTGACATAGTAGGGCTGCTTGGTCTGCTGACACTTCTCCGTACTGACCGGGATCAGGCTCTGCAGATAGATGTCGGCGTCCGGCTGCAGCGCCATGATCTGATCCACCACCGCACCGTATGTATCCGCGAAGCCCTGGTCGTAGTTGTAACCCAGCTCATTGATGCCCAGCATCAGATAAATCTTGACGTACTGCTTCTGCTCCAGCGCCTGGAGCACGCCGATCTTTCCCTCAGCGGTCTGGATGACGGGCTTGTTGTCCATCACCTCAAACACGGTCAGGCCCTTGTAACAGAGAAAATCCACATCCTTGATCCCGCTGTACAGCCGCAGGCCGTCGGTGCGGGAGTCCCCGATAAACACCGCATCGGCAAACCAGTCGTCGGCCACCGCTTCCGACTCCGGCACGGGGGCGGTGTAATCATAGGGCTCCGGCGTGGGGGTCGGCGTGGGTGTGGGCGTGGGCGTCGGGGTCGGCGTAGGCACCGGCTCCGCGGAGGTCGGCGGGGTGGGGGTGGGCTCCTCACTCACCCCGTCCGCGTTCTGGCCGGAGGTACAGCCGGCCGCCAGCAGGGCCACCAGCAGGATCAGAGGGATCAGCTTTCTCATCTTTATTCAAACTCCTCGTTGATTTTTCCAAAAATTATGGCCGCCACTGTGTCAAGATCCGTCGCTGTATAGGTCGGGCGGGCATCCCCGCACAGGGGCGCACCGTGGGGGTTATACCAAATGGTATCGATTCGAGCCCGGTTTCCGCCCAGAATGTCGGAAGCAAGGTTGTCGCCCACCACCACAGCGCGGCTTCGGTCCGAAATACCCAGTTTTCGACAGACCTGGTCAAAAAAAAGAGGGTCGGGCTTGCCAACGCCCAGCTCCTGGGAGATGAACAGGTGGGGGACATACTCCCGGATGGGCGAGGCGGCATACCGGCCCCGCTGGGCGGCCGTGGCGCCGTTGGTAACGATGGCCAGGGTACAGCCTAGTGCGGACAAACGCCTGCATAGCTCCAGCGCGCCGGGGATCAGATCACCGTGGGAGGCCAGGCCGGCCAGGTAGTCCGAATTGAAGGCCGCCGGGTCGTGGCTGCCCCCCATGGTCTGCTCAAACCGGCGAAAACGCTCCACCAGCAGAAAGTCCTGCCCCACTTCGCCCCGGGCAAAAGCCTCCCAAAGGGCGGTGTTGATCTTCAGATAGGTGTCTACCGTGGCCCGGTCCGGGGTATAGCCCCGGGAGCACAGCACATCGTGCAGTGCTTTGCGCTCGGCGGCGTCAAAGTCAAACAGGGTATTGTCCGCGTCCAAAAGGACGAATTCATAGCGCGTCATTTGGGCCTCCTGTTTTTGCGGAAGGTAATGA
>JBJEYS010000111.1:0-2252 GCA_051886995.1 Oscillospiraceae bacterium
CAGCCGGTCAAAGTCGGCGTTGGGCAGATAGCCGCGTATTTTTTCTTCCAGGGCTTGATAGCGTTCCAGAATGGGGTCCATTGTGCTGCCTCCCGATTCTCAGAATTGGGTCAGCCGGCGCAGCCGGCGCAGAAGTTCGGATTCTTCCAGATCCACCTTACTGTCCACCGGGCACAGGCCAATGCGCAGCCGTCCGGTGGTCTGCTGCTCCACCCGGATCAGGCCGCGCTCGTCAAATACATGGATGCACACCATGGTGCGGGCGTAGGCCTCCCGGGTATGAAAGGTCTTGGCAATATTCTTTGCCAAATGAGTCGGATGATCCTCCAGAGGGCCCGGAGAGGCGTACCGCTTCAGATAGCGCCACACGATTTCGAATTCCTCCCGGGAGGGGGTAATGGCCAGGGCCTCCGCGGCGGAGATGGGGCCGCCGGAGCACAGACGCTCGAACAGGCTGCGCTCCGCCTGGGCGCGGGTGGGGGCGCTGTGCAGGTCGCAGACCTGCAGCTGCACCGAGCGCACGCCCCGGAATTCGTTGATCTGGGGGGTAAACGCCACGTCTGCCCGGTCGCCGGGGCCGAGGCCCAGCTGGGCGGCGCAGGCGGAGAAAAAGATGGCGTCAAAAACGGCACCCTGGCAGCGCAGGCGCAGCTTCAGGTGGCGTCCGTTTCCCACCTCGAACATGGACTGGATCACGGCGCCCGACAGCATGAACACGGGCTTGGGGTTGCCCGCGCCGAAGGGCTCCAGAAGTGAGAGAGCCTCCACCCCCTCCTGGGAAAGCAGGGCCGGATCGTTGATCCGGGCGTCCACCTGGAGGGTGGACACCATCTCCGCGCCGCCGGTGCGCTCCAGCACCGCCGCTTCGATGCGGGTGCGGAAGGCGTCGATGTTTTCCGCGCGGATGGTAAATCCGGCCGCCAGTTCGTGGCCGCCGAAGTCCTCCAGCAGCCCGGCGCACTGCTCCAGGGCCGCGAACAGGTTGAAGCCGCCGAAAGAGCGGCAGGAGCCCTTGCCCTTGCCGTCCTGCAGGCAGATCATGAAGGCGGGGCAGGAATACTTCTCCGCCAGGCGGGAGGCCACGATGCCTACTACCCCCTGGTGCCAGCCCTCGCTGGCCAGAACGATGACCGGATGGCTGCCGCCCTCCCGGTCCAGCCGGGCCACGCACTCCTCGTAGATCTCCCCTTCAATGGCCTGCCGCTCCCGGTTCAGAGCGCACAGCTCCCGGGCCAGCTCCTCTGCCCGGGCGGGGTCCTGGGTGAGAAGCAGCTCCCCGGCCAGAGCCGCGCAGCCCATGCGCCCGGAGGCGTTGATGCGGGGCGCCAGGGTATAGCCGATGGTGGTGGCGGTCAGGGGCTTGCCCTCGGCGCCCGCCTCCCGGATCAGGGAGCGCAGGCCGGGGCGCCGGGTGTGAGCCAGAGCCTGCAGACCCAGCCGGACGATGGCCCGGTTTTCTCCGATCAGCTGCATGACGTCGGCCACGGTGCCGATGGCGGTCAGGTCGGCATATTCCGCCAGAAGGGCGTTTCGGTTTTGTTCCCCGCCCAGGGCGAGCACCAGCTTGAACGCCACGCCCACCCCCGCCAGATAGGGAAAAGGATACCGGCAGTCCAGCCGGTGGGGGTTTACCACGGCCGCGGCGGCGGGCAGGGCCTCCTTGCACTCGTGATGGTCGGTGATGACCACATCCATCCCCAGTTCGGCTGCCCGGAGGGTCTCATACACGGCGGTAATGCCGCAGTCCACGGTGACGATCAGGGTGACACCCTGATCGTGCAGAAACTCCACCGCCTGGGCGCTCAGGCCGTAGCCCTCTCCCATGCGGTCAGGGATGTAGGGGATGACCGCGGCCCCCTGCCGGCGCAGATAGTCGGTCAGCAGGCAGGTGGAGGTGATGCCGTCCACATCGTAGTCGCCGTAAACGGCAATGATCTCATGCTGTTCCAGCGCCCGCTTGATGCGCGCCACGGCCCGGTCCATATCCTTCAGCAGGAACGGGTCGTGCAGCAGCTCCTCCCGGTCGTCCAGAAAGGCCCGGGCCTTTTCCGGCGTGTCCAGCCCCCGGGCGCAGAGCACCGCCGCGGGCAGAGGCGGAATGCCGGCGTCCGTCAGGACCTGACAATCCTCTGCGCACGGGGTGCAGATATTCCACTGCTTGTATTTCATGGAGAAAGACCTCAGATAATCTCGAAAATTTATCCTTTATTATAACAAAATGAACGCCTGATTACAAGGAAATAGGCAAAAAA
>JBJEYS010000112.1:0-2251 GCA_051886995.1 Oscillospiraceae bacterium
TGTAAACATTGTCGCCGGTCAGGTCGTTTCCGTCCGCGGCGGTGATGATCTCCCCGGGCAGCAGGCCGGCCGCCTCGGCGGGCCCTCCCTCCGTCACGGACTGGATGTGCAGGCCGTCCTCCTCATAGGTGATGGTCACGCCGATCCCCACATAAGCGTTGCTGCGGCGCAGCTTCGAAGCGGCATAGTCCTCGGCGTTCATGTAGTAGGACCAGCGGTCGCCCAGGGATTCCACCATGGCGTCCAGAGCGGCGTCCGCCATGGCGTCATCATCATACTCCCCCACGAACTGGGTATTGATGTACGCCGCGCCGGCGGTGATCGCCAGGCCGGAGGAGCCCAGCACCAGCCAGGCCGTAAGGGCAACGGCCCCCAGGGTGATAAACACCGAGAGGGCCGCAGTAAGAATGATCGCTTTAACACTAAAACGCTTTTTCATGGCTTGATCCTTTTAATGTTCCAGAGGATAAACTTTTCCGTCATAGACGTACCATAGATTCAAATTGGGATAATAGTTGATGGCATCCTGACGCACGTTGTTGACGCGGATCTCAAAGTGGAGGTGGTTGCCGGTGGAGGAACCGGTGGAGCCCACCTTGCCCAACTCCTGGCCCTGGCTGACTGCCTGGCCCACCGACACAGAGCGGCTGGACATATGGGCGTAAAGGGTGGACACACCGTCATAATGATCGACCACCACATAATTTCCGTAGGAGCTGTTGTACCCGGATGTAATGACCGTACCGCCCCGGGCTGCCCGGATGGTAGTACCGTATGGGGCACGGACATCCGTGCCCAGATGGTTACCCGGCTTGCCCGTGACCGGATGGATGCGGGGGCCAAAGAAGGAGGTGATCACATAGCAGCCGTCCAGCGGCCAAAGGTAGCCGGAACCGGTATCGGCCTTTTGGATTTGTCCGGCGGCGATCTGGCGCCGCAGCTCTTCCTGCTTGGCGGCAATCTCGTCGTCCAGCGCGGTCATCTGGCTGTCCAGCTTATCAAGTGAGCTTTCGTACTGGTCCTGCTTGCTCTCCAGCTCCTTCAAAAGCGTATTGATGGTGGACTTCTTGGCGTTCAGCTCCACCTTCTGGGCATCCAGAGCCGTCTTGGCGTCCACCTGCTCGGCCCGGGCGCTCTCCAGCGCCGCCTTGGCGTTTTCCACATCGATGCGGTCCTGCTCCAGAGCGTCCATGACCGCGTTGTCATACTCCACCACTTCGCTGATCATCATGGCGCGGTCCAGCAGGTCGGTAAAGTCGGCGGCGCCGAACAGGATCTGCCAATAGGAGGCGGTACCTTCTTCTTCCATGGCCCGCACACGCAGGCAGAACTCCTCGTAATGCTGTTCTTCCCGCTCCTGGGCCTCCGCCAGATTGACCTCCTCCTGGGCGATCTGCTCGTCGTATTTGGCGATCAGAGCCTCGGTGGTGGCGATTTGCTCCGTCACCACGTTGATCTCCTGCTCCACCACCAGCTTCTTGGACAGAGCACTGTTGATCTCTCCCTCCAGCTTGGTCAACTGGTCGTTCAGGTTCTTTTTCGTCTGTGCCAGAGCGGCGGCGTCCTTTTTCAGATCGTCGATCTCCGACTGGGTCACGGCCCCGGCGCTGTTGCTCAGGATCATGGTGATCGTCGGCAGGATCATTAAAAGGGCCAGCAGCAGCGCTAGGCCGGCAATAATCTTCTTTTGGTGCTTGCGGAAAAACTTCATGGCTTCCTCCTTACACGCTCAGACCTGAAGGAACTTGCGGATGGCCAGCAGAGAGCCGCCCACACCGATGACAAAGCCCGCGCCGGCAAAAATGCCCAGCACCCGCATGGCCATCTGCTTGAACGGGACAATCTCGATAAAGGACAACATGCCGCTGCCGGCCGTCACGGAGTTGGAGATCAGCGCGTACACACCCCATTGCAGGAAGAAGGCCACCGCCGCGCCGATCAGGCCCAGGATCAGGCCCTCAAACACGAAGGGCCAGCGGATAAAGGTGTTGGTCGCGCCGCACATCTTCATAATGGCGATTTCTTCCCTGCGCGTGAAGGTGGCCAGCTTGATGGTATTGGCGATGATAAACAGGGAGATCAGGAAGAGAATGGCGATCAGGATCACGGCGATACCGCCGGCCACATTACGGGCGGTCACCAAGCCGTCGGCCACTTCAAAGGCGGCATTGTAATTGGCCACCTGGGGCAGGGCCGCCACCTGCTTGACTGTGTCGTCCAGCTGTTCAATATCTGTGACATGGATGTAAAA
>JBJEYS010000113.1:0-9038 GCA_051886995.1 Oscillospiraceae bacterium
TGACTTCTTTGTAAACTTGATTAAAAAGTCCTTGACAATTCGTTTCTGGCAAGACGGCCAAAAGCATCCTGATTTCCTGCGGCGCTCGGCTGGCCCCCTTTGATATTCCCCAGCTTCGGGAGATCATGGGCTATGACGAGTTGGAGCTCGACCGCATCGGGGACAGGAAAACGGCGGTGTTCTTCATTATCTCGGACACCACGCCCACCTACAATTTTTTGGTGGCGCTGGCGTTTTCGCAGATGTTCAATCTTCTGTGTGAACGGGCGGACAACGTACATGGGGGCCGTCTGCCCCATCATGTGCGGGTGCTGTGGGACGAGGCGGCCAACACGGGACAGGTGCCCAATCTGGAAAAGCTGGTGGCCGTCATTCGCTCCCGCGAGGTAAGCCTGTGCCTGTTCTATCAGCAGTTGGCCCAATGCAAGGCCATTTACAAGGACAACGCCGAAACGATTTTGGGCAACATGGACAGCGTGATTTTCCTGGGCGGGCGGGAAAGCTCCACCATCAAGGAGATTTCCGAGAACTGGCTGGGCAAGGCCACCATCTCCATGCAGACAGAGGGCCGGACGCGGGGCCAGTCTGAAAGCTACAACCAAAACACCCAGCGGCTGGGCCGGGAGCTGATGACCCCCAGCGAGCTGGCAACCATGCCGGGCGACAGGTGCATTTTACAGCTTCGGGGCCTGCCCCCATTCTATTCGCCCAAGTACGATCTGAAAAATCATCCCAATTACAAGTACACGGCGGAGGCTGACAAGCGCAACGCCTTTGACCTTTCCCGGCTGATAACCCGCCGTATGGACAGGCTTGACCCAAAGGAGGTGTATACCGTGTACGAGGTGGAGGGGTCGGACGATCAGCACATGGAAGAGGACGAGGACATTCTCAACTATGATGACATCGACGACCCGGATGCCTATTGAGTTCGGGACACTTTGTCCCAAGGCAGCAGCCGCCAGAAATGGCGGCAATTTTTGTGCCCGGGATTTTCCCGGAGAAATGGAGGTACTATGCAGTTTTTCTCATCTGCCATCACCACCTTGCAGACCCTTGTTGTGGCCCTGGGCGCCGGTTTGGGCGTGTGGGGCGTTGTCAATCTGCTGGAGGGCTATGGCTCCGACAACCCCGGCTCCAAGAGCCAGGGCATGAAGCAGCTCATGGCAGGCGGCGGTATCATCGTCATCGGCACCACGCTGATCCCTCTGCTGTCCGGCCTGTTTTAAGGGCCGCCTATGGATTTTCTCACCGACTGGCTCACAAGCTGGCTGAAGGAACTGCTTGTCAACGGCATCATGGGCAACCTGGAGGGGCTCTTTGATACGGTAAACACCCAGGTCGGGGAGATCGCGGTACAGGTGGGGACAACCCCGGCGGCATGGAACGCCGGGGTGTTCTCCCTGATCCGGCAGCTTTCCGAAACGGTGATTTTACCCATCGCCGGGCTGATACTGACCTTTGTTGCCACCTATGAGCTGATCCAGATGCTCATTGACCGAAATAACCTGCACGATCTGGACTACTGGATTTTCTTCAAGTGGATTTTCAAAACGGCCTGCGCCATCGTCATTCTTTCCAACACCTTCAACATCGTTATGGCGGTGTTCGATGTGTCGCAGAACGTGATTTCAAACGCGGCGGGATTGATCCAGGGCTCTACTGATGTTTCCGCCGATATGCTGAACAATCTGGAAACCACGCTGGAGAACATGGATTTAGGCCCCCTGCTGGGGCTGTTTATGCAATCGCTGCTGATCGGTGTGACGATGAAGATCATGGGCATTGTAATTTTCGTGATTGCCTATGGCCGTATGCTGGAGATCTATATGCTCACCAGTCTGGCCCCCATCCCTGTGGCTACCCTTTCCAACCGGGAGCTGGGCAGTACGGGCCAGAACTACATCAAGTCCCTGTTCGCCGTAGGCTTCCAGGGGCTTCTGATCCTCGTCTGCGTGGCGATCTATGCGGTGCTTGTGCAGGGCATTGCTACCAGCGGCGACCCCATCGGGGCCATTTGGGGCACCGTGGGCTATACGGTGCTGCTCTGTTTTATGCTGTTCAAGACCGGCAGCATCGCAAAGAGCATTTTCGGCGCACATTAAAATTCAACCTTGAACAGTGCAATCTTTGATTGCAATTCTGCAACGTAAAATACGCCATTTTTTTCAATCAGCTTAAAATGCAATTTAACTCCAGCGGGTTTCCCGGTTAACTTCTCAATGCGTGTCACAAGTGAGGTGATGTTGTCTTCCACATAAAGTTCATTGAGTTTCAGAGTATTATGGATTTTTTGACAGTAAAAAACAATTTCATGACTATGTCCAGTAGACATATAGCCACCGCCAGGAGAAAAGTACGCGACACCTTCATCAACGAAAATAGGCATACTAATCCCATTTTCTCGCAGAGATGCGTACTGCTCGTCGGTAGGTAGTGAAATACTTTCTGGATATAGCATTATTCCATCTGGAAGTTTCCATTTTACTATTGTTTCGGGCCAATTATGGTGTATTATTTTCAACATTTCCTGCTTGGCCCAAGGTTGCTGAACACCTTTCCCGTGGTCGTAGACATTGATGTAATAGACGTTTTCATTATCAATTTTAGCAAATAGAATTGGGCCAGTACGCTCAATGCGCCCCGTCTTATCATCAACTATCTCCCCGAGGTGGAAATGGTAGATGCCCCAGTCGTAAAGCAATTCATCAAATCTAGATGATATTTTTGCGCCCTTGCTCAAATGGAGAGAAACATCGTCACCGTTTTCAAATTTTTGCGTAAGTAGCTCTAATCCATTTTCTAGTTCTGGCGGACAAGTAAACTCTTTTGAATAGTGAACTACACGCTTTCGCGGCCTGACTGATTTTCTCTGCAAATTAAAAAAATCGTACCACAAATCTTCACCACTCTTATCAGACTGGACACCATGACATTTCATCCATTTTTGCACCAACTCACTATAATCCCCACACAAATCTATTGTGATTTTATATTGCAAGTGATCACCCCATTTCAGTTTTCAATTATATCACGGACAATATAAAAGCACATTAAGGAAAGAAGGTGATCAATAATAAATTGTGTTACTTGCGGTCAAGCTGATCAGAGCTTTGCGTCGGATGGACGGCCCCTGACACCAAACGGCCTGTATCTCATGGATGGGATCGCGGGCCTGCGGGCTCTGCCCCGTCATTCGGTGGATATGCTGCTGACCGATCCGCCTTACGGCACCACCCGGAACTATTGGGATGTGCCGCTGCCTTTGGAGAAACTGTGGGAGGCGGTGCGCTGGGCCGTCAAGCCGGACGGCGCGGTGCTGTTCTTCGCTCAATGCCCCTATGACAAGGTGCTGGGCGCGTCCAACCTCCCCATGCTTCGCTATGAGTGGGTGTGGTACAAGAGCAAATGCACCGGATTTCTCAATGCCCGCCGCGCTCCGCTGAAAAAGACGGAGAACATTTTGGTGTTCTATCAGAAGCGGCCAAAGTACAACCCGCAGTTTGAACAGGGCGCTCCGTACAGGAAAATCCACCACAATAGCGGCAGCAGTCCAAACTACGGGAAGTTTGAACGCACCACGGGCGGATCGGAGGACGGGCGGCGGTTTCCGGGGAATGTCCTGGCGTTTCCCACGGTGGCCCGCACCATACATCCCACGCAGAAGCCGGTGGAGCTGTGCGAGTATTTCATCAAAACGTACACCGACGAGGGCGAGGTGGTGGCAGACATCTGCGCGGGCTCCGGCACAACGGCGGTGGCCGCCCTTAACACAGGCCGCCGCTTTATCTGTTTTGAGACAGCCCCGGCCATCTACGGTCCCGCCCTGGAGCGCATCACCCAGGCGCGGCAGGCCATGGCCGAGGGCGGGAAAGGAGTGTGAAACTATCCGGCAATATTCCATCATCTACGCTGATCCCCCTTGGCGCTATTCAGCCAAAAAAGTACAAGGGGCGGCGGAGAAGCATTACCCAACCATGAGCATTGACGAGCTTTGCGCGCTCCCGGTGGCCGATCTCGCGGCCCCGGACAGCGCGCTTTTTTTGTGGGCCACGTTCCCCCAGCTCCCGGAGGCCCTGCGGCTGATCCACGCCTGGGGCTTTCACTATAAATCCGTGGCGTTCCTCTGGCTTAAGAAAAACCGTAAGGCGGACAGTTGGTTTTACGGCCTGGGCTTCTGGACGAGGGGCAACGCGGAGGTATGCCTGCTGGCGACTCGGGGCCACCCCAAACGGCTGTCGGCCAACATCCACCAATTCATTATTGCCCCTGTCCAGGAGCACAGCAAAAAGCCCGACGAAACACGGGACAAGATCGTGGCACTCATGGGCGATCTGCCCCGTGTGGAGCTGTTCGCCCGGCAGACCCCGCCCGGCTGGGATGTGTGGGGCAATGAGGTAGAGCCCACGGCAGAGCTTCGGAATTTCGGGGCCCCCACAAAATCACTGATTTTGTGGGGAGAGGAGGAGCAACGGAGCGGGCGGAGTTTGGGACATTTTGTCCCAAAGAAGCTAAGCGGAGTCTGCGACGACGAGTCCCAAACAGGAGGTGACGATTAAATGGCCTATGTGAACGTCCCCAACGACCTTTCCAGGATCAAGACCAAGCTGGCTTTCAATCTGACGAAACGCCAGTTGATCTGCTTCGGTGCTGCTGCTGCGGTGGGCATCCCCCTGTATCTGCTCACCCGGAGCGCCATCGGCAATACCGTGGCTCTGTTCCTCATGCTGGCCGTCATGCTCCCGGCATTTATGCTGGCGATGTACGAAAAGGACGGCCTTCCTCTGGAAAAGGTGGTGGGCTATGTCATCCGGGCCCGTTTCCTGCGGCCCGGACACCGGCCCTATCGGACAGAAAACATTTACGCCCCATTTGTGGGAAAGGAGGAGCCTATTGCAAAAAGCCAAAAATCCAAAGCTCAGCCCCGCAGGGGCTGAACGGCACAGCCGGGGCCGGGGATCGCTCTCGGCCCAGCAGACCATCCCCTATGTGCGGATGCTGCCGGATGGCGTGTGCCAGCTCCCCGGCGGCCTGTTCACCAAGACGCTGGCCTATGAGGACATTAACTACTCTGTTGCGTCTACGGAGGATCAGTCCGCCATCTTCAACGGCTGGAGCGCGTTCCTCAACTACTTCGACAGCTCCATCCCGTTCCAGCTTTCCTTTATCAACCGCCGCTCCCATTCCGGAGAGCGGTATCAGATCAACATCCCCCCGGCCCATGACGAGTTTGACAGCGTTCGCGCCGAGTTCACGGAAATGCTGAAAGGCCAGATTGCCAGAAGCAATAACGGCATTGACCGGGCCAAGTACATCACCTTTGGCGTTCCCGCCGACGATCTGGCTGCCGCCCGGCCCCGGCTGGAGCGCGTGGAGGCCGACGTGATGGGCAACTTCAAGCGGCTGGGGGTACAGTCCGCACCCCTGGACGGGCGGGAGCGGCTGGCGGTGCTCCACGGCCAGACCCATCCCGGCCCCCAGCGTGAGCCGTTCCGCTTCTCCTGGGCCAACATCACCAAGACCGGTCAGGGCACTAAAGAGGCCGTGGCCCCCTTTGAGGGCTTCGACTTCTCCCGTTCCCGCACGTTCCGGGTGGGCCGCTATTGGGGCGCTGCGTCCTATTTGCAGATCATGGCATCCGAGCTCTCCGACAGGCTTCTGCGTGAGATTTTGGAATTGAACGCGGAGCTGACTGTCACCCTGCATATTCAGACGGTGGATCAGGCCCGCGCCATCAAGACCATCAAGGGCAAGGTGTCCGATATTGACCGCATGAAAGTAGAGGAACAGAAAAAGGCGATGCGGGCTGGGTATGACCCGGACATCCTCCCCCCTGATCTGATCACCTTTTCCAAGGACGCGGCGGATTTGCTTGCCGACCTCCAGTCCCGGAATGAGCGGATGCTTCTGCTCACTTTTACGGTTGTCAATCTGGCTCCCTCACGGGAGCGGCTGGAAAACGATGTGTTTACCGTGTCCGGCATCGCACAGAAATACAACTGCGCCCTTAAACGGCTGGACTGGCAACAGGAACAGGCGTATGTGTCCTCCCTGGCCCTGGGCTATAACGAGGTGGAGATCCAACGGGGCATGACAACCAGCAGCACCGCTATTTTCATTCCCTTTATCACCCGTGAGCTCCGCATGGACGGACAGGCCCTCTACTACGGTATGAACGCCCTTTCCCATAACGTCATCATGGCGGACAGAAAAAAGCTGAAATCAGCCAACGGGCTTTACCTGGGCTCCACGGGCAGCGGCAAGAGCTTTGCGGCCAAGCGTGAGCTCATCAATGTATTTCTCGCCATCCCCCAGGATCGGATTTTGGTGGTTGACCCGATGGGCGAATATGCCCCGCTGGTGCGGCGGCTGGGCGGTCAGGTCATCGAGATTGCCCCGGACAGCCCGCACCATATCAACCCTATGGACATCCAGATCGACATAGACGGCGGCGACAGCCCCCTTTCCATGAAAGCGGACTTCCTGCTGTCTCTCTGTGAGCTGGTGGTAGGCGGCAAAGAGGGCTTGCAACCCGTCGAAAAGACGGTCATCGACCGCTGTGTGCGGCAGGTATACCGGGAGCTGGCCCTGGGGATCGGCAACGGCGAAATGCCGCTTTTGCAGGATTTGTACGAGGAGCTGCTACGTCAGCCGGAGCCGGAGGCCCGGCGCGTGGCGACGGCCCTGGAGCTCTACTGCACCGGCTCCCTCAATCTGTTCAACCATCAGACCAATGTAAACCTCAATTCTCGTGTGGTGTGCATCGTGCTGAAAGGCATGGGAGAAAACCTGCGGAAGATCGCCATGCACGTTACCAACGAGTTCGTCACTGAAACCGTCAACACCAACTTTGCCGCTGGCGTGGCAACATGGTGCTACTTTGACGAGTTCCATATCCTGCTCCGTGACCCCCTCACGGCTAGCTACTTTGTGACGGTGTGGAAGATGCTCCGCAAAAAGGGCTGCGTCCCCTCGGCTCTGACGCAGAATGTGAAAGACCTGCTGGCCAGCCGGGAGATCGAGAACATTCTGGATAACACGGATTTTATGATCCTGCTGTCCCAGGCGCAGAGTGACCGAGCGATTCTGGCAAAGCAGCTCGGTATCAGCGAACACCAGCTTTCCTACATCACCCAAAGCAATTCCGGCGAGGGGCTGCTGTTCTACGGCTCGGTGACGATCCCATTCGTTGACCGTTTCCCCAAGGGCGAGATCTACGATCTGCTTACCACCCGCCCGGAGGATTTGAAGAATGAAGCGTGACGGAAAAGAGCCGGGCCCCCGGAGAGAGGGCCCGGCTGCTTCGGGACAAAATGTCCCAAACCCCAAATACCGGCAGCAGAGCAAACAGGCGTCGGCTGGCACAAGCGGCCCCGCCGAAAAATTCCGGCAGAAAAGCAGACAGGCCCCACCCTCTGACCGGCTCCACCGGGACGGGCAGACCGGCCAGGGCGCTGCCAACGGCCAGACGGCTCAAAAGCCGGAATCTGAAAAGCTCCGCAAGGCCCGGCAGCGCATGGAGCGGCGGGGTGAGAAGGTGGAAACGGCCAGGGATAAGCTGGCAAGGCAGAAGCCCGTCAAGAAGCCCGGCCCGGTGAAACAGGCGGCGGGCTTTGCCGGGCGGAGCGTTCATGGCTTTGTTCACGGGAAAATCTACGAGGTGGAACAGGAAAATGTAGGCACCGAGGGGGCTCACCGCTCCGAGCTTGTGGCTGAGGCCGCAGGGCGGAAAACGGTGCGTTTTACCCAAAACCGTGTCCGTACCCACCCGGCGCGGGCTGTCCGGCGGGCTGAAAGCAAGTATGCCAAGGCTGCTGCGGATGTCCTTTTCCGGGAGGCCGCCGCTGAAAACCCCGGACTGAGCAAGAACGCCCTGGCCCGGATGTGGCGGAAACGGCAGCAGCGCAAACGGTATCAAAAGCAGGCGCGGGAGGCAGCCAAGCAGAGCGCGAGGGCGGCGGAGAAAACGGCGGTCACAACGGAAAAGCTGGCCGCCCGCGCTACAGGCGCGATCAAGCGGCATCCCGTGGCGGCTCTGATCATCCTGCTCTGCGTCCTGCTGATCTTCTCTATCCAGTCCTGCTCGTCCTCGTTGGTTGCCATCGGCAACGGGATCGCCGGGAGCGTCACCGCCACTACCTACCCGGCGGAGGACGCTGACCTGCTGGGAGCCGAGGCCGCTTATGCGGGGATGGAGGCGGAGCTGCAAGACTACCTGAACACCTATATCAGCACCCATAGCTATGACGAGTATCACTTTGACCTGGATGACATTGAGCACGATCCCTATGTGTTGCTGTCCATCCTGTCTGCGTTCCATGAGGACTGCTGGACGCTGGCCGATGTGGAGGACGATCTGCAAACGCTCTTTGACCGTCAGTATATTCTCACTGAGATTGTGACGGTGGAGGTGCGGTATCGGACGGAAACCAGGACGGACAGTGAGGGAAACGCTTATGAGGTGGAGGTGCCCTACAACTATTACATCTGCACCGTCACGCTGGAAAACTTCAACCTGTCCCATGTCCCGGTCTATATCATGGGTGAAGATCAGCTTTCCCGGTACTCCCTCTACATGGCAGCCCTGGGCAACCGACCAGACCTGTTCCCCAACTCTGTCTATGTGAGCAGATACATTACCGATCCGCCCACCATTTACGAGGTGCCCCCGGAAGCTCTGGCAGATGAAACCTTTGCTACTATGCTTGCCGAGGCCGAGAAGTATATCGGCTACCCCTACGTTTGGGGCGGCTCCAATCCCAGCACATCTTTTGACTGCTCCGGCTTCGTTTCCTGGGTCATCAATCACTCCGGCTGGGATGTGGGGCGGCTGGGAGCCCAGGGGCTCTATAACATCTGTACCCCTGTTTCCAGCGCCAACGCCCGGCCCGGCGACCTTGTTTTTTTCGTCGGCACCTATGACACCCCCGGCGTTTCCCATGTGGGCATCTATGTGGGCGACGGCTGGATGATCCACTGTGGCGATGTGCGTCCAGATAGGACGGAAGTAGAAGTAGACGAAAGGAGGGCAGCTTGAA
>JBJEYS010000114.1:0-2211 GCA_051886995.1 Oscillospiraceae bacterium
TTACCGCGCCTTGCCCGACACGATCCACGGGGCGGGCTCGGCCTGAAACAGGTTCTTGGGGTTCAGGCGGGACACGGCGATCTGCACGACCTCCATGTCCCTGATGTGCAGCCGCTCAAACAGGGCGGGCAGCTTGGACACCACGCCGAAATCCAGGGTGTAGATGACGAACTCGATCTCGGGGTTGACGCGCAGCAGGCACTCCATCTCCTGCTCCAGGCTGGCGGAGGCCACCAGGAAGGCCAGGGAGGGCACCGGCTGGCCCTTCATGGTCTCGTCGTCCACATGGTCGATGATGTTGATGTTGTTCAGGCCGAAGCGGTGGATGTTGCCGTCCATGGTCTCCCGGTCGCTGCGGTCGTACTCCACGGCGATGATGGTGCCCTCGCTGGCGATCAGGCCGGCCTCCACGGCGATGGACTCGCCGCTGACGATGCACACCACGTCCTGCAGGCCAATGTGCAGCTTGTTCAGGATGACCGCCCGGATCTCGCTGCCCACATAGTGGATGGAGCCCCGGGAGAAATTGCTGTTGTCCATGCCAATCTTGTAGGTGGTGCGGGCGTTGGGGTTGACCACCAGCATGCCGGCGGAGGCGTTGATGCCCCGGTTGATCATGTCCTTCAGCTTGTCGTGCTTGATGGGGCCCTCGGGCTCGGAGCCCTCGTTGTACCACACCTCGCACTCGCCCAGGCCGATGTCCCACATCTTATAGAAGATGTCCGGGTGGTTGGCGTCGGTGAACACCAGCACCGCCTTGTTGGATTCGATGGTGGGGATCAGGTTCTTGTTCTTGCGGGTGATGTCCAGCATCTTGACCCGCTCCAGGTCGATCTCCGTGTTGTCGGAGAAGTACTGCAGCCAGGCCAGAATGCGCTCGTTGGTAAACAGACGGTTTTCCATGGGACGCCTCCTTAAAAATCCAGAATGGGGAACACCTTTTTACATCTCCTGCCGGCCCTCCAAGGCCCGCATTAAAGTAGCGTCGTCGGCAAATTCCAGGTGGCTGCCCACGGGGATGCCGTAGGCCAGCCGGGTGATCTTCACGCCGAAGGGGCGCAGCAGGCGGGACAGGTACATGGCGGTGGCCTCGCCCTCGGTGTCCGGGTTGGTGGCCATGATGACCTCCTTGACCTCCCCGGAGGCCACCCGCTCCGTCAGCTGGCGGATGCGCAGGTCGTCGGGGCCCACATGGTTCATGGGGGAGATGACCCCGTGGAGCACATGGTACAGGCCGTTGTACTCCCGGCCCCGCTCCATGGCCACCACGTCCTTCGGGTCGGCCACCACGCAGATGACCGAGCGGTCCCGCTTGGGGCTGGCGCAGATGGGACAGGGGCCGTCGCCCTCGGCGAAGTTCTGGCAGATGGGGCAGCAGGAGATGGCCTTGCGGGCGTTGACGATGGAGTCGGCAAAGGCCTGGGCGTCCTCGTCGGGCAGGGAGAGGACGAAGAACGCCAGCCGCTGGGCGGATTTTTTGCCGATGCCGGGCAGCCTGGCGAACTGCTCCACCAGGGTTTCCAGGGCGGGGGGGAAGTACTGCACCTTACTCACCTCGCAGCGCGGCGATGGCCAGCTCCACGTCGGGAGCGCCGTAGACCGCGGAGCCCGCCACCAGCACGTTGGCGCCGGCGGCGACCACCTTTTTGGCGGTCTCGGGGTTGATGCCGCCGTCCACCTCCAACAGGCAGTTGGGGTTATACTTTTCGATCAGCTCCCGCACCCGGGAGATGGTGTCCAGCTGGCGCTCCATGAACGCCTGGCCGCCGAAGCCCGGCTCCACCGTCATGACCAGCACCATGTCCAGCTCCTCCAGGTAGGGCAGCACGGCCTCCGCCTTGGTGATGGGGCGCAGGGCCACGGCCTTTTTCACCTTGCAGCGGTCCATGACGTTGAGGGCTTCCCGGATGGAGGGGGGCAGGTCGGCCTCCAGATGGACGCACAGAAGATCGGCGCCCGCCTGGGCGAAGGCCTCAACGTACCGCACGGGCTTTTCGATCATCAGATGGACGTCCAGGAACATGTTGGTGTGCTTGCGGATGGACTTGACCACCGGCACGCCGATGGTGATGTTGGGCACAAACATGCCGTCCATGACGTCCACATGGACCCAGTCGGCCGTGCGGATGGCCTGAATGTCCCGGTCCAGATTGCAGAAATCGGCGGAGAGGATCGAAGGAGCGATTTTGATCATGGTGTATCACCTGTTCT
>JBJEYS010000115.1:0-8889 GCA_051886995.1 Oscillospiraceae bacterium
GGTCGATGGTCTGCTCGACCGTGGCGCTGATGTAGCTGTTCGTGCCCTCGGTGATATAGTACAGGCCGTTCTCGCTGCGCTTGCAGGCGGTGTAGCCGTCAAACTTATCGACCGTCCTGCCGGACTGGAAGCCAAAATGCTGGAAGGTCGCAAAGCTTGCCTCTTCGCTCAGGATGGAGAGATTGAACTTCCCGCTTTCCAGGACCAGGTCATGGGTGAAGTTTTCCTTGTTCACGGCAATGCTGATCCGGTTGGGGGTGGAGGTGACCTGTCCCGCCGTGTTGATGATGCAGCCGCTGTCCTTTCCTCCGGAGCGGGAGGTGAGCACAAACAGGCCGTAAGTCAGGTTATACATCGCTTTTTTATTCATGTGAATTCCTCCAATCGATCAAGTCATGGCCGCGCCGTCAACGCGCAGGGTGATGCCGGTCACATAGCTTGCCAGGTCGCTGGCCAGGAAAAGATAGGCGTTGGCGATGTCAAGGGGCTCGCCCACCCGGCCCAGGGGGATGCCGGCGGAGATCCGGTCCACCATCTCCTGGGGCAGCGCGGCAACCATGTCGGTCTTCGTCACGCCCGGCGCGACTGCATTGACGCGGATCTGATCCTTCGCCAGCTCTCTTGCCAGAGACCGGGTCAGGCCGTTGACGGCAAATTTAGTCGCAGGATAGCCGCAGCCGGAAGGCTGGCCGTATTCACCGACCATGGAGCTGGTGTTGATGATGGCCCCGCCGCCCTGCGGTTTCATGATGCGCGCGGCGGCCTGGGAGCAGACAAAAACCGCCTTCAAATTGACGTCCAGAATCTTGGAGAATTCCTCAATGGTGTAATCATACAGGCTGGTTCGGGAAGAGACCCCCGCGTTGTTTGCGAGAATGTCAAGACTTCCGAATTTTTCTTTGACCGAGGCGAACGCGGCTCCAACCTCGTCCGGGGAGCAGAGGTCGGGCCAGATACCCATGACATGCTCCTTGTATTCCGGCAGCAGACTGATCGCTTTCTCGACAGATTCCTGCTTGGTGCCTGCGATCGCAACGTTGGCGCCGTTTTCAAGATACTTTTTCGCGATCGCGAAACCAATACCTCTGGTTCCGCCTGTTACAACAGCTGTTTTTCCTTTTAACATTCGATTCTGCCTCCTTTTGTTCTTTGTTTCCTTAAATTATTAATGATAATTGTTACTATTAGTATAGCACCATTTTCTTATTTGTCAACAGCGAAAAATCTGAAGCAGATTTGCGGGGCATGCTGTCCCTGGGAGTGCTGCCACTCCTGGCGGGAGCATAAAATGTATTTCAGGTATATTTCAGCTTGTTTTTTGGGTGCGAATCATGTATAACATTAGCAGAGGAAAGAAATATCTGTCATTTTTTGCGCGCGAGACGTTCCGATGAAGAATTCAACCCCCAAAAAGAAGTGAGAGGATGAGTGTCGTGTTTTGCCCGAATTGCGGAAAGGAATTGCCGAACGATGCGAGGTTCTGCGCGGAGTGCGGTACACCGGTAGCGCTCCATACAGAGGAGCCCGCGCCTGTTGAGGAGCCCATGCCTGTTGAGGAGCCCATGCCCGTTGAGGAGCCCGCGCCTGTTGAGGAGCCCGCGCCTGTTGAGGAGCCCGCGCCTGTTGAGGAGCCCGCACCTGTTGAGGAGCCCGCACCTGTTGAGGAGCCCGTGCCTGTTGAGGAGCCCGCGCCTGCGGAGGAGCCTGCGCCTGTTGAGGAACCCGCCCCTGTTGAGAAGCCCGCGCCTGCTGCAGCCGGGAAGAAGTGGAACAGCAAGCTGCTGCTTTTGGGAGGCGCGGCTGTGGTCCTGGTGCTGATCCTGGCGGCCATCATCATCGCTGTGGCGCTGGGGAGCCGCGGCGGAGCCGCCTATGCCTATGTCACGGATGATAATGAGCTGATGCTCCTGAAGGATCTGAAGGAAAAGACCAAAGGGGTGGAGTTCAGTGACGAGGGCAGCGATTATTCCAATGTGACGTTCTCCAAGGATGGAAAGTACCTCTATTTCGTTGAACTGGAAGACTATGAAGCGGTCGGAACTCTGTACGGCATGGAGGTCTCCAAGATCGGCAAGGAGGGGGAGAAGCCGCAGAAGATCTCCTCCGGGGTGTACAGCTATAGCTTAACCGCCCTCGATAATGGGAACCTGATCTACCAAAAGGAGACCTCCGGTAAGACCCAGGTCTGGCTCTACAGCAAAAAGGAGACCCATAAGCTGGCGGATGATATCGGGTACTGGGGCGGCCTGGATGAGAAGCAGACCTACGGCTATTATGTCGAGGTCGATCCTGATGACTACACCGAGACGCTTTTCCGTGTCGAGCTGAAAGCGGACGGGAAGAAGGAGACTCTGCTCAAAAATGCTGACATGATCTATTCGGAATATGACGCAGAGATCCTCCTCTACGGTGAGGAGACCGAGACGGATACGGGCTATACCTATACCCTGTATTCCATCAAGCCCGGTGAGGAGAAGATCAAGCTCCTGAAGGATGTCAGCAATGTCATGGACGTAGAGACGAAGAACGGCAAGCTGTCCTTCTATTACACCACCTGTCAGGAGGAGACTCGCACCCTCTACGACTTCGTCTCCGACTCCCGGAAGAGCAGCGACGCCGGCAGCACGCTAGAGGAGCCTGTTTACCCCGATTGGTACGAGGATTACAGACCCGCTTACGGGCTCTATCTCTCCGACGACGGCAGAGAGTATTATGAGAGCGAATCGGGCATTGCCTACTACCTTGATCCGGCCGCCTATCCCGACATGGACTCCGTGGATATGGCTTACGCCATGGCCGACGATCTCTACGATGAGGCGGTGGCGCAGTACGAGGCTCTCTATGACGAGTGGTACGAGGTGGATTACCGCAACGGGCTGCGTGAGTTCCTCAGTGAGGAAAACTACACCGTCGTTTCGTATACCCTGTATCACTTTGCGGACGGCGCGAGCACGGAGATCGCCTCCCATCTGGCGACCGGCTATGTGAACGGCCTGGGAGAACTGGGCGTCTATTTCTACAGCAAGGCGCCCTCGGTGGACGGCAAACTTGCCGATCTGGCGGACCTGGAGGGCTATTACGACATCTACGACCTGATCAACGACGCGTATTTGATGGACGACAGCGTTTATTATCAGAATGTCGGCGGAGTTGAGAGCGTGTTCGAGCTGGACGGAGACACGGCCTACATCGGCAGTGTCTATTCCACTGGCGACAAGGAGCTGGCCATCGTAATCATGGAGGATGATGAGACCAGCCTGTGCAGCTATACTGTCGGAAACGGTACGCTGACCTACAAGGATACCATTACGGATGACGACTTCAACATTATCGGCCTGGACGATGATAAGCTGTATTACTTCACCGACATCGACAACAGGCGGGGAGAAGGAGACCTGTACTGCTACCACAACGGCGAAAGCAGCAGGATCGCGGCGGAGATCAACGGCATGATGGAAGTCGGCGCCGGCGGTACGCGGTATATCTTTACCGACTATACCTACGACTCCAGATCCGGAGCCGATGTGGCGGAACTCTCCCTGATGAATGGGGACGGCAAGACCGTCGAGATCAGCGACGAGGTTTGGATCGAGTACATTTGGTTCCTGGATGAGAAGAAGCTGATGTACATTGAGGACAACGACCTGTACTATTGGGATGGAAAGCAGTCGCGCCGCGTGGCTTCGGATGTTGAATTCTTCTGGGCAAGCGAACAGGAAGACTATCGCACCTACATGCTGTACTGGTGATCACGCGGCGGTGAGTGCGCCGGGGCCGTGGCTTCGTGCCGGCGGACAAATTTGTGATTTATGTCCTGTGATCGGGACAAGATGAGAGGGAACCATATGTTTTGCTTGAAATGTGGAAAAGAGATCGAAAACACATCGAAATTCTGCCCCTATTGCGGGGCGTCCGCGGCTGGCGATGCACAGGAGCCCGAGAGCCCGGCTACCGCAGCCGGACCGGCCTCTGATTCGGCCTGCGCTGTCGAAGCAGCGCCCGGTCCTTCTCGCGGGCGGGGATTGGTCGGCATTGTTCTGGCCATTGCCGCTGTGGCGGTGGTCGCCGCGTTGATTATTATCCTGGTGGCCAGCGGCGTGTTCGGCGGCGCCAAGGGCAAGGTGGAAAAGGCGTTTTCCAAGACGGCCGCGGCCTACAGTGACGCGATCCGGGAGGCGGGCCTGCCGGATCTGTCGGGACTGTACGACAGCCGGAAGGTCAGCCAGAGCCTTGAACTTGAGCTGACGAAGATCAATTCTGACGCATTTGGCTCCTACTATTATGACCTTTCCACCCTTGAGGGGCTCGGGATCCGCTATTCCGGCAATGCCAACATGCCGGGGCGGCAGATGGCCGTTTCGGTCACGCCCTTTTATGACTCGACGGATCTGCTCACGGTCCAGATGGTGGTCGATGACGCCAATGTGTATCTCGGCTCTCCCGAGCTGACCAGGGATACGTTCTATGGGGTGAACACGCAGACGCTGGGCGCCGACCTGGATGCCCTGGGCGCAGACATGGGGGACTTGGATGAGCTGAGCTTCAATATCTTTGACGTGGCAGAGAAGCTTGAACAGCTCGGCAAGCCGGACGCTGACACCGAGAAGGCCGTCAAGAAAGCGATGAAAGAGCTGGTTGCGGCGATCGAAGTGGAGAAGCTCGGCGCGGAGACGATCGACGTCAACGACTACAGTACCGCCTGCACCGCCTACAGCGTGGTGATCCCGCAGGATGCGATGGAAAGCTTCCTCGACCAGATCGAAGACACCGTGCGCGATGCGGATCACATGGATGCATACCGGGAACTGCTTGCCTCCTTCGGCATCCCCGAAGACATGCTGGACGAGATGATGGCTGAACTGGATGACGCCGGTGACTATTCCAAGGAAGTATTCGACGTGATCGGGGACGCGCTGGATGTGCTGGGTGATGTGGAACTCAAGGTATACATCAAAAACGGCTATGTTATGGCCGTGACCTACGATGAAAAGCTGGACGGGACTAAGGTGGAGATCGGTGTATATCTTGGCGGCGGAAAGACCTATGTCAACGATCTGAGCGTTGTGGTGAGCCTTGACGGCGGGGACATGGAGATCGTTCTGACCTCCAGCGGCGACCATGCGGCAAAGAACGGCGCCTTTACAGATGAAACGGTTCTGGAAGTCAGCGAGTACGGCTATACCGTCGAGATCAGCTCCGAGTTCAGCTATGCCGCCAAGGAAAAAGCCGACAATTTCTCCTGGAGCATTGACTTGGACGGAGTTTCCATCAACATGGAGGGCCAGCTGACCGCCAAGAAAGACGCCATGACGCTGCAGCTGGACGAGGTGGAACTGCGGACCTACGGCAGCAAGGCACTGGTTTTGCGTGTGGACTACGCCATCGGGCCCTATGAGAAGAATGCGGCGGTCAAGTCGCCTGTCATGCTTGCCGATATCACGGAGGACGACCTGATGGATATCGCCGGTGATATCGAAGACAACGCCTATGAATGGATGCAGGACCTGCTGGATGAGCTGCCCGAACTGGAGTACCTTTTCTGAGAGAAAAAGCGGCAGACTGCACGCACAAACTGAAGCATGTATAAGAAGGGAGCCCTCTGCAACGCAGAGGGCTCCCTTTTGCTTGTTTGGTCAAAGAGCCAGCAGGGAGACGGACTCTCCCTCGGCGGAGGCCTTGAGCTGGGTGACGGGGTGCTGATAGCTGTCGATGATGCGGGTGGCAATGGCGTCCTCCAGATCCCGCTGGATCAGGCGGCGCAGGTTGCGGGCGCCGTAGGTCAAGGAGTAGGACTTGCGCACCAGATAGTCCAGCAGGGACTCGTCATAGGCGAAGGTAATGTTCTTCTCCTTCAGCGTGTCCGTCAGCTCGCCCAGCATGATGCGGGCGATGGACTTGAAGTCCTCCTCGCTCAGACGGTTGAAGTAGACGATCTCGTCCACCCGGTTGATGAACTCGGGGCGCAGGAAGCCCTCCAGAGCCTTCATGACCTTCTCGCGGCCCTGCTCTCCGGCGGTGCGTCCAAAGCCTACGGAGCCGCTTCCCTTGGCCTCGCTGCCGGCGTTGGAGGTCATGACGATGACGGTGTTCTCGAAATTGACCACCTTGCCGTGGGCGTCGGTAATGCGGCCGTCATCCAAAATCTGCAGCAGCACGTTGAGTACGTCGGGGTGGGCCTTTTCAATCTCGTCAAAGAGGATGACGCAGTAGGGCTTGCGGCGCACCTTCTCGGTCAGCTGGCCCGCCTCGTCATAGCCCACATAGCCCGGGGGAGAGCCGATGATACGGGAGACGGAGTGCTTTTCCATGAACTCGGACATATCCAGGCGGATCAGGGATTCCGGAGTGTTGAACAGGTCCTGGGACAGCTGCTTGACCAGCTCGGTCTTGCCCACACCGGTGGAGCCCACAAAGATGAAGGACACGGGCTTGTGCTTTGCAGAGATGCCCACACGGCCCCGGCGGATGGCGGCGGAGACGGCGTGAACGGCCTCGTCCTGACCGATGATGTGTTTTTTCAGCCGGTCCTCCAAGTGGGCCAGGCGCTCGTACTCCTGCTCCTGGATCTGGCTGGCGGGGATCTTGGTCCACAGCTCGATGACCCGGGCCAGATGCTCCACCGTCAGGGCGGGATCGCCTTCGGCCTGCAGGGCCTCCTTTTCGGCGGTCAGCTGGACCTCCTGGCTCTTCAGATAGGCCAGACGCTGATAGGCCTTGTCGGCGGCCTCGTTCTGGAGCTGCTGGCGCTGGCGGGTCAGCTCGGCCAGCTGGGCGTTCAGGGAGTCCAACTGCTGCTGGCGGTTCTCCCGGCGCGCCCGGGCCTCCGGGCTCTCCTCGTCCTCCGCTCCCGCGCCGGCGCGGACCATGACGGCCTCCACCGACTCCTTGCGCTTTTGCAGCTGGAGCTCCTGGTGGATCAGCTCGGAGACCTGAGGGTCGGATTTTCCACCGGTGGCGGCCAGGACTACGTCCCGCTCCTTGGCCAGGTCGGCCAGCTCCTTGTCGATCTCCACCAGGCGGGCCAAGGCCTTGTTGTGCAGGTTCACATCGGAGCAGGCCTCGTCGATCAGGTCGATGGCCTTGTCGGGCAGGTAGCGGTCGGTGATATAGCGCTCACTCATGGTCACGGCCAACCGGGCGACGGCGGGGGAGATGACCACATGGTGATAGTTCTCGTAATAAGGGGCGATGCCCTTGATGATCTCCACAGACTCATCGATGGAGGGCTCCTCCACCATGACGGGCTGGAAGCGGCGCTCCAGGGCGGAGTCCTTCTCGATATACTTGCGGTACTCGGTCAGGGTGGTGGCGCCGATGACCTGGATCTCGCCCCGGGACAGGGCGGGCTTGAGGATGTTGGCGGCGTTCATGCTGCCCTCGGCGTCGCCCGCGCCCACGATGTTGTGGACCTCATCGATGACCAGGATGATGTTGCCCAGCTTCTTGATCTCGTCGATCAGGCCCTTCATACGGGACTCGAACTGGCCGCGGAACTGGGTGCCCGCCACCAGGGAGGTCAGGTCCAGCAGATAGACCTCCTTGTCCCGGAGCTTGTAGGGCACCTCGCCCAAAAAGATCTTCTGGGCCAGACCCTCGGCGATGGCGGTTTTGCCCACGCCGGGCTCACCGATGAGACAGGGGTTGTTCTTCTGGCGGCGGTTCAGGATCTGGATGGTGCGGGCGATCTCGGTCTCGCGGCCCACGATCCGGTCCAGCTTGCCCTCGGCTGCCTTTTGGGTCAGGGAGATGCAGTAATTTTCCAGGAACTTGCGCTTGGAGGAGCGGCCGCCGTCGGACTTGCCTGGCTTCTCCTCCTTTTTGGAGCCTTGGTCATCGGAGGGGGCTGCGTTGGAGCCGCCGAAGAGCTTGTTCAGGAAGGGGAAGGTGGCGGTGCGCCCCTCGTCATCCTCGTCCCGGTCCTCGTCGGGGGTTTCCATCAAACCTTCCAGCCCTTCCGCGCCCTCAAGGGCGGTCATCATCTCGTTGGTCAGGCTATCCAGGTCCTCGTCGGAAAGGCCCATCTTCTGCATCATATCTTCCACGGGCTTCAGGCCCATTTCCTTGGCGCACTTCAGGCAGAGCCCCTCATTGTGGGACTCGCCGTTTTCAATTTTGGTGACAAATATCACGGCCACATTTTTGTGGCAGCGGGAACATAATGTCGGCTGCATTTGGTTACTCCTTTGCGGGGGCAATCGTGATTCGATTGCAGATATGGATCTTCATAGCTTAACACCATACCATATAAATATGAACATGTTGTTAATTTTAGCGGGATGTAAAATACTCCAGGGGATTCACAGTCATAAAAAAGTGAAGAAGCTTGCTCTGCTCCACCGCCTCCGGCGGGATCAGGTCGCTCCAAAGCCAGCGCACCAGCCATGCGCAGATAAAGAGCAGGATCGCGCCCCGAAAGGCGCCGACCACCAGTCCGCCCGCTTTATTGAGCATATGCAGGCCGGGCAGCCGGGCCGCCAGATTCAGCGCCCGGGCCAGAAGATGCCAGAGAATGAGGATCAGGACAAAGGAGAGCAGAAACAGGCCAATGTGGGCGATGGCGTTGGCCAGCTTTGCTGCCAGGGAGGAGGACACGCTCTCGACCAGGGAGCCGGCAGAGAGCACGGGCACGCCTTCCTCCCGCAGATCGCCCAAAAATTCATCCAGGCCAAAGGGCAGGTCGGCCTCGTCCAGCAGGATGATCAGATTTTCCAGGGGCAGCTCCGCGTCGGCGGTACCCTCCGGCAGGGCGGATTCAACGGCAGCGGTTGTCGTGGGCTGCAGAAGGGGCTGCAGCCATCCGGCCACGGACGGGGACCAGAAGTTGGACACCAGGCTGGCGCCCACAAAGGCCACCAGCAGGGCCACCAGGGAGCACAGGGTCAGGATCAG
>JBJEYS010000116.1:0-2203 GCA_051886995.1 Oscillospiraceae bacterium
GCTATTACTTAAACGGGTTTTCGCAAAACCAACGGAAACAGAACAGGAGGAAGAAACATGGACAAACTGAAAAAGAAAGTCGCCAACCTGGTGTCGGTGAAAAGCATCGTCACCGTGGCCCTGACGGCGGTCTTCGCCGTACTGGCCCTGCGCCGGGACATCTCCGGGCAGGACTTTCTGACGATCTTTCTGATCGTCATCTCCTTCTACTTCGGCACCCAGTCCCAGAAGGTGCAGGAGGCGCTGGACGGTAAAGAGGACACAAATACGGGGGAGGAGTAAGCGTAAAAAGAGGTATGCGGGCCACTTAACCCGCATACCGCACCCTCATTCTATCCCATTTTTGTATCGCTCGATGGCATCCGCTGCAGCATCGACCGTATCAAATACCCCGATGTAATGCCCCTTGTACGATGCTTGCCACCGTCCATTCCTCCGGGCAGTTACGCCGACGATTCCGGACTTTGGCAAGCCGCTGTCGTAACGCTTTTCCCCGGGCGGTGATGTCCTGCGGCCCCGCTTAAAATCAGCAAGGCCCTGCACTCTGCGCTTCTGCTCGGCCGCACACTCCTGGGAGCATGTGACCGTTGGAGTATCTGACGTAATTGGATTCCCGCAGACGACGCAGACCTTTACACCGTGGAGCATCTCTTTCCGGCGCGCGTGTAACTCATCAGATTTGGCCGCGTTATACTGGCGCTTGTGCGGCCTGGTCTTTTCCACCACCGCGATCTTTGCGCAGTCTGGGCAATACATCTGCCGGCCGCTGTTGACGACATAGGCCTTGCCGCATCGCACACAATAGTCCGTGGAGCCAAGCGGCCTGTTTGTTCCAACCTTCTTCCGCCGGCGATCTGCTTCCTTTTGGCGCTCCGCCCGGCAGTTTGGGCAGTACCAGGCGCGGGGGCCTCCGTCAAAAGTTGCCCCGCACTGGCGGCATGTCCGCTGGCGCACCACGCTGTCCTTTTTGGCCTGCGCCGCGCAAGCGGGGCAAAAATAGGACCAGGATTTGTCGGTCTCATATTCCGCCCCGCACTGCTTGCATTTGTGTGTCCGCATTGATCGGCCTCCAATCTCACTGCCGGTCAATCAGCCCGAGGCACTCCTGCATCATCAGGCGGACATAATCGGGAGGCGTCCGCAAGCCGCGGCACCAATCCTCCACGGTACGGTAGGGGACGCAAAAACGCTCTGCCAACTTTCGCTGGGAGAGGCTGGCCAGAGCAGCAATCTCGCGTACGCTGCGGTGGGCGGCGTCCCAGATTGCGCCGATCTGATCCAGGCGGTCTTCCGGGATCTCCGCGTCGGGTTCGTCGCCCCAGATGGACGACAACGCCCAGTCAGAGACAAAAGCGTCGCGGTCAGTGTCATTCAGAGCCTCACCAAAGAGGGAGTGGAATTGCATGTCGGTCATAGCAGCGGTCCTCCTTAAGCACTCATGTATTCTATCTCTGCCAACTTGTCACGTACAGCGTCCGACAGCTGCTGCATGGTCATGTGGCGGGAGGTATTGCAGATCTTGATGACATCAGGGTCGTGGTACACGGTCCAGGAGTTCTGGCCAATGCTGATTTGATCCTTGGTCCAGATCTCGCCGGTGGAGCGGTCATAGAAAATCTCGGTGTATCCGCCGCTGTGAAGCGACCAGTTAACGGTGTTTCCGCTGGCCTTCTTCAGGCCGGTCATCTTGATACCATACTTATTGATCGCCATTTTATTTTCCTCCTTAGTTCTCGAAATCTTCCGGGAAAGACACATAATGGACAACGAGTTCAAACAGACCTTTCCATCCCTTGTGGGCCTCAATCACGTCGCCGGCGTTCTCCCAATTTTCCTCCGAGAGAAGAGCCTTAGCCTGCTGATAGCGGTCAATTTTTTTCTGGGTCGCCGCGTCAAGTCCATACCCGGGTACCGTGTCGCGCTGGATCATGGTCTCGACGGTCTCGTTTACTTTATCGGCAGTCTTGGCCAGGATGTCTCTCGCATAAGCAATCTGCTTTTCGGTGCCTTTCATTTTATGTGCCTCCCTGTTTTTGGGCTTCCCCCTTAACTGACTATATAATACCACGCATTGCGTGGAATGTCAAGCGGAAAATGAAATTATTTGAAAAAATTACGAAAGGAGACAGCATGAACAAACAACCAATCCTGTACATGCAGACCGACCCCCGCTGGGCGGACAAGGACTACTCCGCCCAGGGGG
>JBJEYS010000117.1:0-2202 GCA_051886995.1 Oscillospiraceae bacterium
TTGAGCGCGCTGTCAAGCTGGGTGAGATGGCCGGCCGTGAGATCGCCACTGCCGCCGACACCCGCGAGATCCTGGGCCTGACCCAGCACGTCAAGATCTGATTCATTCTTGAAACAGACCAAGAGGGCCGCGCGTCTGCGCGGCCCTCTTTTCATGGAGGACATTATGAAATACCGGGCAGTTCTGTTTGACTTTGACTATACGCTGGGGGATTCCACCAAGCCCATTGTGGAGTCTTATACTGTTGGCCTGACAAGCATGGGCTGGCCCGTTCCCGACCGGGAAGCGGTGCGCCGCACCGTGGGCTATACCCTGGAGGACGGCTATACCATGCTGACCGGCGACACCGACGAGGAACACCGCAGGGAGTTCTTCCACCGCTTTAAGGCCCACGCCGCGGCCATCATGGTGAAGGACACTGTTCTCTGCCCCGGAGCGTCGGAGGTGCTGGATTGGCTTCGAGAAACGGGTGTCCCCGCCGGGATCGTCAGCACCAAGGGCGGGGACGTGCTCGATGGCATCTTTAAAAACCAGGGTTTGCGGGATCGTCTGACGCTGATCGTGGGCGGACAGGACGTGACTAAAGCGAAGCCTGACCCGGAGGGGCTGAACCTGGCTGTGGAACGCCTGAAGGAAGACAAGAGCGTCATCCTGTTCTGCGGCGACACCGTCATCGACGCTGAGACCGCCCGCCGGGCGGGGGTGGACTTCTGCGCCGTGCTGAACGGCACCACCCCGGCCGAGGCCTTTGACGAGTATCCCCATGCCCACATCGCGCCCGATCTGGCCGACCTGCTGCACTGGCTCAGGGACGGGAAAAGGTAATTGAATGGTAAAAAGACCGCATCGGCTCAGCCGGTGCGGTCTTTTTTCGCGAAAATCGGGTACCCTATTTTACACAAACTTTACAGGAGTGCGAGGGACGACTTTACATTGGGTCGGTATACTGGGGAGCGTACCTGAGAAAGATAAAACAATACAATTAAAGGAGAACCTGAAATGAAGAAACTCATTGCACTGCTTCTGTCCGCCGTTCTGTGCGTCGGCCTGCTGGCCGGCTGCGGCGAGAGCGCTTCCGAACCCAGCAGCAACCCCAGTGAAAACAACACTCCGACCTCCCAGCAGCCCTCTTCCGAGCCCTCTCAGAAGGTTGAGCTGTCCGGCACCGTCTCCACCAATGGCTCCACCTCCATGGAAAAGGTCATCGGCGCCCTGGGCGAGCAGTTCGGCATCGACCACAGCGGCGTGAAGGTCTCGTATGACCCCACCGGCTCCGGCACCGGCATTGAGGCCGCCAAGAACGGCAGCTGCGACATCGGCCTGTCCTCCCGCGCCCTGAAGGATGAGGAAGTCGCCGCCGGCCTGGTGGGCACCACCGTGGCCCTGGACGGGATCGCCATCATCGTCAACCCCGCGTGCAAGGTGGAGAATCTGACCGTGGAACAGATCGCCAAGATCTTTACCGGCGAGATCACCGACTGGAGCGAAGTCGGCGGCGGAGCCGGCACCATCTCCTGCATTGGCCGTGAGGCCGGCTCCGGTACCCGCGATGGCTTCGAGACCATTACCGGAACCAAGGACGCCTGCAAGATGGATCAGGAGCTGACCTCCACCGGCGCTGTCATTGAAGCGGTCGCCGGCAACCCCAACGCCATCGGCTATGCCTCCCTGTCCTCCCTGAAGGACACCGTCAAGGCCGTCACCGTGAACGGCGTGGCCTGCAGCGAGGCGACCGTCCTGGACGGCACCTATGAGATCCAGCGTCCCTTCGTCTTCGTGACCCGCCAGGGCGAGGCCCTCAGCACCCAGGCTCAGGCGTTCTTTGACTGGGCCACCTCCTCCTCCGCCAACGACCTGATCCGTGCCGCCGGCGCCGTGCCCGTGGCCTGAGATCCCCTTTCGATAAATCGGTGAGAGCCTCCACCCGCACAGGCCGGGTGGAGGCTGTTCCCGCAGCAGAGTGAGAAAGGAGAAGATCCTGTGAAGCATAAAAACGTCGGCGGGACCGCGAAGGCCGTGCCGCCGGAGCCCGGCGGGGCCGGAGAAGGGACCGCGCTGAAGCGGCGGGGCGGCCGGGAGGCCATGGAGCTGTTCTTCCACATCCTGTTTTTGCTGTGCGGCGTGGTGGCGGTGGCCTTTGTGCTGTTCATCAGCATCTACCTGATCATTTCCGGCCTGCCCGCCATCCGGGAGATCGGCCTG
>JBJEYS010000118.1:0-2180 GCA_051886995.1 Oscillospiraceae bacterium
GAAAGACCGGCCAGCGGGCGATGGCGGAGGCGAACAGATCCAGTACGCTGACCGGATCGCCCCGGTCGAAGGTGGGGCTTTGGGGCACATAGCCCACCAAGGGGCGGGTGCGGTGTCCGCCGGCAGTCTCAAAGTCGATGACGCCCGTGTGGGGCACCTGGCCCAAAATTGCCTTGAACAGGGTGGACTTGCCCGCGCCGTTGGGACCGATCAGGGCTACGATCTCCCCACAGTGGATGTGTAGGTTCACCCCGCGCAGAATGGCGTCGGTGCCCATGTTCACCCCCAGATCGTTGACCCGGAGGCAGCAGACATCGTGACAACAGGAGTCGCCGCACGCGCCGTGTTTTTTTACTCTCATGAAAGGGCCTCCCGAATGACAGCGTAGTTTGCGTTCATGGCATCCACATAATCGGAAATGTCCTGACCGTCGCCGCTCATGATCATATCCAGCTGATACACAGCCACGCCGGTTTCCCGGGAAATGGCCTGGGCGGTGGCATCGGAGCCGTTTTTCTCGGTGAAGATGGCGGGAATGTCATATTCCTCGATCAGGGCGACGATCTCCTTGATCTCGGCGGCGCTGGCCTCGCTGCCCTCCTCCTCCTCAATGGCCTTCAACAGCGTCAGCCCGTTGCTGCGGGCAAAGTATTGAAAACCGTTATGGAAGGTGATCAGATAGGGGCAGGAGAGGGAGGAGGTATCCAGCGAATCGTTGGAGAGAAGACCCACCACATGATTCAAATTGGCTGTATAGGAATCCGCATGTACCTCATCCAGGGCGGAAAGGCCGCTGACGATGTTGTTCATCATGGTCAGCACGGCCTTTTCATCCAGCCAGAAATGGGGGTCGAAGTGGTCGTGATCATTCTCGTCTTCGTGGTCGTGATGCTCATGGCCGGCAGAGGGCAGCAGGTCAATGCCCGCGGAGCAGTCGATGACCGCCGCTTTGGACTGGGCCAGGGCGTCCTCCATAAAGTCCTCCAGCCCGGCGCCGTTCAGAATAAGAACGTCGGCTTTTTCAATCGCCTTCATATCCGTCACAGTCAGGGTGTAGTCGTGGAGACAGGAGGTCTCCTCCGTGACCAGCTGAGTGACCTCCACGCCCTCGGTATCGCCCACAATGGTGTTGGTGAACAGATAGACCGGGTAGGTGGTGGCGACGATATGCAGCACGGCCTCGTCATCCTGTCCGGCGGAGGAACTGCAGCCGGGCAGCAGAAGCAGCAGAGAAAGTAACAGGGGAAGCAGTCTTTTCATGGGTGTACCTCGTATTCATATCCTGAACGACATTATAAACGATTTTTACCCATTTGTAAAACAAAGCCGGAGGAAATTTTGCATTTCCTCCGGCTTTTGAAGAAAACTTTTGGATTTAAACTAAAATCAGGATTAGGCGTGGATGCCGCGGTTCTTGTCGCCCTCGGGGTTGGAGCCAAACTCGTAGTCCTTGCCGGGCAGGATGGCGTTGAGCACGATGCCGGCGATGGCGGCGATGGCCAGAGCGGTCAGGGTGATAGAGGTGCCGCCGATGTGGAAGGTCAGGCCGTTGGAGAAGCCCAGGCCGCACACCAGGATGACGGCGGCGATGATCAGGTTGCGGGAGTTGGTGAAGTCCACCTTGTTCTCCACCAGGTTGCGGATGCCGATGGCGGAGATCATGCCGTAGAGGATGAAGGAGATGCCGCCGATGATGGCGGTGGGGATGGAGTTGATGACGGCTGCAAAGGCGGGGCTGAAGGACAGCACCACGGCGTAGATGGCGGCCAGACGGACAACGCGGGGATCATAGACCTTGGACAGGACCAGAACGCCGGTGTTCTCGCCGTAGGTGGTGTTGGCCGGGCCGCCGAACAGGCCGGCCAGGGAGGTGGCGATACCGTCGCCGATCAGGGTGCGGTGCAGGCCGGGATTCTCAATGAAGTTCTCGCCCACGGTGGCGGAGATGGCGGACATATCGCCGATGTGCTCCATCATGGCGGCGATGGCGATGGGGGCCATGACCAGGATGGAGTTCAGGTCAAACTTGGCGATGGCGAAGGGCTGAAGGCCCACCACCTTGGAGGCGGCAACGGTGGAGAAGTCCATCAGAGGAACCACGGCGCCGGTAGCATCAACGGCGGTAGCGCCGCAGGCGTTGGCGATCACAGCCACGATGTAGGAGATGACCACACCCAACA
>JBJEYS010000119.1:0-2177 GCA_051886995.1 Oscillospiraceae bacterium
CCGCAGTAGACCATGGCCCGGGCGGGGCGGTAGCCGGGCAGGGGCTCGGCGGCGGGCCGCTCGGCTTCTGTCACAGTGTCGCCCACCTGGGTGTCCTTCACGTTCTTGATGGAGGCGGTGAAGTAGCCCACCTCGCCGGCGATCAGCTCGTCGCAGGGCTGCAGGCCCAGGGGGAGCAGATAGCCGCATTCCAGCACCTCGTAGGAGGCGTCGGAGGCCATCATCTTCACCTTCATGCCGGTGCGGATGCTGCCCTCCATAACGCGGAAGTAGACCACCACGCCCCGGTAGGGGTCGTACTGGCTGTCAAAGATCAGGGCCCGCAGCGGGTCGCCGGGGTCCCCGGTGGGGGCCGGGATGTTCTGCACGATGTCTTCCAGCACCGCGTCGATGTTCAAACCCACCTTGGCGGAGATCTCGGGGGCGTCCTGGGCGGGCAGGCCGATGACGTTCTCGATCTCATCCTTGACCCGCTTGGGGTCGGCGGCAGGCAGGTCGATCTTGTTGATGACCGGGCGGATCTCCAGGTCGTGCTCCAGGGCCAGGTAGGTGTTGGCCAGAGTCTGGGCCTCGATGCCCTGGGCGGCGTCCACGATCAGCACGGCGCCCTCGCAGGCGGCCAGGCTGCGGGAGACCTCGTAGTTGAAGTCCACATGGCCCGGGGTGTCGATCAGGTTCAGCTGGTAGGTCTCGCCGTCGGCGGCCTGATAGTCCAGGCGCACCGCCCGGGCCTTGATGGTAATGCCCCGCTCCCGCTCCAGGTCCATGTTGTCCAGCAGCTGGCTCTCCATCTCCCGCTGGGAGACGGCGTGGCACTTCTCGATCAGGCGGTCGGACAGGGTAGACTTTCCGTGGTCAATGTGGGCGATAATGCTGAAGTTGCGAATGTTCTTCTGGTTGGTCATAAATTGAAAACCTCCGTGGGTGATCGGGCAAAGCTTATTTCCTGCTTCCCTCTTTGTGGTCACGCATGTTGCGGTTGATGCGCTCGCCGGTGGTGTGGATGATCTGCAGCAGGGACTGGTAGGGGCCGGGATAGGCCTCCGACAGTGCCGTGTGATTCATCTCCGGGAAGGTGCCCTTCTCCTTGCTGTGGGCGGCCAGGGCGTCCACGTAATCCACCTCGCAGCAGAGCATGTCGGCAGTGGCCAGGCCGGACGTAAACTGGTTGGCGGGGACAGAGAAAAAGTCCTCGTTGTTGGTGCCGTCGGCCCGGTACAGGTGGCGGAACATCTTATAGACCGCCGTAGACAGGTACTCCATCGCCGCCTTGATGGCGCCGCGGTCCCCGGTCTTGCTCAGCAGGTCGAAGAGCATGCTGATGGAGTTGACCAGCAGTTTTTTTGCCAGGGTGGCCATGACCGAACCGTGGAGAACGTTGTCGCGGGATTCGCTGGCGTCGAACAGGGTGTCCGCGTCCAGAATGGTAGTACCGTCCCGGGACAGGGTCCGGCCCAGCAAAAAGTCGGCGGACACATTATAATAATCACAGGCCTTGGTCACAAAGGCAAGGCCCGGCTCACGCACGCCGTTCTCATAGTGGGACAAAAGTGCCTGGCTGATCCCCAGCTCTTTGGCCGCCGCACGCTGGGATACGCCCTTTTCCCGCCGCAGCAGGGCCAGGGAACGGGAAAAATCAGTACTCATAACAACACACACCTTATCAAAAAATGACTGTGAGTATAGTATAGAAAATTCATTACAAAATGTAAAGCTTCTTGGGCGATTTTTTTCTGCTTCCATGTTGAGTTTTTTCCCAAAGCTGGTGTATAATGGGGGCGCATAAAATACATACCGTTTGGAGGTCACTGAATTATGTTCCTGGACAAACTGATCGATACCCTGAGAAAGCAGCCCCGCACCATCGTGTTCCCCGAAGGCCCCGATTACCGCATTCTGGAGGCCGCCGCCCGCCTGAATGAAGACACCTTCCTGAAGCCCATTCTGGTAGGCAACGTGGACGAGATCAACGCCGTCGCCAAGGAGCGCGGCTTCAACATCGAGGGTGTGGAGATCATCGACCCCGCCACCTATCCCGAGATGGACGCCATGGTAGAGAAGATGGTGGAGCTGCGCAAGGGCAAGATGAGCGCGGAGGACTGCCGCGCCGCCCTGAGCAAGAGCAACTACTTCGGCACCATGCTGGTGAAGATGGGCAAGGCCGACGCCCTGCTGGG
>JBJEYS010000120.1:0-2157 GCA_051886995.1 Oscillospiraceae bacterium
CCAAGGTTCATTCGATCACCCGTGGGCAGCGCCGCCGGCTGCTGGAGCTGCTGAAATGTTTCCCGATCGTCCTGACCGGGCCCCGCCCGGTGGAGGAGGCCATCGTGACCTCAGGGGGGATCAAGGTATCGGAGATCGACCCGAAAACCATGCAGTCCAAACTGGTACCAGGCCTGTTTTTTGCCGGGGAGATCATCGATGTGGACGCCTACACAGGCGGATTCAATTTGCAGATCGCCTGGGCTACCGGCCATGCCGCAGGGCAGGCTGCGGCCCGGAGGGGGAAGGAAGGAGAGCTATGAGCTTTCAGAGTATTGCTATCGACGGCCCGTCCGGGGCGGGAAAATCCACCCTTGCCAAAATGGTGGCGGAGAAGCTTGGGTTTCTCTACGTGGACACCGGCGCTATCTATCGTACCGTGGGCTTGTGGGCCTGGAAAAACGGGGTGGACCCCCATGACGTTCCGGCTGTCACCAAACTGCTGGATACCATCAAAATTGAGATGAGCCACGGCCCGGACGGACTGCAGCACATGATTTTGAACGGGGAAGATGTGACGACGGAGATCCGCCAGCACGCTATTTCCGCCTATGCCTCGGCGGTGTCGGCCATTCCCCAGGTCAGGGCATTCCTGCTTGAGATGCAGCGCAGCCTGGCGCGGACCCATAATGTGGTGATGGACGGCCGGGACATCGGCACCGTAGTCCTGCCCGACGCCGATGTGAAGCTGTTTCTGACCGCCGCCCCCGAGGACCGGGCGAGGCGGCGCTATGAGGAGCTGCTGGAGCGGGGGCAGCAGGCCGATTTTGCCACAGTGCTGCGGGATCTGGAGGAACGGGACCGCAACGACAGCACCCGTGCCTCGGCGCCGCTGTGCCAGGCGGAGGACGCCCTGCTTGTGGACACCACCGGAAACACCCTGGAGCAAAGCTTTGAGCTCCTTTTAAAAACTGTGAAGGAGCGTTTGAACGCATGAGAAAGCTCTATACGGTCCTTTGGCATATCGTCTGGCCCTTTTTCAGCCTGTTTCATCCCTGCCGCCTGGTGGGGAAGGAGCGGCTGCCCGAAAATGGCGGCCTGTTCTGCGCCAACCACTCCAATCTCAGCGATCCGATCTGCCTGATGATGGGGCTTGGCCCCAAGTTTCAGGTGCGCGCGATGGCTAAGGCGGAGTTTATGCGGATTCCGGTGCTGGGCTGGCTGCTGAAAAAGGCCGGCATCTTTGGCGTTGAGCGGGGAAAGTCGGACGTGACGGCGATCAAAACCGCTATGCGCTTTCTGAAAAGCGGGGAAAATGTGCTCATGTTCCCGGAGGGTACCCGCATCAAAAACGGCGTGGATAAATACGGAAACGAGGGCGAAGCCAAGGCGGGTGCCGCCATGCTGGCCGTGCGCACGGGCGTTCAGCTGGTGCCGGTGTTCATCCCACCGAAAAAGCGCTGGTTCCGCTTTACCAATGTTGTGATCGGCCAGCCGTATTACCCCCGGGTGGAGAGTAAGAAGGGCAGCTCCGAGGAATACCAGGCCATTGCTGAAAATTTGATGGAGCGCATCTATGCTCTGGAGGAGCAGGCACGATGAAGCTGGAACTGGCAAAAACGGCCGGCTTTTGCTACGGTGTGAAGCGGGCAGTTGAGATGGCGGAACAGGCGGCGGCCTCCGGGCAGCCCTGTGTTATGCTGGGCTCCCTGATCCATAACCGGCATGTAACCGACCGTCTGGCCCAGAAAGGCGTGCATGTCATCGATTCTTTGGAACAGGTGCCTGAGAACACCGCGGTGATTCTTCGCTCCCACGGAGAGGCCCGCGCGGTCCATCAGGCTTTGGCGGAGCGGGGCAGTCCGGTCATCGACGCGGCGTGTCCCAATGTGACCCGCATCCACCGGATCGTGGAGCAGGCGGAAGCGGCAGGGCGCACGGCGGTGATCATCGGCAGCCCGACCCATCCGGAGGTCGTTGCCATTGCCGGCTGGTGTCGGTCGCCGGTCGTTCTCAGCGGGCCGGAGGAAGTGGAGACCTGGCTGGAGGCCAACCCGGGGTACGCGCAAAAACCGCTTTCCGTGGTCTCTCAGACCACGTCCACCCAGGAAATTTGGAAAGCCTGCGTGGAAAAAATAAAAAAAGTGTGTACAAACGCAGAAATTTTTGATACAATAT
>JBJEYS010000121.1:0-2142 GCA_051886995.1 Oscillospiraceae bacterium
CGCGGATGGCAGCCCGGAGTTCCCTCCCGGCGACGCTCTCCCAGACCCACATGGCCCGGCCGGGAGGGCGCTGCTCCGGCAGCGCGCCGCTTCAGATAGCTGTCCGGCGGACGGGTACGCCCGTCCGCCGGGCGGCACAAGTAAGCAAAAAGCAGACCGTGGTTCCTTAAAAGGATACGGTCAGCACTTCCTGGGCGTCGTAGCCCGCGCCGATCAGGGCGTCCAGGATCTTCTTCTTGTGGCTGTGGCCGAAGGCCTCCAGGGTCACCCGCAGCTCCACGCCGCTCTGGCGGTTGATGTTGATGAACTGGTTGTGCTCCAGCTTGATAATGTTGCCGCTCTCTCCCGCCACGATGGAGGCCACCTTCAGCAGCTCGCCGGGGCGGTCGGGCAGCTGCACCGAGAAGGTGAAGATGCGCCCGCGGTTCAGCAGGCCGTGCTGGACCAGGGAGGAGACGGTGATCACGTCCATATTGCCGCCGGACAGGACGGGCACCACGTTCTTGCCCTGGCAGTCCAGGTGGTTCAGGGCGGCGATGGGCAGCAGGCCGGCGTTTTCCACGATCATCTTGTGCTTTTCCATCATGTCCAGGAAGGCGTCCACCAGCTCGTCGTCGTCGATGGTGATGATGCCGTCCAGATTCTTCTGAATATAGGGGAACACCTGGTCGCCGGGGGTCTTGACGGCCACGCCGTCGGCGATGGTGACCACCTTGTCCAGGGTGACCACATGGCCGGCCTCCAGGCTGGCCTTCATGGACGCCGCGCCGGTGGGCTCCACGCCGTAGACCTTCACGTTGGGGTTGAGCAGCTTGGCCAAAGTGGACACGCCCGCCGCCAGTCCGCCGCCGCCGATGGGCACCAGGATCACGTCCACATCGGGCAGGTCGGAGAAGATCTCATAGGCGATGGTGCCCTGGCCGGTGGCCAGGACGGGGTCGTTGAAGGGGTGAACGTAGGTCAGCCCCTCCTCCTGGGAAAGCCGTGCGGCCAGCTCGGCGGCGTCGTCAAAGGTCTCGCCGTGGAGGATGACCTTGGCGCCGTAGTCCTTGGTGTTGTTGACCTTCACCAGGGGCGTGGTGGTGGGCATGACGATGGTGGCGCACACGCCCGCCTGCTGGGCGGCGTAGGCCACGCCCTGGGCGTGGTTGCCCGCCGAGGCGGTCACCAGGCCCCGGTCCTTCTGCTCCTGGGTCAGGGTGCTGATCTTATAGTAGGCGCCGCGGATCTTGTACGCTCCGGTCACCTGCATGTTTTCCGGCTTGACGTACACCTGGTTGCCCGTGGTTTTGGACAGGGCGGAGGAGTAGATCAGGTGGGTGTCGCGCAGGACGCCGGACAGAACGCCGCGGGCGGCTTTGAACTGTTCAAGGGTCATCATCATGAAACTTCCTTTTTATGAGTTTCGGAAAACGGTTTTTAACGCTCCCATTATTTTATTGAATTTCGGCGATAATGTCAATGTGTTCTTGACACTTGACCGACACGGGCGGTACAATATATTAAAATGTTTGCAGGAGGTACTGCGATGGCGAAAATCGTGAAAAAATCCGCAGCGCCCATTTATGCCGTGGCGGTGCTGTGGCTGGTGTGGGGACTGTTTTTCCCGCTGTATAAGCCCTTCCACTTTGTCCTGGCGGCCGTGGCGTCGGTGGCGGTGTTCTGCGTGGGCAAGGTGATCTGGCCCAACAAGACCTACAACACCCCGGACCCGGAGCCGAAGCAGGAGGAGAAGGCGGAGCCGGCCAAGCCCGAGAGCACCGGCAACCCGGAGATCGACGCCCTGATCGCCGAGCGGGACCGGGCGGTGGGCGAGATGCACCGGCTGAACGACAGCATTGAGGACCCCACCATCTCCGCGCAGATCGACCGTTTGGAGTCCACCACCAAGAAGATCATCGCCCAGGTGGTCCAGAACCCCGAAAAGCTGCCCCAGATCCGCCGCTTCCTGAATTACTATCTGCCCACCACCCTGAAGCTGCTCAACGCCTATGACCGGGCGGACAGCGCCGGGATCTCCGGCGCCAACATCGACGGCACCAAAGGCAGGGTCAGTGAGATGATGGACACCATCGTCACCGCCTTCGACAAGCAGCTGGACGCCCTGTTCGGGGACGAGGCCCTGGACATCTCCACCGACAT
>JBJEYS010000122.1:0-2131 GCA_051886995.1 Oscillospiraceae bacterium
CCCAGCGCCGTATCCAGCAGCCGTTTGCAGCAGTCCGACGGCTCGCCGCCGTGGATGATCTCGTACAGGATCTCCTGATCCGTTACCACATTGGAAAGGCCATCGGAGCAAAGCAGCAGGAAAGAACCGGGTACACGGGGTTCCTCGAACAGGTCCGCCTTTGCCGCCTCCGCCGCCCCCAGGGCCCGGGTGATCAGATTCTTCTGCGGGTGGGTCCGCGCCTGGTCGGGGGTGATCTCCCCGCGCTCCACCAGGTCCTCCACCAGAGAGTGGTCCCGGGTGATCCGGCGGATACCATCGGCGGAGACCAGATAGGCCCGGCTGTCACCCACATTGACCACATAGCAGGTCTGGTCGGTGACCAGGGCCGCCACCAGCGTGGTGCCCATGCCCAGGCAGGCCGGGTCGGTATTCGCCCGGTGGCACACGACCCGGTTCGCCGCTTCCACCGATTCTTTCAGCACCGCCCCGGGGTCGCCCGCGCGCTCCGGGTCGTTCAGGCGCTCCAGCACCGCGTCGCCGAAAGCGCCCACCGCCAGCTCGCTGGCGATGTTTCCCGCCCGGGCGCCGCCCATGCCGTCGCACACCATCAGCAGCACCTGCTCGGGCGACAGCACCTCCACCCGGCAGGCGTCCTGATTCTGTTGTCGGACCGCACCGGTATCGGTGATCGTCCATACGTTCATATTCGCATCATTCCTTTCGGAAAACGGGCAGTTACTCCTGCATTACTTTCCGCCGCAGCTGCCCACAGGAAGCGTCGATGTCTCCGCCCAAACGGCGGCGGACGGTCACGGTCACACCGTGGCTCTCCAGCCGCTTCTGAAAAGCGGCCACCCGCCGGCTGGGCTTCAGAGGGCTTTCCTCCACATGGTTCAGGGGGATCAGGTTCACATGGCCGGGCGTCCCCTTCAGCAGGCCGGCCAGAAGATCGGCCTGCTCGTCGGAATCGTTGACACCGTCAATCATGGCATACTCATAAGAGATCCGCCGGCCAGTCTTTTCAAAATAGCGCCGGCAGGTATCCATCAGCTTCTGTACGCCCACGGAGCGGTTGACCGGCATGATCCGGTTCCGGGTCTCGTCGTCGGGCGCGTGGAGGGAAACGCTTAACGTTAATTGTAACCGATATTCCGCCAGCTTGTCAATTCTTTCGGCCAGGCCGCAGGTGGACAAGGAGATGTGGCGCATGCCGATGTTCATTCCCTTGGGGTGGTTGACCAATTCCAAAAAGCGCAGCACCGTATCGAAATTGTCCAGAGGCTCTCCGATGCCCATGAGAACGATGTTGGAGATCTCCGCACCGCTGTCCAGTTGAGTGAACAGCACCTGGTCCAGCATCTCGGACGGCGTCAGGTCGCGGATCTTTCCGCCCAGGGTAGACGCGCAGAAGGCGCAGCCCATACGGCAGCCCACCTGGCAGGAAATGCACACGGTATTGCCGTGCTGGTAGCGCATAAGGACGGATTCAACGCAGTTTCCATCCGCCATCTTCCACAGGTACTTGATGGTGCCGTCCTGGGCGGAGACCTGCTTGCGCTCCACCTGGGGACAGGTGATGAAGCACTCCGCCGCCAGCTTTTCCCGCAGGGTCTTGGGCAGGTTGGTCATTTCATCAAAGGACGTGACGCCCTTGTGCAGCCAGGTAAACACCTGCCCGGCGCGGAAGGACGGCTCGCCCCAGCTTTTCAGCAGTTCGGCCATCTTCTCCAGCGTCATGGATTTCAGATCGGTCATGTCCCTCTCCTCAATTTCGCGATAAAGAAGCCATCCGTGCCGTGGATATGGGGCCAGAGGGTCACAAAGCCCTCCTCCACCCATCCGATCGGCGTGGGCAGTTCCAGTTGCTCAAGTATAAAGTCCGGGTGCTTTTCAAGAAATCCCTTCACAACGTCCTCGTTTTCCCGCTCCAGCAGGGTGCAGGTGGAGTATAGCAGCACGCCGCCCGGCTTCACATAAGCGCAGGCATTGTTCAGGATCGAACGTTGGATCGCGGGCAGCCCCGCCAAAGGCGCTGGGTCCTTATAGCGGATGTCCGGCTTCTTCCGGATAATGCCCAGGCCGGAACAAGGTACATCGGCGATGACCAAATCGAACGCGCCCTCCCATTCGGGTACCCGCTCTTTCCCGT
>JBJEYS010000123.1:0-2130 GCA_051886995.1 Oscillospiraceae bacterium
ACGCAGCCCGAGCAGGTCGCCCGCCTGCATATGCTGGACTGCGCCGCCCTGCTGGGCTGCGCCGATCTCAAAGAGAAGTCTCTCATTGATGTGGGGACCGGCGCGGGCTTTCCCGGCCTGGTCCTGAAGATCCTGGAGCCCTCCCTGAAGCTGACCCTGCTGGACAGCCTGGAAAAGCGGCTGAACTGGCTGGCCGAGGTGTGCGCCGACCTGGGGCTTACGGGCGTCCGCTTCATCCACGCCCGGGCCGAGGAGCTGGCCCTGGATCCCGCTTTCCGGGAACAGTTCGACTTTGCAACCGCCCGGGCCGTGGCCTCCATGAACGCCTTGAGCGAAATTTGCCTTCCCTATGTGAAGGTGGGCGGACGGTTTTTAGCCATGAAGTCGGTGGAGAGCGCCGACGAGGTGGACCGGGCGGCAACCGCCGTCGCCAAGCTGGGCGGGCGCCTGGAAAAGCGGTATGATTACACCATTCCGGGCACGGAAATCCGCCATCGGGTGGTCCCTGTGTCCAAAATTGGTCCGACGCCGTCCCAATACCCCCGGCGCTGGGCCAAAATTCAGAAAAATCCGCTGTAATTTTTACCATCTTGCACAAAAAACTGTTGAAACCTTTGTGGAAACATGATATGATTTCGGATGAAAATGGAGGTTCGTCATGGGTACGGCAATCGTGGTCACTTCAGGCAAGGGCGGAACCGGCAAAACCACCCTGACCGCCGGCATCGCCTCCTGTCTGGCCGCCATCGGACGCCGGGTGCTCTGCATCGACATGGACATCGGCCTGCGCAATCTGGACATTTCCCTGGGAATGTCTGACCGGGCCGTCATGGACTTCTCCGACGTGGTGGAAGGGCGCTGCTCTCTGGAGCGGGGCGCCGCCGCTCATCCGGTCATTGAAGGGCTGTACCTGCTGACCGCGCCCATGTATCTGCCCGCCGGGCGCATCTCCCCCGCGCAGATGGCCCGGTTTCTGGCCGAGGCCAAGCAGTCCTTTGACTATGTTCTGATTGACTCCCCCGCCGGTATCGGGTCCGGCTTCCAGCTGGCCGTGGCGGGCGCCGACCGGGCCATTGTGGTCACCACCAACGACCCCTCCGCCCTGCGGGACGCGCAGCGGGCCGTGACCGAGCTGGCAAAAAAGCTGCCTCACATCCATTTGGTCATGAACCGGATCCAGCCGAAGCTGCTGAAACGGCTGCACACCACCATTGATGATGCCATGGACACCGCCGGGCTGCCCCTGTTGGGTGTAGTCCCCGAGGACGCTCAGGTCTCCCTGGCTCTGGGCGCCGGCCAGCCTCTGGTGCTGGCCAGCCGCAAGGGAGCTGCCGTGGCCTGCCTGAACATCGCCCGGCGCATCGACGGTGAGCATATCCCCTTGATGAAGATTAAATAAAATTATATTGAGAAGGAAGGGTTACTGATGAATATCGCGCTTCTGAGCCATGACAACAAAAAAGAATTGATGGTTCAGTTTTGCATCGCGTACTGCGGCATTCTGTCCAAGCACACCGTCTGTGCCACCAACACCACCGGCCGTCTGGTGGCGGAGGCCACCGGCTTGCCTGTGCACCTGTTCCTCTCCCACGCCCACGGGGGCAGTCAGCAGGTCGGCGCCCGCATCGCCTATAACGAAGTTGACATGGTGCTTTTCTTCGCCGATCCCAAGAGCACCGATCTGGACCCGGATCTGTACTACATCACCCGCCTGTGTGACCAGTACAATGTCCCCTTTGCCACCAACGTGGCCACGGCGGAGATGCTGATCCACGGCTTGGCCCGGGGCGACCTGGACTGGCGTGAGATTGCCAATCCCAAGTCCGTCCCCTTCGCCGTCTGATCCACTTTTATTCTGCATATTCGCGCCCCCGCGACCTTTGGCGCGGGGGCCCTTTTCTGGAAAGGAACCAACCGCTATGAGTATGATGAAACCCCGTACCCTCTCCGGCTTCATGGAGCTTCTGCCCGCCCGCCAGGTGCAGATGGAGCGCATCATGGAGATTCTCCGCCGCTCCTACTCCCTGTACGGCTTCACCCCCCTGGACACCCCGCTGATCGAGGCCTCTGAGGTCCTGCTGGCCAAGGGCGGCGGCGAGACCGAAAAGCAGATCTACCGCTTCACCAAGG
>JBJEYS010000124.1:0-2129 GCA_051886995.1 Oscillospiraceae bacterium
AGTCCAAGACCCTGGCCACCATCACCTTCCAGAACTACTTCCGGCTGTATGAAAAGCTCTCCGGCATGACGGGCACCGCCCTGACCGAGGAGGAGGAGTTCGGCGAGATCTACTCCCTGGACATCGTGGAGATCCCCACCAACAAGCCCGTGGCCCGCATCGACCACCCCGACGTGGTCTACAAGAACGAGGCGGGTAAGTACCGGGCCATCGTGCGCCAGATCGAGGAGTGCCACGCCAAGGGACAGCCCGTGCTGGTGGGCACCGTGTCCATCGAAAAGTCCGAACTCATCAGCCGGATGCTCCAGAAAAAGGGCATCAAGCACAACGTACTCAACGCCAAGTATCATGAGAAGGAAGCGGAGATCATCGCCCAGGCGGGCAAGCTGGGGGCCGTCACCGTGGCCACCAACATGGCCGGCCGCGGTACCGACATCATGTTGGGCGGCAACGCCGAGTTTTTGGCCAAGTCCGAGCTGCGCAAGAACGGCATGACCGAAGAGATGCTGGTGGAGGCCACCGGCTTCGCCGAGACCGACAACCAGGAGATCCTGGACGCCCGCAGGGCCTTTACCGAGGCCGAGACCCGCTACAAGGCCTCCATCAAGGAGGAGGCCGACCAGGTGCGCGCCGCCGGCGGCCTGTTCATCCTGGGCACCGAGCGGCATGAGTCCCGCCGCATCGACAACCAGCTGCGCGGCCGTGCCGGCCGTCAGGGCGACCCGGGCGAGAGCCGCTTCTTCCTGTCCCTGGAGGACGACATCATGCGCCTGTTCGGCTCCGAGCGGGTACAGGGCATGATGGAGAAGTTGGGCATCGACGACGACACCCCCATCGACCAGAAGATCCTGTCGGGCGCCATCGAAAACGCCCAGAAGCAGGTGGAATCCCGCAACTTCCAGACCCGTAAGAACGTGCTGCAGTACGACGACGTCATGAACACCCAGCGCGAGGTCATCTACAAACAGCGCCGTCAGGTGCTGGACGGCGAGGAGCTCAAGGGCTCCATCCAGAATATGATCCGCAACGGCATCTCCTCCGCCATCATCGGCCACTGGGGCGAGCGCAGCCACATGACCGCCGAGGACTACGCCGTGGCCGTGGCCCCCTTCAAGAACGTGTTCCTGACCGAGGGCGAAGCCACCCTGTCCGACGAGGAACTGGCTAAATACACGCAGGAAGAGCTGATCGACCTGCTGCAGTCCAAGGCCGACAAGATCTACCAGGCCCGGGAGCAGGCGCTTGGCACACCGCTCATGCGCGAGCTGGAGCGCGTGGTCATGCTGCGGGTGGTGGACGAATACTGGATGGACCACATCGACGCCATGAACGAGCTGAAGCAGGGCATCGGCCTGCGGGCCTACGGTCAGGCCGACCCCGTGGTGGCCTACAAGAAGGAAGGCTACGACATGTTTGAGGACATGGTGGCCGCCATCCAGGCCGAGACCGTGCGGCGCATCTACACCGTACGGGTACAGACCAACAGCGTCCAGCGCGAGCGGGTGGCCAAGGTCACCGGCGAGAGTGCCGGCAATGACGGCACCGTCAAGAAGCAGCCCGTCAAGAAGGGTGTCAAGATCGGCCGCAACGACCCCTGCCCCTGCGGCAGCGGCCAGAAGTGGAAGAAGTGCACCTGCAAGGAATACCACCCCGACGGGGCGCCCCAGGGCTGAGCCCATGACGGAGTATCAAGTCAACGGCGTGACCTTTCTCGCCGCCGACAGCTTTCAGGCTGCCGGCGGCGTTGCCCATGGTTTTTCCACCCGTCTCGGCGGCGTCTCCACGGGCATTTACGCCTCTTTGAACCTGGGGTCCACCCGGGGGGACGAGCCCGACCGGGTCCGGGAGAATTACCGCCGCTTCTGCGCCGCCATCGGCGCGGACGTTTCCCGGGTGGTCATGACCAAGCAGGTCCACGGCACCGTCATCCGCACCGCCTCCCCCTCCGATGCAAAAGCCGACCTGTATGACCCGGAAGGGTACGAATGTGACGGGCTGATCACCGACGTGCCCGGCCTGGCCCTGACCATCTTTTCCGCCGACTGTATCCCCGTTCTGCTCTACGACCCGGTGAAAAAAGTGATCGCCGCCGTCCACGCGGGCTGGCGGGGCACCGCCGGGGACATCGC
>JBJEYS010000125.1:0-2126 GCA_051886995.1 Oscillospiraceae bacterium
CCAGGGAGGATTTGCCCACGCCGGTGCCGCCCACGATGGCCACAAACTGGCCGGGCTCAATGGTCAGGTCGATGTGGGAGAGCACGTCGTCGCCCGTGCCGGTGGCGGTGTAACGGAAGGAGACGTCCCGGAACTCCACCTCGCCCCGGGATTCCGGCAGCGCGGCGTTGGCCGCGCCTTCGCCGTCCCGGATGTCGGGCTCGGTGTCCAGCACCTCGCAGATGCGCTTGGCGCAGGCCTGGGCGCGGGAGAACTGCAGCAGGCTCATGGCCACCATCAGCACGCTCATCAGGATCTGGGAGATATAGGTGATGAAGGAGGTCAGATCGCCCACCAGCATGTCGCCCACGATGACCTGGTTGCCGCCCAGCCAGAGCACGCCCACAATGGCGGCGTACAGGGCGATCATCATGATGGGCTGCATCATGATGACCCGGGTACCCACCCGCAGGGAGGACGCCGTCAGCTCATCGTTGCTCTTTTTGAACTTGGAATTCTCGTGCTTTTCCCGCACAAAGGCCTTGACCACCCGGATGGCCACCAGGTTTTCCTGCACGGTGCCGTTCAGGTTGTCGATCTTCTTCTGCATGATGCTGTACAGCTTCATACAGAAGGACATCAGAAGGGCGATGGCGGCGGCCATGATGGGGATGACGAGAAACAGAACCAGGGACAGCCGGGCATTGATGGAAACGCACACCGCCAAGGCGGCGATCAGCATCACCGGGGCGCGCACCAGCATACGCAGGGCGAAGCCCAGCATCATCTGCATGGCGTTCACGTCGTTGGTCATGCGGGTGACCAGGCTGGCGGAGGAAAAGCGGTCGATGTCGGCAAAGGAAAATTCCTGGATCTTATCAAACATTCCCTTGCGCAGGTTGGCGCCAAAGCCCATGCTGGCCGTGGCGGTAAATTTGGTAGCCATGACGCCGGCAAACATGGACAGGCAGGCCAGGACGACCATCAAGGCGCCCTGTTTCAGAATATAGCCCAGTCCCGCGCCCCCATTGATGCCCACGTCGATAATGTTGGCCATCAGCAGGGGGAGGATCAGCTCGCACACGATCTCCACCACGATCAGGATTGGCCCGATCATGGCCGGCCGTTCATAGCCCTTCAGATAGGGGGTCAGTCTTCGCAGCACGGGCAGCAGCCTCCTTTTCCATTTTCTTTGTATGCGCGCAGATTGTCCAGCATTCGATGCTGCAGGCGGTCCAGCTCCTCCCGCTCCAGCGGGGAGAGCCCCTCCGTCATCTGCCGGTCGACTTCGTTAAAAACCTCAAAGCACTGCTTGACCGCCGCCGCCCCTTTTTCCGTGATGGCGATCCGGTTGCGCCGGTTGTCCCGGTCGTCCAGGCGCTTTTCCACATAGCCCAGCCGCTCCAGGGATTTCAGCGATGTGGCGATGGTGGCCTGGGAGACCCGCAGCGTCTGCGCCAGCTCCCGCTGGCTGGCGATCTCGCCGTGGTCGCCGTGGTGATCCAGAATAAACAGGATCATAGGAGAGCCCAGGTCGGACAGGCCGCGCTCGTGCAGCTTGGTCTGCACCGCGTTCATATGGGCCCGGTGCAGCGCGTGAAAGAGGATTCCCGGCATATTCTTGACCTCAGCAGAGGAAGGCATGTCTTCACCTCCTAATTGTTTCGCATGCTAACAATTAACATGTTTAGCTATTTTAGCACGCAGTGATAAAATGTCAAGGAAAAAAATGTGAACATTCTTTGAAATGTTTAGAACAACTGTTTGACTTTTGTGCGGTTATATGCTATGATGCAAGCAGAAAAAGGAGGGTTGGCCATGAAACAGCTTACCGCCAAACAGCAGCAGATCTATGATTACATCGTCTCCTTCACTGAGGAGCACGGCTATCCGCCTTCCGTCCGGGAGATCGGCGAGTATGTGGGGCTGAAGTCCCCGTCCACCGTTCACTTTCATTTGAAAGGACTGCAAAGTGCCGGGCTGATCACCCAGGCCGCGGGCAAGACCCGGGCCATCTCCATCGCCGGGGACCTGCCCAAAAAGGACAAAGTGCCCGTGGTGGGCAATGTGGCCGCCGGCTCCCCCATCCTGGCCACGGAGTGCATCGAGGACTACCTGACTTTCGACACCGAGGGCCTGACCGGGGA
>JBJEYS010000126.1:0-2119 GCA_051886995.1 Oscillospiraceae bacterium
TGTTCAAGGCCCATGTGGGCCCCGGCGTGAAGATCAAGGCGGCCGGCGGGATCTCATCCCTCCAGGACGCGGAGGACTTTATCAGCCTGGGGGCCGACCGCTTGGGAACCAGCCGGATCGTGAAGCTCGTGAAGGGCCAGCAGGGTGCGGGTTATTAATTCGGGGAAGATTTCCATTTTTGCAAAAATGTGATTGCTCTTTTTGGGGAAACGAGATATAATGCACCTGTACAAAAGCGAAAGACGACTCACTTCGTATGTCGTCCACAAAAAATGAAAGGAAGGAAACACAATGAAGAAGCTCAGCAAGCTCCTGGCACTGCTCCTGGCATTGGCGATGGTCTTTTCCCTGGCCGCGTGCGGCAAGAAAGATGACTCCTCCAAGAGCGACGACAAGGGTTCCGGCACAGTCAGCGCCGACAGTATCCCCGACAGCATGACCTCCAAGGACGGCAAGTATGAGGTGGCCTTCGTCACCGACGTCGGCCAGCTGAAGGACAAGTCCTTCAACCAGGGCACCTATGACGGCGTGAAGCTGTATGCCAACGCCAACAGCCTGTCCTACAAGTATTATCAGCCCGCCAACGGCGACCAGGCCACCGACGATGACCGTTATGATGCCATGAAGGCTGCCGTCGAGGGCGGCGCCAAGGTGGTCGTCTGCGCCGGCTTCATGCAGGCCACCGCTCTGGAGCGCGCCGCCAAGGAGTTCACCGACGCCAAGTTTGTCTTCATCGACGGCTGGTCTCTGGGCCTGGACAATGTGGTCGGCATCGCCTTCAAGGAAGAACAGTGCGGCTACTTTGCCGGCTACGCTGTCGTCAAGGAAGGCTTCACCAAGCTGGGCTTCTCCGGCGGCGGCGGCGGCACCAATGATGCCTGCTGCCGTTACGGCTACGGCTTCGTCCAGGGCGCCAATGCGGCTGCTGCCGAGATGAACGTCCAGGTCGAGATGAACTACTCCTGGGAGTACGGCGCAAGCTTCAGCGCCTCCCCCGAGCTGCAGACCATGGCCAACGGCTGGTATCAGAACGGCACTGAGGTCATCTTCGCCTGCGGCGGCTCCATGTTCCAGTCCATCGCCGCGGCCGCTTCCGCCAACGACGGGTATGTGGTCGGTGTGGACGTGGACCAGTCCAGCGAGTCTGACACCGTTATTACCTCCGCCATGAAGGGCCTGTCCGATGCCGCCCAGTGGGCCTGCGCCAAGGTCTTTGACGGCACCTGGGGCGAGATCGGCGGCACTGCCGTCAGCCTGGGCGCTGCCGAGGGTTCCACCGGCATCCCCACCGCTACCTGGAGCATGAAAAACTACACCGTCGAGGAGTATGAGGCTCAGTTCGCCGATGTCGTGTCCGGCAAGCTGGTCATCGACGACGATTTCAGCAACCTGGAGCAGGACTACTCCAACCTGACCCTGAAGATCGTCTGATCTCTTTTATAGCATCTGCCTCCGGGAGGAGGACGCACCGCGTCCTCCTCCCGCTTTTTGTAGATAAATTTCTTGTTTTTTATAGGGGCATAATATATAATTGAACTGTATTTTAACGGAGGAAGCGGGCTGATTATCATGCAATCTGAGAACATCATCGAGATGCTCCACATCACGAAGGAGTTCCCCGGCATCATCGCCAACGACGACATCACCCTCCAGCTGCGCAGGGGGGAGATTCACGCCCTTCTGGGAGAGAACGGCGCGGGAAAATCCACCCTGATGAGCGTTCTGTTCGGGCTCTACCAGCCGGAGGCGGGAGAGATCCGGAAAAACGGACAGACCGTCAAGATCAACGACCCCAACGACGCCACCGCCCTGGGTATCGGCATGGTGCACCAGCACTTCAAGCTCATTGAAGTCTTTACCGTGCTGGACAACATCATTCTGGGCGCGGAGACCACGAAAGCAGGCTTCCTGCAGAAAAAAGCTGCCCGGAAAAAGGTGGAGGAGCTGTCCGAGCGGTACGGCCTGAAAGTGGACCTGGACGCCAAGGTAGAGGACATCACCGTGGGCATGCAGCAGCGGGTGGAGATCCTGAAAATGCTCTACCGGGACAATGAGATCCTGATTTTTGACGAGCCCACCGCCGTGCTGACGCCCCAGGAGATCGACGAGCTGATGGCCA
>JBJEYS010000127.1:0-37164 GCA_051886995.1 Oscillospiraceae bacterium
GGTGCCCACGCCCTCGGTCAGGGCGGCGGCCACAGCCGCGCCGTCGGCGGTGTCCATATCCTTCAGAGACTTGGCGAATCCCCGGAACAGCAGGGAGAGAATGACGCCGGAGTTGCCCCGGGCGCCCCGCAGCAGGGCGGAGGCGTTGACGGAGGCGGCGGCGCCGATGGCGGCGGGGGCCTTTTTCTTCAGCTCCGTGGCGGCGGTGCCGATGGTCAGGCTCATGTTGGTGCCGGTGTCCCCGTCCGGAACGGGGAACACATTGAGCTCATTGATGCTCTGCTTTTCAAGGTTAATAGCGGCAGCGGCGTGGATGACCATGCGCCGGAACAGACCGCCGTCGATTGTCTCGATCATGTTCGAATTTCTCCTTAAGGCTTATTACCCGATCACCATGGAATCAATGCAGACGTTGACGCTCTTGACTTCAACGCCGGTGATCCGGCTGACGTTGTAGCGCACTTCGCTCATGATGGAGCGGCTGACAGCCATCAGATTAACGCCGTTGTCCACGATGATGTGCAGCTCGATGGACACGGAGCCGTCTTCGTTATAAAGAACCTTGACGCCCTTGGCCATGGACTCCCGGCGCAGCAGATGCACCAGACCGTCGGTCTTGGAGCGCACGGCCATGCCCTTGACGCCGTAGCAGTTGGTGGCGGCGGCGCCGGTAATGGTCGTGAATACGTCGCTGTTGATGATCAGATCGCCCTTTTCGGTGTGCAGCTTCATAGAATCCCGTCCTTTCCTGGGAAATCACCCGATAGGTTAGTTTATTTTATTCTATTTTCAATGAAATTACAAGGGAAAAAGTAAAAGCAGTGATTGTAATTTGCATTGAAATCGTGTACACTATAAGCATCTTTTAGAAAACAGGAGGAAACAAGCATGAAAGTAGCCCGTTTTGTACTCAAAATCGTTGCCGCTGCGCTGGCGGTAGCGGCGGCGGTTTGCTGCGTGATTGCGTTTTGGGATAAGATCGAGGCCGCCTGCGGCTGCGTCAAGGAAAAGCTCTGTAAGTCCGGCTGCTGCCGCTGCGGCAGCGAGTACGACGATTACGTCGATTGGGACGCCGAATAAGAAACGGCATGAAGCCCGCCCGGGGATTGCTCCCCGGGCGGGCATTTTTCTTTTCCCGGGGACCACGCACCTCCCGGGGCACCCGGTTCATAGAATACAGGGAAAGGGGGGAGCGTGATGGAAGAGTCGCAACTGGAACAGAAGGATGAACTGGCGACCCTGGACTGGACGGTCCTGTTTTTGCTGCTGCTGATCGTGGGCGTCCTGCTCTCCTTTTCCGCTACGGTGGAGCAGCGTGACGGTCTGGCGCGGCTGGTGTGCTGCGGACAGGAGGACACGACGGACGTGTTTTCCGCGCGGTGGCTGGCAAGCATCCTGGTCACCGGGGCCACGGGCTTTTTTGCCTGGGTGGCCTGCCGTTCCATGAAAAAAACGCTGTGTCAGGGAGACTGCGCCGAAAAGAGGTCCGCGCAGGCCAATCTGCTGGCGTCCATTCTTGTTTTTGTGGCGGCTCTGATCCGGCTGAACGACCTGGAACTCGTTGGCCGCGACAGGCAGAGCGCGGCGCTGGAAGAGACCCTGGAGCCCGGATGAGAAGCGTGTTCACAGGCGGGAATGCCGCCCCGGCGGCATTTTCCGCCTGTCAATACGGGCCCGGAGAAAGGAGGTATCAAGCTTGGCATATTCAGACCTGGAGCTCCTGGCGCGGCTTGTCCAGTGTGAGGCGGGGGGCGAGGGTGACAACGGCATGCGGGCGGTGGCCTGTGTGGTCATGAACCGGGTGCGTGTGGATTACGGCGAGTACGGCAGGCTCATGACGGTGCAGCAGGTGGTGTTCCAGCCCCGGCAGTTCGTCTGCGCCATGGAGACTGTGGGCGGAAGTTACAACATGCAGAACATTTACAATATGAGGCCCGAGGCGGAGCACTACGCCATCGCCGAGTGGGCTATGGCGGGGCAGCGCCTGCAGGGGCTGGGGTTCGCCCTGTGGTTTTTTAACCCCTACTCACCCGAGTGCCGGACCAATTTCCCCTCCCGCGTGGGGGAGTTCGCCCTGCGCATCGGGGACCACTGCTTTTACAATCCGACAGACTATTACGCGGAGACATAGGAACTGGATCGGAACACACTGCAGTTATTCAGCGGACATTACATATTCAGGAAGGAGATCATTCATGCCGCAATTCTATCCGGACGGCCCAGCAGCCGTCAGTTTAAACGCCATCCAGGAAACCGGAGGGATCAACACACCCCCTCCGGAGGACTTCAACACACCGGCGCTTCAAGGGAGTATGCAGCAGCTCCTGTCGGAAAACCTGGGCAAATTCGTCATCGCGGATTTCCTGATCGGCGTCTCCACCATCGTACGCCGGGTGGGCATTATTTATTCTGTGGGGAGCGGCGTTGTGGTGCTCTATCTGGAGGAGTACAAGGCCTTTGAGGTGTGCGATATTTTCTCGCTGAAGTTCGTCACCTTCTTCCCGCCCGGAAGCGAGCCGCCCCTGGAGCAGCTGCTGAACAGCAGCATCACCAGCGGGATCCTGAGCCCCGGCGGGGTCAGCGGGATTCTGAGAAGCAGCTCCTCCTCCGGCAGCGGCTCCTCCATGGGCAGCGGGTCCATGAGCGGAAACAATTACAACAGCGGGTCCTACTCCTCCCGGAACTCCACCCCCGGCTGCCGCACCTTAGGGCAGCGGTAAAAAACGCACCCCCGGCGTCCACTGGGGTTTGATCGAATACGCGAAAGGGCAGCTTCCCGCGGGAAGCTGCCCTTTTCATATGAACCGATCCGCGGTATAATAAAATAAAACTGAAAAAATGAAAAATCCGTAAAACCAAATCAATTGAAATTACGGGATATATAGTAACGGGTGCCTGTAACAGCATATGGGAAGGAGGTGTGCCCATGGTAGATGAACAAATCGTTGCTTTGTACTGGGACAGAAACGAAGACGCGATTCGGGAGACGGCGCAGAAATACGGCGCCTACCTGTCGAAGATCGCATACAACATCCTCTCTGATTTTGAAGACAGCAAGGAATGCGTCAATGATACATATCTGAAAGCGTGGAACTCAATGCCGACACACAAGCCCAGTGTCCTGTCCAGTTATCTGGGGAAGATCGCCCGCCAGTTATCCATTGATGTGTTCCGGAAAAAGCACGCGTTGAAGCGGTACGCTTCTGAGTATACCCTCTCTCTTTCTGAATTAGGTGACAGCTTCTCCGATGACAGTGACCCCGAGCAGGAAGTGGATGCGATCCTGCTCGATGAAGCCGTCAATACCTTCCTGCGCACACTTCCGGAGGAGGCCAGAAACACGTTTATCGGAAGATACTATTTCTTTGATTCGCTGAAGGACATAGCGGGCTATTGCGGCATGCCGGAGACCAGGGTTAAAAGTATGCTGTACCGGACCCGCCAAGGGTTAAAGGCATATCTCGAAAAGGAGGGATTCGAACGATGAAAAAAGATGACCTGATCGATTCCATGGGAAGGATCGACGACGATCTGGTGGAACATGTCGATGCCCTGCGCCAGAAGAAGAAAAAGCCCCGCTGGCCCCTGTTTGCCGTCCTTGCGGCCTGTCTGGCCCTGGTGATCGCGGCGGGGGCGGTTCTCCAGCCGTGGGCGGGCCAAGGCGGCCGCACCCTGGCGGGGCCGGAGGAGCAGCCGACCACATCCGGTTCCAAGGAGCAGCCGGAGGGTGCGCAGACCTTGGGCTTCCCGGCGGGGTCCACGGCGCGGATCCAGCTGCTGGACTTTTCCGCGGGGGAGGAGAATACGCCGGTCACGCCGTTGGTGCCGCCCTACTCCGTGTCCGCAGGCTTGACGGACGTGATCAATCTGGATCAGTTCTATGACTACTATTACTTGTCGGACGAAAAACTGCAGCTGTTGGAGCAGAATCTGTTCGTGGTGTCCGATTCTTATTATCATGAGTTCTTTGAGATCTATGAATACAACCGCTACGCACAGATTCCCAATTACGTCACGGTGGACTCCCTGATGCATACCTATCATCTGTATTTCAGCCTGCTGCTCAACCGCACGGAAAAGAATTATCTGGCGGACGAGCTTCTGACCTTGAGCAAAGCCATGCTGGAGACCAGCGTGGAGCAGTACAAGCAGCTGGCCGGAAGTCAGTGGGAGGAGGCGGCCCGCAGAAATGTGGCGTATTTTGCCGTCGCGGCCGCCCTGCAGGACCCCGCGCAGGAGATCCCCGCCGACGTGGCGGAACTGGTGGAGCAGGAGCTGGCGCTGATCTATGACGCCGGGGGGATCAGCATTTCTCCGCTGGAAGAGGACTATATGGATTACAGCCAGTACAAGCCCCGGGGTTATTACGAGGGCGACGAAATCCTGGAACGGTATTTCCGAGCCATGATGTGGTACGGTCAGGTGAACTTCGCCCAGAATAACGACAGCCTGACCCGCAGCGCCCTGCTCATGACCCTGGCCATGGCGGCCACGGATCTCGGGACCTGGGAGAAAATCTACACGGTGACCGCCTTCTTCGCCGGGGTCAGCGACGACCTGGGCTACTATGAGTACGCCGGGGCCATCGCGGAAGCCTACGGCGGGTACCCGACTGCGGAAGCTCTGCGGAGCGATGAAAGTGCCTACGCGCGGTTCGTGGACCTGGCGGCGCAGCTGCGCGCGCCCGCCATCAATTCCGTGCCAGTGTACGCCGACGAGGAGGGCGATCTGGGGGAGATGAACAAGGGCTTCCGGTTCATGGGCCAGCGCTTTACCATTGATGCCGCCATCATGCAGCAGCTGGTCTACCGGGCCGTGGAGGAGAACAGCGCGGGCGAGAAGCGCCTGCTGCCCGACACCCTGGACGTGCCTGCCGCCCTGGGCAGCGACCTGGCTTTGCAGCTGCTGGAGGAGCAGAGGGACACGGACTACAGCGGCTACAGCGAGAACATGACCCAGCTGCGGGAATTTATCAGTGGTGCCACCGAGGCCTCCTGGACGTCCAGCCTCTATTCCAGCTGGCTCTATACCCTGGAGCCGCTGCTGGAGACGAAGGGGGAGGGGTACCCTTCCTTTATGACCAGCACCGAATGGCTGAAAAAGGATCTGGAGACCTTTGCGGGCAGCTTCACGGAACTGAAGCATGACACTGTCCTCTATGCCAAGCAGATGATGGCGGAAATGGGCGGCGGCCCTGAGGAAGTAATCGATGACCGCGGCTACGTGGAGCCGGAACCGGAGGTCTACCGGCGGTTTATGCTGCTGGCTCAGCAGACGGCAGAGGGTTTGGACGGGTTCGGCCTGATCGACAGCGCCGATAAGGAAAACCTGAGCCGTCTGGAGGAGTTGGCCCGCCGGCTTCTGGTGATCTCCAACAAGGAATTATGCAACGAGACCCTGACCGACGAGGAATACGACCTGATCCGGGAATACGGCGGTGCCCTGGAGCACTTCTGGACCGAGGCTGTCCAGGATCGAACGGACGCGGAGTATTTGGTTCCGCAGGAAATCCCCGCATCTCTGGTGACGGATATCGCCACGGATCCCAACGGACGGGTTCTGCAGGTGGCCACGGGCAGGCCCGCGGAGATCCTGGTGATTGTTCCGGTGGACGGTCAGCTCCGCATTGCTTCCGGTACGGTATACAATTTCTATCAATTTGAACAGCCCATCGGCGAACGGCTGACGGATACCGAGTGGCGTCAGATGATCGGCGAATGGATGAGCGAAGACGGGATGTACGGCTACGGAAGCCGGATCGAAAAGCCCTGGTGGACAGAGAGCTATTGGAGTCAGGAATGAAGCGCAGGGTTTGGCTGGCCCTCGCTGCCGGAATCTGTCTCCTTGCGTCTGCTGTGTGCTTTCTGCTCCTGCGGAACGGCTATCTCCTGCCGGCCTGGGTCACCTGGGAAAAAACACAGATCCAATGCCGGCCGGAAGACGGTGAGCCGGAAGAAATCATCCTGAAGCGCCGGACGGTGACCGTCTTCGACCGGGGTCAGGCGGTGTGGCAGTCTGACCGGGAGATCCGGGTGCAGGATGTACTTTGGGGCGACATCGATCACGACGGGGCAAAGGAACTGATGCTCCTCTGCTGGAAGCAGGGGCGGTATGGAGACAGCCGCCCCTTCTGGGTAACCGAGGACGAAAAGACCTGGTCGCAGCACATTTATCTCTATGATTGGACGGACGGGGAGATCCGGCCCATCTGGATGGCTTCAGAGATCGGGATGGATGTGGTGCAATGGTCTTTTGATGAGAGCGACCGACTGGTCATCACCGACCGAAACGGAGAGCGAAGCGCCTGGGACTGGATTTCCTGGGGCTTGAGCAGGCTGGAAGAACCGTGACGGGCGGATGGTCAGGTTACTCCGAACTTTACGAAAAACACCCCCGGCGTCCGCTGGACGCCGGGGGTGCTGCCATGTTTGGGTTAGTTTTCCTCGTAGAACTGGACCAGCTTGGTCAGATGCTCGTAGCGCTTCTTGGCCGCCTCTTCGTTCTGGGCGAAGAGCTCCTGGGCGCGCTCGGGGAAGGAGCGGGTCAGGGCGGAGTAGCGGGCCTCGTTCATCAGGAATTCCTGATAGCCGCCGGCGGGGGCCTTGGAGTCCAGGGTGAAGGGGTTCTTACCCTCCGCCTTCAGGGCGGGATTGTAGCGGAACAGGTTCCAGTAGCCGCAGTCCACGGCCTTCTTCATCTCGGCCTGGCTGTTGGCCATGCCGCCCTTGATGGAGTGCATCTCGCAGGGGGAGTAGGCGATGATCAGGGAGGGACCGTGATAGGCCTCCGCCTCGGAAATGGCCTTCAGGGTCTGGTTCATGTTGGCGCCCATGGCGATCTGGGCCACATAGACGTAGCCGTACTGCATGGCGATCTCGGACAGGGACTTCTTGGCGATGGCCTTGCCGGCGGCGGCAAACTGGGCCACCTGGCCGATGTTGGAGGCCTTGGAGGCCTGGCCGCCGGTGTTGGAGTAGACCTCGGTGTCGAACACGAAGATGTTGATGTCCTCGCCGGTGGCCAGAACGTGGTCCACGCCGCCGAAGCCGATGTCGTAGGCCCAGCCGTCGCCGCCGAAGATCCACACGGACTTCTTGGACAGGTATTCCTTCTGGGAGAGGATCTCCGCGGCCAGGGCGCAGGCCTCGCAGTCGCAGTGGGTCTTGCCCGCGGCCTTCAGCTCCTGCATATGGGCCAGCATCTCGGCCTGACGGGCCCCGAAGACCTCTTTGGCCTTGTCGGTGCTCAGGAAGGCGATGCCCTCGTCCACACCCAGCACGCTCTGCTCCAGAGCGGCGATGTAGGCCTTGGCGGCCTCCCCGTTGGCGGCGCCGTCCTCCATGGTGTCCAGCCATTTTTGGGCGGCTTCCTTCAGCTCGGGACGGGCGTGGGGGACCGCGATCAGCTTCTCAGTCTTGGCGGCCAGGGAGCTGCGGATAGCCTTCTGGCCCAGGTACATGCCCAGACCGTGCTCGGCGTTGTCCTCAAACAGGGAGTTGCACCATGCGGGACCCTTACCCTCGGCGTTGACGGTGTAGGGAGAGGTGGCGCCCGGGCCGCCCCAGATGGAGGAGCAGCCGGTGGCGTTGGAGATGTACATGCGCTCGCCGAACAGCTGGGTGATCAGGCGGGCATAGGAGGTCTCGGCGCAGCCGGCGCAGGAGCCGGAGAACTCCAGCAGGGGCTTCTTAAACTGGCTGCCCTTGACGGTCAGGTCGGCCACATCGTCCTTCACGGAGACGTTGTCCACCATGTAGTTGAACACGTCCTGCTGCTCCGCCTGGCTGGCCTGGGAGACCATGGTCAGGGCGTGGGTGGGACAGATGTTGGCGCACACGGAGCAGCCCATGCAGTCCAGGGGGCTGATCGCCATGGAGAACTTGTACACGCCCTTGCCCTTGCCGGCCTTCACGTCCACGATCCTGGCGGCGGCGGGGGCGTTCTTGGCCTCCTCGTCGGTCAGGGCGAAGGGGCGGATGGTGGCGTGGGGACAGACGTAGGCGCACTGGTTGCACTGGATGCACTTGTTCTCATCCCATTCGGGGACGGAGACGGCTACGCCGCGCTTCTCGCAGGCGGAGGCGCCCAGTTCGAAGGTGCCGTCGGCGTGAGGCGTGAAGACGGAGACGGGCAGGCTGTCGCCGTCCATGCGGTCCACGGGGTCCAGAATGTCCTCCACCATCTTCACCAGCTTGGCGGGGCCGGTGTGGACGGTGGTCTTGGGGGCGTCCTCGGCGTTCTTCCAGGAGGCGGGCACGGAGACCTTCTTGAAGGCGGTGGCGCCCAGGTCGATGGCCTTGTGGTTCATGTCCACAATGTCCTGGCCCTTCTTCAGGTAGGAGTGGGTGGCGGCGTCCTTCATGTAGCCGATGGCTTCCTCAATGGGCATGACGTTGGCCAGCTTGAAGAAGGCAGACTGGAGAATGGTGTTATTGCGCTTGCCCATACCGATCTCAATGGCCAGGTCGATGGCGTTGATGATATACAGCTGGATGTCGTTCTCCGCAATGTAGCGCTTGGCGCTTGCGGACAGCTGGCGCTCCAGCTCCTCCTCGGACCACTGGCAGTTGACCATGAACACGCCGCCGGGCTTCACATCCCGGACCATGGGGAAGTCCTTGGTGATGTAGGAGGGATTGTGGCAGGCCACGAAGTCGGCCTTGTTGATGTAGTAGGGGCTGCGGATGGGCTTGTCGCCGAAGCGCAGGTGGCTGATGGTCACGCCGCCGGTCTTCTTGGAGTCGTATTGGAAATACGCCTGCACGTACTTGTCGGTGTGGTCGCCGATGATCTTGATGGAGTTCTTGTTGGCGCCCACGGTGCCGTCGCCGCCCAGACCCCAGAACTTGCACTCGATGGTGCCTTCCGCGGCGGTGTTGGGGGCGGGCTTCTCCGCCAGGGAGGTGTGGGTCACGTCGTCCACGATGCCGATGGTGAACTGACGCCTGGGCGCATCCTTGGCCAGCTCCTCATAGACGGCGAACACGCTGCTGGGCGGGGTGTCCTTGGAGCCCAGACCGTAGCGCCCGCCCACGATGGCGGCCTGGCGGCCGGCGTTGGCGAAGGCGGTGACCACGTCCAGGTACAGGGGATCGCCCTGAGCGCCGGGCTCCTTGGTGCGGTCCAGAACGGCGACCTTCTTGACGGTCTCGGGGATGACGGACAGCAGCTTGTCGGCCCGGAAGGGGCGGTACAGACGCACCTTCACCAGGCCCACCTTTTCGCCCCGGGCATTCAGGTAGTCGATGACTTCTTCGGCCACATCGCAGATGGAGCCCATGGCGATGATGACGCGGTCGGCGTCGGGAGCGCCGTAGTAGTTGAACAGCTTGTAGTCGGTGCCCAGCTTGGCGTTGATCTTGTCCATGTACTCCTCCACCACGTCGGGCAGGGCGTCGTAGTAGGAGTTGGCGGCCTCCCGGTGCTGGAAGAAAATATCGCCGTTCTCATGGCTGCCGCGCATGGTGGGCCGCTCGGGGTTCAGGGCACGCTTGCGGAAGGCGTCCACGGCGTCCATGTCGCACATCTCGGCCAGATCGTCGTAATCCCACACGGCCACCTTCTGGATCTCGTGGGAGGTGCGGAAGCCGTCGAAGAAGTTGATGAAGGGGACGCGGCCCTTGATGGCGGCCAGATGGGCCACGGGGGCCAGGTCCATGACCTCCTGCACGTTGCCCTCGGCCAGCATGGCGAAGCCGGTCTGGCGGCAGGCCATGACGTCGGAGTGGTCGCCGAAGATGTTCAGGGCGTGGGTGGCCACGGTGCGGGCGGACACATGAAACACCGCGGGCAGCAGCTCACCGGCGATCTTATACATGTTGGGGATCATCAGCAGCAGGCCCTGGGAAGCGGTGTAGGTGGTGGTCAGGGCGCCCGCGTTCAGGGAGCCGTGCACGGTGCCGGCGGCGCCGGCCTCGGACTGCATCTCAATGACCTTGACCCGGTTGCCGAAGATGTTTTTCCGGCCGGCGGCGGACCACTGATCCACACTGTCCGCCATGGGACTGGACGGGGTGATCGGATAGATGCCGGCAACCTCGGTAAACGCGTAGGAAACGTGCGCCGCCGCGGTATTGCCGTCCATGGTTTTGAACTTTCTTGCCATGATCAGAGTTCCTCCTTTAAAGTGTCGGTGTTTTTGATGTCTCTATCTTATCATCGGAATGATTTTTTGTAAATCGCATATTTTCTTCCTTGGTAAAAATTCAGCAATGCAATGAATCAAAGTGTGAAACGAACAGATGAGGACGGTAAATTTGACGGGGGAATCATTGCAAACTTTGTAAAAATCATGTATGATGTTCGGGAGAAGCGAAACCCGCCGGAACGGACGACCCCATCTTAGCACAGGGGCGGCGGGAGAACGTGTCAGAGAACGGCGGAAGGAGGCTGTACTGTGTTCTGCAAAGTTCGCTCGTTGGGGCTGCACGGCGTGACCGGATATGAGGTCACGGCGGAGTGCGACCTGTCCGGCGGCCTGCCCAATTTCACAGTGGTGGGCCTGCCCGACGCCGCGGTCAGCGAGGCCCGGGACCGGGTACGCGCGGCGGTCAAAAACTGCGGCTATTCCTTCCCTGTCTCCCGCATTACCGTCAATCTGGCCCCCGCCGACCGGCGGAAAGCGGGCACGGTGTATGACCTGCCCATTCTGGTGGGCATCCTGGCCGCCGGAGGACAGCTGAAACCGCCCGGGGATGACGCCGCCTTTGTGGGCGAACTGTCCCTGTCGGGGCGGCTGCGGCCCATCGCCGGGATGCTGCCCATGGCCCTGGCGGCCCGGCGTGCCGGGATCAAAGAACTATACGTTCCCGCCGATTCGGCTTCCGAGGCCACCCTGGCCGGGGAGCTGACCGTGTATCCGGTGGAGAGCGTGCCCCAGCTGTGCGCCCATCTGCGGGGAGAGGAGCCCATCACGCCCGCCCCGCCCTGGCAGGGCGGCGGCGCGGAAGAACCGATGCCCGATTTTGCCGACGTCAAGGGACAGGAGGCGGTCAAGCGCGCCCTGGAGATCGCCGCCGCCGGCGGGCACAATATTTTAATGTGCGGGCCGCCGGGCTCCGGCAAGTCCATGCTGGCCAAGCGGCTGCCCTCTAGCCTGCCCGATATGACCCGGCGGGAGGCCCTGGAGGTCACGGAGATCCACTCGGTCCTGGGCATGACCAGCCGGGAGCGGCCCCTTCTGACACGGCGGCCCTTCCGGGCGCCCCACCACACCGTCTCGGTCATGGGCCTGGCGGGCGGCGGGTCACCGCCCCGGCCGGGGGAGATCTCCCTGGCCCACAACGGCGTGCTTTTTCTGGACGAACTGCCCGAGTTCGGCAAGGAGACCCTGGAGGTGCTCCGCCAGCCTCTGGAGGACGGCCAGGTGCAGATCTCCCGTGTTTCCGGGACGGAGGTGTTCCCCAGCCGGTTTATGCTGGTGTGCGCCATGAACCCCTGCAAGTGCGGCTGGTACGGCCACCCTTCGGGACGCTGCCGGTGCCGGGAGAGCGATGTACAGCGGTATCTGGGGCGGCTGTCCGGCCCCCTGCTGGACCGCATCGACCTGTATGTGCAGGTCCCGCCGCTGGAATTCGAGGAGCTGTCCCGGAAGCCCCAAGCCGAGCCGTCGGCGGTCATTAAGGCGCGGGTGGATGCCGCCCGAGCCCTGCAGACCGGGCGTTTCGGCACCGACGGTCCCGACTGCAACGCCCGCATGGGGCAAAAGGAGCTGCAGGCCTGCTGCGCCCTGGACGAGAGCGGGCAGAAGCTGATGAAGGGAGCCTTTGAACGCATGGGCCTGACAGCCCGCAGCTATGACCGTATTCTCCGGGTGGCCCGCACCATCGCGGACCTGGACAACAGTGAGACCGTGCAGGTACAGCATCTGGCCGAGGCCATCCAGTACCGCACGACCATTTTGAAAGACTGAAAAAACGAGGAGCCGGCAACGGCTCCTCGTTTTTATACCCGAAACCCTTTGGGCGCGGGGGCCGTAAAGGTCATCTCTTTTTTGGTAAAGGGGTTGATTACACGGACCACATGGGCGTGAAGGCCCAGCCGGCCCAGGGAATTGGCGTTGGCACCGTACTTTTTGTCCCCCGTGACCGGGATGCCCAGGTCCTTCATGTGGACGCGGATCTGGTTTTTGCGTCCTGTGTCCAGGCTGACCTTCAACAGGGAGAAGGCACCTTTCTGGGCCAGAAGGCGGTAGTGGGTAATTGCCTCCTTGGCGTTCCCGATCGGACGGTCCACGGAATAGACCAGGTGGGTCTCGGTCTCCCTGAGATACGAGCGGACTGTGCCTTCGGCGCTCTTGGGCGTGCCCTCCACCAGGGCCAGGTAGGTGCGCTCACGCACGAGAGCATCCCAGTTGTCCTGGTAGGCCCGCTTGACCTTCTCACTCTTGGCGAACAGGAGCACGCCGGAGGTGTCCTTGTCCAGACGGTGGATCACAAACACCCGGCCGCCTTTTCCCTTCATATAGTCGGACACGGCCCGGTAGGCGGTGCGGTTTTTCTCTTTGTCGCTGGCCACGCTCAGCAGCCCCGCCGGCTTGTCAATGACCAGCAGGTCGTCGTCCTCGTAGAGGATGGGAAAGGGCGGGGCCTTGGACCCGGCGGCCAGCAGCTCGACCTTCGTGCCGGGTTTCAGGACGCGGTCGTGCCGGGTGACCGGCTGTCCGTCCACCAGCACCTGGCGGCGGGGGAGCAGGTTTTTCACACTGTTGCGGGAGAGCCCCTTCATGTGCTCCAGCAGGAAGGGCAGCAGGGTGGTTTCAGTCTCAACGATAAAAAAACGTTCCTGTTTCATAAAAGTTCATCCTTTTTAAAAGGTGACATTTATTATATCGGTTTCGGGAATGAAAATCAATGGGCAGCGGCCCTTGCGTCTTTTCGGATTCTGCGATAAAATAACATATTCATGATACAAAACGAATTGGGGAAGGATAAACCGATGAACGAGATCATTTTGCTGAAGCTGGGCGAACTGGTGCTGAAGGGCGGCAACCGCCACAGCTTTGAGGAAAAACTCATGAGCAACGCCAAGCGGCGGCTGAAGCCCTTTGGAAAATTCAAGGTCTACACCCGCCAGTCCACCACATATATTGAACCCCAGGAGGACACCTGCGACATGGACGGGGCCTACGAGGCCATGAAGATGCTCTTCGGCGCGGTGGGCGTCACCCGGGCCCACGCCTGCGAAAAGGACAAGGACGCCATGCTGGCCGCCGCCAAGCTCTACCTGGACGAGCAGCTGCGCAGCGCCAAGTCCTTCAAGGTGGAGTCCAAGCGGGCGGACAAGTCCTTCCCCATGACCTCCATCCAGCTGTCCCAGTATGTGGGCGGCGAACTGCACGACGCCTACCCCCACCTGGAGGCCGACATGCACGACCCGGAGCTGACCGTCAACCTGGAGGTGCGCGACTACGCCGCCTACGTCCACGCCGACCCCGAGCCGGGGGCCGGCGGCCTGCCAGTGGGCATGGGCGGCCGGGCGGTCAGCCTGCTGTCCGGCGGTATCGACTCCCCCGTGGCCTCCTGGATGATGGCCAAGCGGGGTCTTTCCCTGGAGATGGTTCACTTCTTCAGTTACCCCTACACCTCCCCTGAGGCCAAGGAAAAGGTGCTGGATCTGGCCCGCATCCTGGCCCCCTGGGTGGGCCGCCACATGGTCCATGTGGTGCCCTTTACGCATATTCAGGAGGAGATCCGCAAAAACTGTCCCGATGAACTGTTTACCATCATCATGCGCCGCTTCATGATGCGCATTGCCGAGCAGGTGGCTAAGCGCGTGGACGCCGGGGCCCTGGTCACCGGCGAGAGCCTGGGCCAGGTGGCCAGCCAGACCACGGCGGCCATGGCCTGCACCGGCGCGGTGTGCACGCTGCCCGTGTTCCGCCCCCTGATCGGCATGGACAAGGAGGAGATCATCCGCATCGCCCGGAGGATCGACACCCTGGACACCTCCATCCTGCCCTATGAGGACTGCTGCACCGTCTTTACCCCCAAGCACCCCCGCACCCGTCCCCGTCTGGAGGACGTGGAGGAGGCCGAGGCCGTGCTGGACATCGACGGTCTGGTGGCCGAGGCGGTGGAGGGCATCGAGCGGGTGCCCATCGGACGCTGAAAGAAGGGTTTTGAACTGTGAGCCATACGGTAGAGATCATTTCGGTGGGGACCGAACTGCTGCTGGGCAACATTGTCAATTCGGACGCCCAGATGCTCTCCCGCAAACTCAGTGAGCTGGGGCTGAACGTCTACTATCACACGGTGGTGGGAGACAACCCCGAGCGGCTGAAGCAGGCGGTGGAGACGGCCAAGGGCCGGGCGGATATTCTGATCACCACCGGCGGCCTGGGGCCCACCTGCGACGATCTGACCAAGCAGACCCTGGCCGCGGCGTTCGGGAAGAAGCTGGTGCTGCACGAGGACATTGCGGACGAGCTGCGCACCTGGTTTGCCCGGCGGGGCCAGCAGATGACGGAGAACAATCTCCAGCAGGCCCAACTGCCGGAGGGCTGCACCATTTTTCCCAACGCCTGCGGCACTGCCCCCGGCTGCGCGTTCCGGGCCGAAGGCAAGCACGTGCTCATGCTGCCCGGCCCGCCTTCCGAATGTCGGGATATGTTCGAAAAGCAGGCCATGCCCTACCTGGCTGCCCTGGGCGAGGGGGTCATCTGCTCCCGTACCTTAAAGATCTTCGGCATGGGCGAGTCCAAAATGGAATCCCTGCTGCGGGAGAAGATGAACGCCATGACCAACCCCACCCTGGCGCCCTACGCCAAGGAGGGAGAGTGCGAGCTGCGCATCACGGCCAAGGCGGCGGACGAGGCCTCTGCCCGGGCCCTGATCGCCCCGGTGGAGGAGGACCTGCGCGCCCTGCTGGGCGACGTGGTCTACGGCGCGGACGTGCCCAACCTGGAGACGGCCGTGCTGGAGCTGCTGAAGGAGAAGAACCTGACCCTGGGCACCGCCGAGTCCTGCACCGGCGGGCTGATCGCCAAGCGGCTGACCGACGTGCCCGGGTCCTCCGCCGTGTTCAAGGGGGCGGTGGTCAGCTACTGCAATGAGGTCAAGACGGCGGTGCTGGGCGTGCCGGAAGACCTGCTGGACGAGGTCGGCGCGGTGTCGGAGCCGGTGGCACGGGCCATGGCGGAAGGGGCGCGGAAAGCGCTGCGCTGCGACCTGGCGCTGGCCACCACCGGCGTGGCCGGGCCGGGCAGCGACGAACGGGGCAATCCGGCGGGCTTGGTCTACATCGCCCTGGCTGCCCGGAATGAGACCTTTGTGCGGATCATGACCCTGAGCGGCGCGAGCCGGGAGCGGGTGCGCACCACCGCGGCCCACCACGCTCTGGACCTGGCGCGGCGGTATTTGAGTGGACTTTCGTTGAAAATAGTGGAAAATAAGTAATAAAAACTGCAAGAATTTAGGATGCACGGCCAGAAAATCCCTTGACTTTCCATGTGGTTGTGCTAAACTAGAATGTGCGATTTCGCCATGGTTCAAACCATATGGCAAATATAATCTGAAAGGATGTTTATTATGAGCCACAAGTTTACTCCTGTTGACGGCTACACCACTTATGAGGGCAAGGGCCACTACTCCTGCCTGACCACTCGTCTGCACAATGCTGACGAGGTTAACGACGGCCACACCACCATGGGCCTGACCCACTTCCTGCCCGGCGGCGGCTCCCACATGGCTCCCGCTCCCTGCGAGCTGATCTACTACTGTGTGTCCGGTGAGGTCACCGTCACCTTCGGCGATGGCGATAAGGTCGTTCTGCACGACGGCGATTCCGTCCACATGGGCCCCGGCACCGAGCGCCAGATCGACAACACCGGCTATGTGACCACCAAGATGCTGGTCACCATGACCAAGTAATTAAACCCTACATAAAAGGAGTAATTTTACAATGAGCTGCAAACTGTTCGACCTGACCGGCAAGAATGCCGTTGTCATCGGCGGCGCGGGCGGCATTGGTCAGGCTGTTGCCCAGGGCCTGGCTGAGGCCGGCGCCAACGTCGCCATTGCCTCCCGTAAGGAGGAGTCCCTGATCCGCGCTGCCCAGGAGATCAAGGAAGCCTGCGGCAAGGACGTCCGCTACTACACCGTGGACGCCACCGACGAGGAGTCCGTCGCCGCCTGCGCCAAGAAGGCCAACGAGGAGATGGGCGTGGTTGAGATCCTGGTCTGCTCCCAGGGCTTCAACAAGAAGTTCCCCGCCGAGGAGTTCCCCATGGACGTCTACATGCAGATGCTCCAGGTCAACGTCTATGGCGTCATGCTGTGCTGCAAGCACTTCGGTCAGTACATGATCAAGAACGGCTACGGCAAGATCGTCAACGTGTCCTCCACCCGCGGCAAGATCGCCACCAAGGGCGCCGGCAACGCCGGTTACTGCGCCACCAAGGGTGCTGTTGATATGCTGACCAAGCAGCTGGCTTCCGAGTTCGGCCCCCACGGCATCACTGTCAATGCCTTCGGTCCCACTGTCACCCTGACCCCGATGATGGCTCCCGTCATCGAGCAGCGCGGCGGCGAGAAGTATCTGAAGAGCCTGGCCGACGCCGTGCCCATGCGCAAGACCGCTGCCCCCGAGGACGTGGTGGGCACCGCCATCTTCCTGGCTTCCCCCGCTTCCGACTACATGACCGGCAACATCCTGTATCCCGACGGCGGCCTGACTGCCATCGGCTAATTGCCCGGATTTTCAGAACGCCGGCCGCGTTTGCGGCCGGCGTTCTTTTTTTGCCCGGAGGGCCCGGCTGAAAAAAGACGGGGGTTTGACGGGGTTATCCTTGTAATTCCCGCCCTGCTTTGATATAATAATATATCTCGAATCTGCTGTATTTTGTGCTCTTTATGCCAATGAAGGAGGCGTCGGTGTGAATCGGAAGAAATTATCCCGGCTGCTGGAGCCGGGGATGCGGCTGTATTTCATCGTTATGGTAATCTTTGCCGCCGCCGCCGCTGTGCTGGGCGAGTTCGCTCTGGCCGCCGTGGAGCTGGCGGCCACTGTGGGCCTGTATTTTTACTTCCGCCAGAGCAACGCCCACCGCCGCAGGGAGATCCTGAAATACATCGACTCGGTCTCCTACAACATGGACGCCGCCACCAAGGACACGATGCTCAACGCGCCTCTGCCCATGGTCATTTTCCGCCCGGAGAGCGACGAGGTCATCTGGTCCAACGACCGTTTCCTCCGCCTGACCGGAGAGCGGGAGCACCTGTTTGACACCAAGCTGTCCGCCCTGGTGCCCGGCTTCTCTGCCCGGTGGCTGCTGGAGGGGAAAAGCGAGTGCCCCGAGGAAGTGACCCTGGGCGACCGGCGCTACATGGTGTTCGGCCATTTGGTCCACACGGGCAATCAGGACGGCCAGGGGTTCCTGGCCACCACCTACTGGATCGATGTGACCGAGTTTTCCAACCTGCGGCGCACCTATGCCGACAGCCGGCCCGTGGTGGCCCTGCTGCTGCTGGACAACTACGACGAGGTGCTGAAAAACGTGGCGGAGAATACCCGCTCCGCTATCCTCAGCGAGATCAGCCAGAAGCTGGGCGAGCTGGCGGAGCAGACCGACGGCCTGTTTGCCCAGCTGGACCGGGACCGCTATCTGCTCATTTTTGAGGCGTGTCACCTGCCCAAGCTGCAGGAGGAGAAGTTCCCCATCCTGGACGCCGTGCACAGCATCCACAATCCCGGCGGCATCCCCGCCACCCTGTCCATCGGCATCGGCAAGGACGCCGAGAACTTCCAGGAGCTGTTCCAATACGCCTCCCTGTCAGCCGAGATGGCCCTGTCCCGGGGCGGCGATCAGGCGGTCATCAAAAACCGCTTTACGTTCGAGTTCTACGGCGGGCGCACCAAGGAGCTGGAAAAGCGCACCAAGGTCAAGAGCCGGGTCATGGCCAACGCCCTGGGCGAGCTGGTGGCCGACGCCTCCAAGGTCTTTATCATGGGCCACAAGTACGCCGACCTGGACTGCATCGGCGCCGCCGCCGGCGTGTTCGCGGTCGCCCGCAAGCGGGGGACCCCGGCGTATATCATCAAGGAACCAAACCCTGCGCCGGCTGACGACATGACCAACCGTCTGGCGGCCCTGCCGGAGTACGCGGGCTGTTTCCTCTCGCCCCAGGACGCGCTGCTGGCGGCGGACTCCAGCTCCCTGCTGGTGGTGGTGGACACCAACCGCCCGGAGCAGGTGCAGTCGGAGGAACTGCTGCTCTCCTGCAACAAGGTTGCGGTCATCGACCACCACCGCCGGGCGGCCACCTATATCGCGGACGCGGCCCTGAACTTCCATGAGCCCTATGCCTCGTCCGCTTCGGAGCTGGTCACGGAGCTGCTGCAGTATATCCTGGAGCCGGCCAACCTGCTGCGGCCGGAGGCGGAGGCGCTGCTGGCCGGCATCGTGCTGGACACCAAGCATTTTACCATGCGCACCGGCGGGCGCACCTTTGAGGCGGCGGCCTTCCTGCGCCGGGCGGGAGCCGATCCCAGCGAAGTGCGGCTCTACTTCCAGAACGACCTGGATGGCACCATCGCCCGGTATGATATTATCCAGAACGCCCGGCTCTGCCGCAACAACATCGCCATCGCCCAGGTGCCCCATACTGTGGGCCGTGTCACCGCCGCCCAGGCGGCCGACGAGCTGCTGAACATCGCGGGCATTGAGGCGTCCTTCGTCCTGTTCCCGTTGGACGACAAGGTGATGATCTCCGCCCGCAGCATGGGCGACACCAACGTGCAGGTCATTCTGGAAAAGCTGGGCGGAGGCGGAAACGCCGCCACCGCGGGCGCCCAGGTGCCGGGACACAACGTGGCGGAAGTGGCCCAGCAGTTGGTATCCGCCATCAATCAATATTTTGAGGATGAATAAGAAGGAGGAACTTCCGTTATGAAAGTGATTTTACAGCAAGATGTAAAGGGCCAGGGCAAGAAGGGCCAGATGGTGGACGTCTCCGACGGCTACGCCCGCAATTTCCTGCTGCCCAAGAAGCTGGCCGTGGAGGCCAGCGCCGACAACGTGAACACCATGAAGCTGCAGGAGAAGGCCCGTCTGGCCAAGCTGGCCGAGGAGAAGGCCCAGGCCGAGGCCACTGCCGAGCAGCTCAAGAATCTGACGGTGCGCATTGTGGCCAAGGCCGGCACCGGCGGCCGCCTGTTCGGCGCCGTCACCACCAAGGAGATCTCTGACGCGCTGAAGGCTCAGCACAATATTGACATCAATAAGACCAAGCTGGTTCTGGATGAGCCCATTAAGAGCTTCGGCGGCTACGACCTGAAGGCCAAGCTGGGCCACGACGTGGTCGGCACCGTCAAGGTGGTCGTCGCGGAGGAATAAACAGTCCCATCAAAAACGCGGAAAGGAGGCGGTCCCACTGGACGAGCTTTTAAGCAGACAAATGCCCCACAGCACCGAGGCGGAGCAGGCGGTGCTGGGTTCCATGCTGATCGACGAGAGCTGTATTCCCGAGGTGGTCACCGCCCTGAAGCCGGAGGACTTTTACCTGCGGCAGAACCGGGAGATCTACGAGACCATCTACCGGATGGTGGAGCTGTCCGCCTCCATCGATCTGGTCACCGTGCTGGATCAGATGCGGCAGAACGGCGTCTTCAAGGAAAACACCACCGACCGCTACATTCTCCAGCTGATGGAGATCACCCCCACCGCCGCCAATGTCCGGGAATATGTCTCCATTGTGCGGGACAAGGCCCTGCTTCGCCGGGTGGCCGAGGCCGCCGGCGAGGTCACCGGCATGGTGCAGGCCGGTGAGGGCACCGGCGCGCAGGTGCTGGAGGCCGCCGAGCAGAAGATCTACGCCATCCGCCAGGGCCGCTCCACCCGGGGGCTGGAGCACATCTCCACGGCCATCCAGAATGTGTATGACCGCCTGGGCGAGCTGGCCGCTTCGGGCAGCGAGTTCCCCGGCCTGCCCACCGGCCTGTCCGACCTGGACCGGCGCATCACCGGCCTGAACCCCTCCGACCTGATCATTCTGGCCGCCCGCCCCGGCATGGGCAAGACCTCCATGGCCCTGAACATGGCCCTCCACGCGGGCAAGTCCTCGGGCAAGGCAGTGGTCATCTTCTCCCTGGAAATGTCCAAGGAGCAGCTGGCCATGCGCCTGATCTCCAGCGAGTGCTTCGTGGACAGCAAAAAGCTGCTGACCGGCCAGGGCCTGACCATGGACGACTGGAAGAAGATCGGCGCGGCCTCCGCCGCCCTGTCCAAGACCCGTATCCTGCTGGACGACAACCCCTCCCTGACCGTGGCGGATATGAACGCCGCCTGCCGCCGGGTGGACAACCTGGGCCTGGTGGTGGTGGACTACCTGCAGCTGATGCAGTCCGCCGGAGGCAAGTCCTATTCCGGCGAGAACCGCCAGCAGGCGGTGGCCGACATCTCCCGCTCCATGAAGATCATGGCCAAGGAGCTAAAGGTGCCCGTCATCTGCCTGTCCCAGCTCTCCCGCTCCAACGAGAAGGAGGGCAAGGTGCGGATGCCCCGCCTGTCCGACCTGCGTGAATCGGGCGCCATCGAGCAGGACGCCGATATTGTCATGTTCCTCCACCGGGAGGACTACTACGACGAGAACACCGAAAACCGCAACATCGCCAACTGCATCATCGCCAAGAACCGCCACGGTGAGACCGGTATTCTCGATTTGCAGTGGCTGCCTGAGTTTACCACCTTCCGCACCATTGAGCGCAGGTACGAGGAATGATCCGAAAGCTGCGGGCGCTCAGCGCCGAATACCAGATGCTTCCCGCAGGCGAGCTGGTACTCTGCGCCGTCTCCGGCGGCGCGGACTCCATGTGCCTGCTTCATCTGCTTCATACCCTGGCCCCGGAAGGGGGCTTTTCCCTCCGGGCAGCCCACTTCAACCACGGGCTGCGGGGCGCCGAGTCCGACCGGGACGAGGAATTTGTCCGCGCCTGGTGTGAAGAGCGGGGCATCCCGCTCTCCGTCGGCAGAGGAGATGTGCGGGGGGAGGCCGCGCGGAGCGGCCGGGGGATCGAGGAGACCGCCCGGGCCCTGCGCTACGCCTTTTTGGAGCGCACGGCCCAGGAGCTGGGCGCTTCGCGCATCGCCACAGCACACACCGCCGACGACAACGCCGAGACTCTGCTGTTCCACCTGGTTCGCGGTTCGGGCCTGCAGGGGCTGACCGGCATCCCGCCCCGCCGGGGGAAGGTGGTGCGCCCCCTGCTGACCTGCACCCGCGCCGAGGTGGAGGAATACTGCGCCCGCCACAATGTGGCCTGGGTGGAGGACTCCACCAACGCCGACGAAACCTATACCCGCAACTTTTTGCGCCGCCGGGTCATGCCCCTGCTGGAGCAGGCCAATCCCCGGGCGGCGGAGCATCTATCCGCCGCCGCGGAGCGGCTGCGTGCTGACAACGACTGTTTAAACACCCAGGCGGCCCAGGCCGCCGCCCAAGGGCATAGGACCCCCGACGGGCTGGTCATCGAAGCCGGGCTGCTGGCTGAGCTTCCCGACCCCGTGGCGCTCCGGGCCGTCCGGCGGCTGCTGGAACAGGCGGGCGGCGGGAAAAACTGTACCGCCGCGCATATGGACGCGCTGCTTCGGCTGTGCCGAAGCGGCGATCCCTCCGGGCGCGTGGATCTGCCCGGCATGACCGCCCGGCGGGAGTACGGCGATCTGGTGCTCAAAGCGGCAGAAGAGCCGCCCCCTCCCCCGCCGCCCATGCCCGTTCAGGAGGACGGGCAGACCGTCTACGGGGACACGGGCTGGTCGGTCGCCTGCCGGAAGACCGTGTGCCCGGAGAAAAGCTTCAAAAAACCCGACACTTTTTACCTTTCCTGTGCTAAGATAAAAGGTGCGCTGACTTTGCGGCCCCGCCGGACGGGCGATGCCATCGAGCTGCCGGGGCGGAGCGGCAAGACGTTGAAAAAGCTGTTTATCGACGAAAAGATCCCTCTGGAGCGCCGGGCGCTGGTGCCCGTGTTGGCTGACGACGCCGGCGTGCTGGCGGTGGCCTCCTTTGGCCCCGATGTGTCCCGGCTGGCCCGGCCGGGGGAAGAGGCAGTTGAAATCACATTAAAGAAAGAGTGAGAAGCATGGCCTATTGCGACAACGAGATCGAACGGGTTCTGTTCAGTGAGGAGGAACTGAAACAGCGGGTCCGGGAACTGGGCGAACAGATCACCGCCGACTACGCCGGGAAGGAGCCCGTGCTCATCAGCGTGCTGCGGGGTTCCTATATCTTCATGGCCGACCTGACCCGCAGCATCGACCTGCCCTGCACCGTGGACTTTATGTCCGTTTCCTCCTACGGGAAAGGTACCACCTCGTCCGGCCAGGTACAGATCACCAAGGACCTGTCCGACGACATTGAGGGCCGGGACGTCATCGTGGTGGAGGACATTCTGGACAGCGGCAACACGCTGTTTTACCTGCTGCAGCTCCTCCGGGCCCGGAAGCCCGCCTCCATCCGCCTGTGTACCCTGCTGGATAAGCCGGAGCGCCGGGTCAAGGAGGTCGCGGCGGACTACAGCGGCTTCACCATTCCCGACGCCTTCGTCGTGGGCTACGGTCTGGACTATGCGGAAAAGTATAGAAACCTCCCGTATATTGGCATACTAAAGCCTGAGGTCTATGGAGGCTGAAAACCCCAAGTCCCGAGAGGAAGTGTGAGCTTTTGAAAAAAATCAGTCTGCGCGACATCGTCTTTTACATTCTCATTTTCCTGGTCCTGGTGGCCACCGTTATGGCCCTGCAGGGGATGGAGGGAAAGAGCGGCTCCACCTATGCCGACCTGCGCGCCCTGTTTGAGCAGGAGAAGGTCATGTACTTCGAGGCCGAGGAGGACGAGGTCACTCTGACCCTGTACGACCTGGACGAGAACGGGAAAAACAAGACCGCCGTGTTTCCCATCGCCAATTTCAGCGTGTTCTACAATGACATGCACGAGCTGATCGACGAGCAGTGGAAGGCGGGTATCATCACAGACTACGACTATCCCCAGGGCTTTGTGGCGCCGTGGTGGCTCTCCTTCGTGCCCTATGTGGTCATTTTCCTGATCTTCGGCCTGCTCTGGTATTTTATGTTCATGCGCCAGGCGGGCGGCGGAGGCGGCGGCGGGAACAACCCCGCCCGCTTCGGCAAGGCCCGCACCCGCACGCTGGAGGACACGGGCAAGAAGGTGTCCTTTGACGATGTGGCGGGCGCCGATGAGGAAAAGGCCGAGCTGGAGGAGATCGTGGAATTCCTCAAGGACCCGCAGCGGTTCATCGACTTGGGCGCGCGCATCCCCAAGGGCGTGCTGCTGGTGGGCCCGCCGGGCACCGGCAAGACCCTGCTGGCCCGGGCCGTGGCCGGAGAGGCCGGCGTCCACTTCCTGTCCATCTCCGGCTCCGATTTCGTGGAGCTGTATGTGGGCGTGGGCGCTTCCCGTGTCCGCGACCTGTTTGACCAGGCCAAGAAGGAGTCCCCGGCCATCGTGTTCATCGACGAGATCGACGCCGTGGGCCGTCAGCGCGGCGCCGGTTTGGGCGGCGGCCACGATGAGCGCGAGCAGACCCTGAACCAGCTGCTGGTGGAGATGGACGGCTTCTCCTCCAACGAGGGGGTCATCGTCCTGGCGGCCACCAACCGCGTGGACATTCTCGACCCCGCCCTGCTGCGCCCCGGCCGTTTCGACCGGCAGGTGTATGTGGGCTATCCCGACATCAAGGGCCGCGAGGCCGTGCTGCGCATCCACGCCCGCAACAAGCCGCTGGCGGAGGACGTCTCTCTGGCGGACGTGGCCAAGGCCACCGCGGGCTTCACCGGAGCCGACCTGGAAAACCTGATGAACGAGGCTGCCCTGCTGGCTGCCCGCCGCAAGGAACTGTTCATCACCAACGCCGACCTGCATGAGGCCATTCTGAAGGTCATTGCCGGCCCGGAGAAGAAGAGCCGCGTGGTCACCGAGCACGCCCGGAAGCTGACCGCCTATCACGAGGCGGGCCACGCCCTGGTCATCAACGCCCTGGAGACCCCCGACCCGGTCCATCAGATCACCATCATCCCCCGGGGCGCCGCGGGCGGCATGACCATCTCCCTGCCCCAGGAGGACAAGAGCTATCAGTCCAAGAAGGAGCTGACCGAGCAGGTGGCCGTCTGCCTGGGCGGCCGGGTGGCCGAGGAGCTGATGCTGGGCGACATTTCCACCGGCGCGTCCAACGACCTGGAGCGCGCCACCTCCATCGCCCGCGCCATGGTCACCAAGTACGGCATGAGCGAGAAGCTGGGCACCGTGGTGTTCGACACCGGCCACGACGAGGTGTTCATCGGCCGCTCCATGGCCCAGGCCCGCACCTATTCCGAGGAGATCGCCGGGCAGATCGACGAGGAGATCCGCACCATCATCGACGGCGCCCACGAGCGCTGCCGGGAGATCCTCTCCGACCAGAAGGAGCGCCTGATCAAGGTGGCTGAGTACCTGCTGGAGCATGAAACCATGTCGGCGGAAGAGTTCCAAAACGTGTGCAAGGAAGTATAAAAGTCCGTTTTAATGGACAATAAACCTCCTATACTGATATCAGGATCAGAAAATGATATCAGTATAGGAGGTTTTGTCATGGAGGTCGAGATTCGTTTTGTCCGAGGTCATGTGGAGGTATTTGATCCCTCCGGGCGCTTCCTTTTCTCCGCCGACACCGAGCGGGAGGCCCTGGAGGAGCTGACCGCCGCGTGAATAATGAGAACAGCCCGGCGGCTGCCGGGCTGTTCTCATTCTCCCCAGACCAGGCTGATGGCCCGGCAGTCGTTTTCAATCTCGGCGGTCAGGGGGTCGCCGCCGAACTCGCCGTCCAGCGTCCAGGGCAGGGCCTCCTGACAGGTGACCCGCAGATGGGCGGTGTGGAACGTGATGACGGTCTCACCGTCCGCTTCCCTTTGCTGCAGCAGGGTCTTGATGATGGTCTGCAGCTCGGGCAGGGTCTTGGGACGCCGGACCAGCAGGACCTCAAACAGGCCGTCGTCCAGGCAGACATCCCCCAGGGGCAGGCTCTTGAAGCCGCCCACCGACACGGTGTTGCTGACCATGCCGTAGATGAATTCCCCTTCCAGTGCTCCCCCGTCGTGAGCGATCTCCAGGCTGTAGCTCTTGATGGAGCTGAGCCGGGTCACGCCCTCCAGCAGATAGGCCAGATGGCCGAAGGCGTTTTTGAATTCCTGCGGGGTGTCGTAGGATACATCAGTGAATGCGCCGAAGGCAGCTACGTAAATAAAGGCTTTCTGATTGAACAGACCCACGTCACACTTGCGCACCGGGCCGGCGGCCACGGCCTGGGCGGCCGCCTCCAGACCCTTGGGGAGCTTCAGATTGCGGGAAAAGTCGTTGGTCGTTCCCGCGGGCAGGTAGCCCAGAACGGGCCTGGGGTCCAGAGCCAGCAGGCCGGAGATGGTTTCGCTGAGGGTGCCGTCGCCGCCGCAGCAGACGACCCGGTCGAACTGGCCGCTCAGCTCGGCGGCCGCCCGGGCGGCGTCACCCTTGCTCTGGGTGGGATAGGCGGTGGCCAGATAACCGGCCTTGGTAAAGGCGTCCAGCACGCCCGGGAGATGGCCCCGAATCGAGCCTTTGCCCGCCAGCGGATTAAAAATAAACAGCAGTTTTTTCATGGAAACCTCCTGTATTTTACAGCACCATTATACCCCATGTATTGGAAAAAGTAGTGAAGGATTTGTGAATAATTGGCGTCACCGGCCGGCCGGAAGGGGCAAAATCCCTTGCATTCCGGCAAAGATGTGGCTATAATGTTTTTTGCACTGTCGCTCCCTTCGGGCGGCAGTGCAAAAAATACTGTTTTCCAGACGCGGCTTACCCACGCGGATACCTCGTGACCGGGCCAATTACAAAGGTGTGATTGTTTGTGAACCGCAAAGCGTTGGCCGCCGCCTTCCCCATCACCGTTCCGGTGCTGATGGGCTATCTGTCCATCGGCATCGCCTTCGGCCTGATGCTGGAAGCGGTGGGCTATAATTTCATCTGGGCGTTTTTTATGTCCCTGACCATCTACGCCGGGTCGGGGCAGTACCTGGGGGTGGAGCTGCTGGCCACCGGCGCGGCGCTGTCCCAGGTGGCGCTGCTGACCTTCCTGATCAACTTCCGGCACCTGGTCTACGGCCTGTCCATGCTGGAGAAATTCCGGGGCATGGGCAAGCGCAAGCTCTACATGATCTTCTCCCTGACCGATGAGACCTACGCCCTGCTGGCGGGGGCAAACCCGCCCCCGGGGGTCAGCGCCCGGGACTTCTACTTCGCCGTGGCCATCCTGGATCACAGCTACTGGATTCTGGGCTCGGTCATCGGCTCGGTGGCGGGGGCGCTGCTGAAATTCAACACGGCGGGCGTGGAGTTTGCCATGACCGCCCTGTTCCTGGTCATCGCCGTGGACCAGTGGCGCACCTACCGCACCCACATCCCCGCCATTCTGGGGGCGGCGGCCACCCTGCTCTGCCTGAAGCTGGTGGGGCCGGACACCATGCTTCTGCCCGCCCTGGCCATCATCGTGGTGGTGCTGCTGGTCCTGCGGAAGCGGCTGGAGGATAAATCGGCGCAGGAGCCCGAACCAAAACAGGAGGAGGCGCAAACCAAATGCTGACAACCGGACAGGCCATCGCGTCCATCGCGGTCATGGCTATCGTGACCTTTCTGACCCGGGCGCTACCTTTTTTGCTCTTTGACCGGGGAGACTCGCCCCCCAAGATCGTGCTGTATCTGGGCCGGGTGCTGCCCCCGGCGGTCATCGCCATGCTCATTATCTACTGCCTGCGAAGTCCCTCGCTGACCGTGCCGGCGGAGCTGACCGCCACCCTGTCCGGCTGGCTGGCCTCCATCGTCTCCTTCTTCGTGGGCTGGGCGCCCCAGCTGATCGCCGGCGCGGTGGTGGTGGTGCTCCATGTCTGGAAGCGCAACAACCTGCTGTCCATCTTCGGCGGCACGATCCTGTACATGATCCTGGTTCAATTTGTTTTTGCGTAAGAAAAATGCACCCGCCAGGGTGCATTTTTCTTACGCCTTTAACTCCAGCAGCACCTCTCCCGCAGCCTGGGCGAACAGGCGCGCCCCCCGCAGGGCCTCCTGCAGGGTGTTGCCGTGGGAGCCCACCTCCACCAGCAGGGAGCCGCGGGTCAGCTGCTGGTTGAACCGGGAGGAGCGCAGGGTGATGGGCCGGGCCAGGGTGGGCCACTGCGCGTCCAGCTTCTTCTGGATCTGAATGGCCAGGGCCAGATTCTGCCGCCAGTAGGGGTGCTCTTGTCCCTGGTCGTCGGTGCCGACGATCATCAGGACCTGGGCGGTCTTTTCCCCGTCCACCTCGGTCACGGCTTTATAGACAGTGCCGTCCTGCCCGATCAGGGCGTCCCGGTGGACGTCCAGCACCACCTGAATGGAGGGGTACTGCTCCAGCCACTTCTGGACCCCCGCGCAGGAGCGGTCGTAGGAGCCGCTGTATTGGGGATAATCGTACAGGGTGCGGTCGTGGATGACCTTTAGGCCCATCTCCTCAAAGACCCGCTGCATCTCATCGCCCACCCGCAGCATGTTGTAGTCCTCGTCGGTGGTGCGGGAGGAGTCGCTCTCCTGATAGATGTCCGTCCCGTCCATGGTGTAGGCCTCGCTGCCGTGGGTGTGCATGATCAGGACCTGAGGTCCCTCCTCCGACAGCTCCACGCCGACCTGGGCCGCGGCCAGTGCCTGCAGATCCATGGACTGGTTGGTGTAATTGAAGAGATAGACCCCCTGGGTGGCGAGATAGCCTTCGCTGTCCGCCGGGAGCAGAGTGCGCTCCTGGATGTTCTCCGGCGCGGTGGTGGTTTCCGGCAGCGGAGTTTCCGCGTCGTCCTCATTCCCCGGCACAGCGTCGGTTCCGTCTTTATCCCCCGGGTTCGCCTGCGCTGCCAGCTGGCGTTCCACGTCGTCCTCGCCGGCCCGCAGCAGGGAGGACTGGCCCAGAGCCAGCTTCTGCCAGCGGTCCAGCTGGGCCCACGCCCCCTCGCCCCAGGTCTCCGGGCCCAGTTCGGTCCGCAGGGCGGCGGCCACAAAGGCGGAGCTCTCCCCCAACCGTACACAGGCCGCCCCCAGGTCGCAGGTCAGCCCCAGCAGCCAGAGTGCGACGGTAGCGAAAAACAGGGCCGCCGCCCGCCGCAGCGCCCGTTTCCAGTGGAAGCCTTGTCCTTTCATTGCATATCCCATCCTTATCTGTTGTGATACGAAAACGTATGCGGCGGAGAAAAGGAATATGAGCAATATTTATTTTGATAATCAAATATCTTGACAATAAAAATAATTGGAGTATAATAGCTTTCAACTTAAAGCAAGGAGGGAACCTATTTGAACGCACACGGAGAGGCTATTAACCGCTTTTTGGTGGAGGTGTTCAACGAGATCCTGAAAACGGAAGAGCAGGCTCTGGAGGCCGGTGTGCCGGATCTGTCCGTGCGGGAATTCCATCTGATCGAGGAAGTCTGCCGGGCGGTGGATCAGAACCGGGACAACCGGGCCACGGCCATCGCCGCCGCTCAGCGGGTGACGGCGGGCACGCTGACCACAGCGGTCAACCTGTTGGAAAAGAAGGGATACCTGGAGCGCCGCCGGGACGACCAGGACCGGCGGGCCGTGCGCATTTATCCCACGGAGAAGGGACGGCAGGCCGACGCCATCCACACAAGCTTTCACAAAGAAATGGTGGAGGACGTGCTCAGCGTTCTGACGGAGGAGGAATGTCAGGTGTTTCTCCGGGCCCTGAGCAGCGTGACCACCTTTTTCCGGCAGAAATATGGAGGGAAAAACCATGATTGAACTGATTACTGACAGCACCAGCGACCTGTCCCCTGCCCTGGCGGCCCAGTTAGGGGTGCAGGTGCTCCCCCTGACCGTCCATTTCGGCGAGGAGAGCTTCCGGGACGGCGTGGACATCACCAACGCCGACTTTTACGCCCGCCTGCGCAAGGCAGAGACGCTGCCCACCACCTCCCAGATCAACCCGGAGACGTTCACCGCGGTGTTCCAGGAGGTGCTGGACCGGGGCAACCAGGCGGTGGGCATCTTCATCTCCTCAGAGCTGTCCGGCACATGCCAGTCGGCGCAGATCGCCAGGGATCTGCTGGGCAGCGAGGACGTGTTCGTGGTGGACTCCCGCACCGTCACGTTTTCCCTGGGGCTTCTGGTGACCGAGGCGGCCCGCCTGCGGGACCGGGGGCTCTCCGCATCTGAGCTGGCGGCGGAGATCACCGCCCTGCGGGAGAAGCTGCGGCTGTACGCCGTGGTGGACACCCTGAAGTACCTGAAAATGGGCGGGCGCATTTCGACAGCCACCGCCGTGGTGGGCGGTGTGCTGGGCATCACGCCCATCATCGCCATTGAGGACGGCAAGGTGGAGTCCGTGGGAAAGACCCGGGGCCACAAGGCGGGCATCCAGTGGATGCGGGAGCGTGCGCTGGAGGAGGAGATCGACCTGACCCACGGCGTCGTGTTCGGCCACACCGACTGCCCCGAGGCCCTGGAGGCCGTGGCCGACGCGTTCTCCGATGTGGCCGCCCAGGCTCCGGCGGTGTACCGCAGCGACATCGGCGCCGTAGTGGGCACCCATGCCGGCCCGGGCGCCGCAGGGTTCGGTTACTTTGTAAAGTAAGGCTCAACCGTTACTTAATGAAAAAATTTACAAGTTTTTTGTATTTTGTCCGCACTTGTGTGCTATAGTAGCAGTGTACAAGTTCGATACATAGGAGGATGCGGACATGGAACTGCGGGAATTGTCCTGGAAAGAGCGGGGACGGCTTTGGGTGCGGCTGGGTATCCGGCTGGTGCTGGCCGTGGCGATCCTGCTGCTGCTGATCTTCGCGGTGCCCCCGCTGCTGTCCCTGTTTATGCCCTTCGTGCTGGCCCTGATCCTGGCCTGGCTGCTCAACCCGGTGGTGCGCTGGCTGCACCGCAAGCTGAACATCTCCCGCAGGCTGATCTCCCTGCTGGTCATCCTCTTGGTGATCGGCGTGGCCGGCGGGCTTCTGTTCTGGTTTTTCTATGGGATCGGGACGGAAGTGTACTCCCTGGTGACCAACTGGGCCTCCGTGGGAGCGGACGTGGAGCGGGGCCTGAACGCCGTGGGCGAATACCTCGAGCGCTTTTTTGCCCTGCTGCCGGACCAGCTGACCGGCTGGCTGGACGGCCTGTATGAGCGCCTGAAGCTCTGGCTGCAGGAGGCGGTGCCCCAGCTGCTGGGTTCCCTGGGAAAGGGCGCGGGCAATTTTGCCATGAAGCTGCCCTCCGGGGTGGTGGCTGCCATCGTGTTTTTGATGGCCAGCTATTTTATCACCGCCGACTATCCCCATCTCCGCTTCCGGGTCACGGAGCGCATGAATACCGAGGTGCGCGGCTTCCTGAGCCAGGTGCGCAAGGTGGCGGTGGGGGCCTTCGGCGGCTATATCAAGGCGGAGCTGATCCTGTCCGTCGGCGTGTTCTTTATCCTGCTGATCGGGTTTTCCGTCACCGGGCAGGGCTACGCCCTGCTGCTGGCGTTTTTGCTGGCGGTCATGGACTTTATTCCCATCATTGGCTCGGGCACCGTCATGGTGCCCTGGGCGGTGGTGGAGCTGGTGCTGGGGAACTACCGCGCGGCCCTGGAGCTGATGGTGATCTGGGGCATCGTCTGCCTGTTCCGGCGGGTGGCGGAGCCCAAGGTGGTAGGCGACCAGACCGGCCTGTCCCCCATTCTGTCTCTGGTCAGCATCTATGTGGGCATGCGTCTGGGCGGCGTACTGGGCATGGTCCTGGGCCCGGCGGTGGTGCTTATTATCATCAACGTATCAAAAATGGATGTATTCTCCGGGACCCGCCGGGACCTGCGCATGGCCGTTCAGGACATCCGGGCGCTGCTGGCGGGAGATAGGAACGAAACATAGTTTGGAACTCCCGTTGACGCGGATTGTTAAAAAAACCTTCGAATTGATTTCACACTTTCGCCATATTTTCGGGGTATTTTAAAAACATGGAACGAACCTAGCAATGGAAAGGAGCAATCCAATATGTATTACGATCCTAATCACCCCGAGGAACCGATCCCGACCAACGAATACAGGGTGGAAGATATTGGGCCCGCCGCCCCCCAGGAGCAGCCCCCGAAGAAGGAGAAGAAAAAGCGTTTCTGGCCCAAGGCCCTGGCCCTCTGCCTGGTCTGTACGCTTTTGGGCGGTATCGGCGGCGTCGCCGGCAGCGCCTATTTCTCCGGCGCGAACAGCACCAACAGCACCGACAGCACGAACGACGGCGGAGAAAACTCCACCACCATCTATGAGAGCGACCGGGAGCCCGCAGCGGTGACTGTGTCCTATACCAACACTGGCAAGGAGATGTCCACTGAGGAGATCTATGCCTCCTGGGTCAACTCCACCGTGGGTATCAGCACCGAGATCGTCACCACCAATTACTTTGGCCAGCAGGTCAGCGCGGCTGCCGGCTCCGGCTTTGTGATCTCATCGGACGGCTACATCGTGACCAATTACCACGTCATTGAAGGGGCCAGTACCATCAAGGTTACCTTCTACGACGGTACCGTGTACGACGCCACGCTGGTCGGCGGCGAACAGAGCAACGACGTGGCCGTGCTGAAGATCGATGCCAAGGGTCTGAAGCCCGTCATCATCGGTGACTCCGACGCTGTGAATGTGGGCCAGGCTGTCACCGCCATCGGCAACCCCCTGGGCGAGCTGACCTTCAGCCAGACCGCCGGCATCATTTCCGCCAAGGACCGGACGGTCACGCTGACCGGCGGCATCGAGATCAATATGCTGCAGACCGACTGCACCATCAACTCGGGCAACTCCGGCGGCCCTCTGTTTAATAACTACGGTGAGGTCATCGGTATTACCAGCGCCAAGTATTCCAACAACGGCTCTTACTCCGAGGCCACCATCGAGGGCATCGGCTTCGCCATCCCCATCAACGATGTCATTGACATCATCCAGGATCTGATCGAGCACGGCTATGTCACCGGAAAACCCAGCGTGGGCATCATTCAGACCAGCGTGACCGATGCGGTCCAGCGCTACGGGATCCCCGCCGGCGCGGAGGTGCTGGCGGTCCTGGATGGTTCCTGCGCGGAAAAGGGCGGCCTCCAGGTGGGTGACATCATCACCGCCGTGGGCGAGACCAAAGTAGAGAGCTCTTCCGACCTGCAGTCCGCTATTAAGAACTGCCGGGCCGGAGACACAGTGACCTTCACCGTCTACCGCAGCGGCCAGAGTATCAATCTGCGGCTCATTCTGGATGAGTACAACCAGGAGCGTTCGGACGCCATGGACGCCCTGAACGAAGAGTATCAGGAGAGCCAGAAACAGACCACCCAGCAGCCCTCCTCCAACGGAAATGGGTACAATTTCAGCTGGCCGTTCGGCTGGTGATAAAAAAGCAATCCCGGAGCCTGCAGGCTCCGGGATTGTTGTAATATAGAAACTGCCGGCCCGTTCGGGCCGGCAGTTTTGAAGACTTGAGGGAAAAATCAGCGCTTGCTGAACTGAGGAGCGCGGCGGGCAGCCTTCAGGCCGTACTTCTTGCGCTCCTTCATGCGAGGATCGCGGGTCAGGAAGCCGGCGGCCTTCAGAGCGGGACGGTACTCGGGGTTCATCTCCAGCAGAGCGCGGGCCACACCGTGGCGCAGAGCGCCGGCCTGGCCGGACACGCCGCCGCCGGCGACGGTAGCCACGATGTCCACCTTGCCCAGGGTGCCGGTGGTGTTCAGGGGCTGACGGACGACCATCTTCAGGGTCTCCAGACCGAAGTAATCGTCGATGTCACGGCCGTTGATGGTGATGGCGCCGGTGCCGTTGGGGAACAGATGCACGCGGGCCACGGAGGACTTCCGACGGCCGGTGCCGTAATGATAAGGCTTCTTGCTCTTGTACATGTTCGAAATCCTCCTTAATCCTGGGTCCAGGGCTCGGGCTTCTGAGCGGCGTGCTCATGCTCGGCGCCGCGATAGACCTTCAGCCGGGGCAGAGAGTCCTTGGTGATGGTGTTGCGGGGCAGCATTCCGCGCACGGCCAGCTTCATGGCCAGCTCGGGCTTCTCGCGCATCAGGGTGCGGTACTGGGTCTCCTTCAGACCGCCCACCCAGCCGGAGTGAGTGCGGTAGTACTTCTGGTCCAGCTTCTTGCCGGTCAGGACAGCCTTCTCGGCGTTGAGGATGATGACGTAGTCGCCGCAGTCGGCGTGGGGGGTGTACTCGGGCTTGTGCTTGCCGCGCAGCAGAACGGCGGCGGTGGCAGCGGTCTTGCCCAGGGGCTTACCGGCGGCATCGAGGATATACCACTTGCGCACGATGTTGCCCTTGTTTGCCATAAAAGTGGACATGGTGTTTCTCTCGCTTTCTATGTGAATTTGTTTTTACACACGAAGATAACCCACCTTTACAAAGGCGAGCGAAATGTATTATAATGCTTGGGAAATCAGGTGTCAACCGATTTTTTTAATTTTTTAATTTGGAGCATATAAATCTTTGCTTTTCTCCGATTTTCTCACGGAATCTCGCAAATACTCATTTTCGATTTTTCTTTTTTCGAGGTGCTTATGAATCAGATTTTAAGCTATGCCCGCCGCTGCATCGAGGATTACGACATGATTCAGGCGGGCGACCGCGTGGCGGTGGGCGTCTCCGGCGGCAAGGATTCTTTGACCCTGCTGGCCGCCCTGGCCCGCCTGCGGGAGTTTTATCCCAAGCCCTTCACCGTGGAGGCCATCACCCTGGACCTGGGCATCCCCGGGATGGACTTTACCCCTGTGGCGGACTGGTGCGCCGCCCGGGACATCCCGTACACTTTGGTGCCCACCGAGATCAACAACATTGTATTTCATGTTCGGAAAGAGAAAAACCCCTGCTCCATGTGCGCCAAAATGCGCCGGGGCGCCCTGCACGGGGTGCTGCAGGAGAAGGGGATCAAAAAGATCGCCCTGGGCCACCACTTTGACGACGCGGTGGAGACCTTTTATATGTGCCTGTTTTACGAGGGGCGGCTGTCCTGCTTCCAGCCGGTGACCTATCTGGACCGCACCGACATTACTCAGATCCGGCCCCTGCTCTACTGCGGCGAGGGCCACATCCGCAGCGTGGCCCAGCGGGAGAACCTGCCGGTGGTCCACAACCCCTGCCCCGCCAACGGCGCCACCAAGCGGCAGGAGGTCAAGGACCTGATCGCCGAGCTGAGCAAGCGGTACCCCCGTTTGAAGGACTACACCTTCGGCGCCATGCAGCGCCTGCCCCTGCCCGAGTGGGGCGTGATCAACAAGGAGTGAACCGATATGAACTTATCCGCTCTGCGCGTTGCCCTCAAGGGTATCTGCGCCTACCGGGATATTTGCCGGCAAGATCTGATGAAGCAGGTCTCCGCCCTGCTGGATGCCATTGCCGCCGGGCGGGGCGAGGACGCCGCCGCCGCGTACATCGAGGTGTTCTATCAACTGCGTCAGGCCGGCTGCGCCGGACTGGGGGAGTGGCTGAACGAGCAGCTGCGCTATGACGAGTCGCCCTATCCCCTGCTGGCGGAGCGGGGCGGGTCCGACCCCGCCCTGGAGACCGCCGCCCGCCGGGATGTGGAGACCTTTATCCTGCTGGCGGAACTGGACTGTGACAAGCTTTTGGATGCCGTCAAGACCCTGCTCCCGGACGAATATCAGTCCATGCTGTCCAACCTGCCCCGCTGGAAAGCGGGTGCGCCCTTCGACTTTGAGAGCCTGACCGCCTTTTACCGCGCCCATGGGGCGGGGATGTTCGCCCGCTACCGGGCCTTCGTGTGGGAGCAGGGAGAGCTGACGCCCATCCCCGCGCCGGACGCCCCCGACAAGCGGGAGCTGCTGGGCTACGAGCTGCAGCGGGAGGCGGTGGTGGCCAACACCCGCGCCATGCTGGAGGGGCACCGGGTCAACAATGTGCTGCTCTACGGCGACAGCGGAACCGGAAAGTCGGCCACGGTGAAATCCCTGCTGGCGGTGGAGGGCTTTGACGATCTGCGCATCATCGAGCTGCAGAAGGAGGGGCTGACCGATATGCCCGCTCTGATCCGTCAGCTCCGGGACCGGCGGCAGAAGTTTATCCTGTTTATCGACGACCTGGCCTTCGACCAGGACGACCGCACCTACTCGGTGCTGAAAACCATCCTGGAGGGCGGACTGGAGCCCCGGCCCGTTAACGTGGCCATCTACGCCACCTCCAACCGCCGCAACCTGGTGCGGCAGACCTTCTCCGACCGGGCGGGGGACGAGGTGGACATCTCCGAGACCATCCAGGAAAAGACCGCTCTGGCCGACCGCTTCGGGGTGCGGGTGGCCTATCTGCCCCTGAACAAGCCGGAGTTTTTGAAGCTGGTGGACGGCCTGGCCGCCCTGGGGGGGATCGAAATGGAGACCGAGCAGCTCCACGCCAAGGCAATCGCGTGGGAGGCGCGTCATCCAGGTCGGACGCCCCGGACGGCACGGCAGTTCATCGCCAGTCTGAGAACCTGAAAAGAGCAAAAAACAGGCCCTGCCAAACGGCAGGGCCTGTTTGATTACGTAAGATCAGAAGTATTTGCGGATCCCCTCGCTGGCCAGGGAGGCGTCAGCGGTGATGGTCACGGTGAACTTGATGCCGTTCTTCTCGGAGAAGCGCTCCAGCCAGTCCAGGAAATCCTCGGTCTGATTGTCGCACTCGCCGGGGATGATCTTGCACAGGCTGTCGATAAAGATATGGGTGATGTCGTAGTTGCCGGCATACAGGCCGCTGATGAAGCCCTTCATGGCCTCATAGGTGGCGATGCCATAACTCTCGGAATCAACCAGACGGATCTTATAATGAATATCAAAAGTGAGCTTGGGGCTGCGCTCGATGGCCACGACGTTGCCGTGCTCGGTGCCGGCGGCGGTATTGATCAGGTCGATCATCTGCTTGGTTTTGCCGGAGCCCTTCAGACCCATGATAACTTTAACCATATGAATCACTCCTTCATTGTGTGCCAGGCATTTCTCAGCCTCTGTCAGTATCCTACCATTTTTTCGGGTTGATTTCAACAGATTTTAGAAAATTAACGGAAAGTTTAAAGCCTGCTCATCAGTTCTTCCCGCCGCGCTTCATAGCCCGGCTTGCCCAGCAGGGCGAACATGTTTTTCTTGTAGGCCTCCACGCCCGGCTGGTCAAAGGGATTGACCCCCAGCAGATAGCCGGACAGGCCGCAGACAAATTCAAAGAAGTAGATCATGCGCCCCACGTTTTCCGCGTCCCGCCGGGGCAGGGTCAGCAGCAGGTTGGGCACGCCGCCGTCCACATGGGCCAGGCGGGTGCCCGCCATGGCCTGGTCGAGGACGAAGGAGAGCGGCTTGCCGGCCAGGAAATTGAGACCGTCCAGGTCGTCCGGGTCGGCGGGGATGACCAGCTCGCCCAGCGGCTTGTCAAAGCGGACCACGGTCTCGAACAGGTGGCGCTCGCCGTCCTGGATGTACTGGCCCATGGAGTGCAGGTCGGCGGTGAATTCCACGCTGGCGGGGAACAGGCCCTTGTGGTCCTTGCCCTCGCTCTCGCCATAGAGCTGCTTCCACCACTCGGCGAAGAAGCGGAACGACGGCTCGTAGCAGGCCAGCAGTTCGATCTTCTTGCCGCCCTCGTACAGGGCGTGGCGGGCGGCGGCGTACTGCCAGGCGGCATTGTCCGCGCCGGGATGGTCCAGAAGGGCGTCCATTTCGGCGGCTGCGCCGTTCATCAGCGCCGAAATGTCGATGCCCGCGGCGGCGATGGGCAGCAGGCCCACGGCGGTCAGCACCGAGTAGCGCCCGCCGATCTCGTCGGGCACCACGAAGGTCTCATACCCCTCCCGGTCGGCCATGGACTTCAGCGCGCCCCTGGCTTTGTCCGTGGTGGCGTAGATGCGCTCCCGGGCGCCCTCCTTGCCGTACTTGTCCTCCAGCAGCTTCTTGAAGATGCGGAAGGCCACGGCGGGCTCGGTGGTGGTGCCTGATTTGGAGATGACATTGACGGAGAAGTCCCGGCCCTCCAGCTTACGGATCAGTTTCAGTGTGGCGTCGGTGGAAAGGCCGTTGCCGGCAAAGCAGATCTCAGGCGCGCCCGGATCGGTCCCCAGCAGCTCAATCACCGCGCGGGCGCCCAGATAGGAGCCGCCGATGCCGATGACCACCAGCACCT
>JBJEYS010000128.1:0-2103 GCA_051886995.1 Oscillospiraceae bacterium
GTGGACTGATAGAACAGGCCCAGCAGCATGACGGCCAGAATGGGGCCCACACTGCACAGGGCGACTGTGCCGAAATTGTCGTCATCCTTGCCGGTGATGCCGGCAAGGCCGGTGCCCAATGCTATGATGAACGGAACGGTGATGGGGCCGGTGGTTACGCCGCCTGAGTCGAAGGCCACGGCCAGGAACTCGTTGGGGACAAAGATGGACAGGATGAAGACCAGAACATACAGGATGATCAGGGTGCGGGACAGGGGCCAGCCCATGCGGGTGCGCAGCACGGACAGCATCAGGAAGATTCCCACGCCCGCGGCCACCGTCAGGATGATCACCATGTCGGGCACCGCCGGTACCTGTTTGGCCAGCACCGACAGGTCGGGCTCGGCGATGGTAACGGTGACGCCGATAAAAAAGCAGATCGCCAGGATGAACGGCAGTTTTTTGCTCTCGCCCAGCTTGCGGCCCATCTGATCACCCATGGGCATCATGGCCATGTCCGCACCCAGGGAGAAAAAGCCCATGCCCACGATGAGCATGACCGCGCCCAGGAGGAACATCATCAGAGTCCCGATGGGCATGGGGGCCAGAGTGAAGCTGAGAATGAGCACAATGATCGTAATGGGCAGGACGGAGGACAGGGATTCTGAAATTTTTTCCTTGAGTTTTTGGCGCATGGGTTCACCTCGCTGTAGATGCAATCGGATCACAATATTTACTATATTATAGCAGGAGATGAAAAAATAAGGATGAACAAAAGTTGAAGAAAACGAGATTTACAAAATTACCGGGCCCTGCAGCCATTCCGTTCCGCAGGGGGGGATCTGGGGCAGGCAGAGTCCGTACAGGTCGGCCGCGCGCGCTTCCAGCTCAAAGAAATGCTGGGCTTCCTCCGGCAAACGCCGGACGTGGGCGGGTTTAGTCAGGACGGGCAGGGAACCGCGCTTGCCGATCTCCCGCAGAAGGGCACGCCCGGTTTCATTCATCCCCAGTACACGGAGATAAGGAGGAACGGCCGGCCGGTCGGTTTGCGTCAGGCCTAAATATGCCCAAAGCAGGACACGGCGCAGGCGGGCGAGAGGGTAGCGCTTGGTTTTGGCAAGGGTCAGGATCTCGTCCAGACCGGTTCCCTTGCGGATGGCACGGCAGAGCCGGTTGGACAGGCCCTCTCCGCAGTCGGGCAGGGCGGCCAGCTCCTCCGCCGTCATCTGCCGCAGACGGGCCAGGATGGCTCGCTCCGCCAGAAAAACATTGGAAAAAGAAGAACTGTCAAGAAGATCTCCCTCACACGGAAGCAGATAAGGGAGCGTGTCCTCCGAGCGGCCTTCCCGCAGAAGCCGCCGCAGATAGGAGGCCGAAGCGAACCCGTCCCGGGGGGGTTCTCCGTGTCCGGCACCCTGCCGCAGGACGGTAATGGGGGTGATGCCGCCGCCGCACTTGTCCAAAGCGCGCAGATACTCTACGCCCAGGTTGTTGTTGGGCTGGCTGAGACAGTCGGCGGCGGGGCCGATCAGCTGACGCGCCGCCTTTTGTCGGGCGGAGGGAAAGGAGATGCCCTGATCCAGAAAGCCGCGCAGAGCCTCACTGTATTCCACGCTGTCCAGACACCGGGCGGTCTCTTTCAGCGGGGCGAGGTCCCCGCGCTCGCTGCCGAAGCAGAGGTGGGTGACCACGCCGGTCCCGGCCAGCACCGACACGCCGCCCCGGGCGAACCACTCGGCCGAGGAGATGGCGTAGGGGAGGGGCAGTTCCAGCACCAGGTCGGCGCCCCCCAGCAGAGCCAGCCGGGCGCGCTGATGTTTCTCCAGGATGGCCGGAGCTCCCCGCTGGGTCCAGTTGCCGCTCATGACGCACACGACGGCGCAGTCCGCCCCCAGGGCCTGCCGGACAGCGGAAATTTGCCGGGCGTGACCGGTGTGGAAGGGGTCATATTCGGCGATGATGCCGCATATATGCATCTTTTTCTCTCTCCAATCAAAAATTTGTGCAAAAAAGAGGTTGTTCTTCGGGGGAAAAAGGTCTAAAATACATTTGCTATTTTACCGGTTCAACGCAAATAACGCAAGCGAATTGAATAAAGGAGTAGATCGAACATGAATATTCTCG
>JBJEYS010000129.1:0-2094 GCA_051886995.1 Oscillospiraceae bacterium
TCGCCCACATAGGGGCGGATCAGCTCGCGCAGCTCCAAAAGCTCATTGAAAAGCGCGTCGGCATCGACGGGGGGCTTGTGGTACAGGTACTCAAAGAGCACGTTCTTCATCGTGACGGCGGCGTTCAGACGCTCCCGCAGCCGCTCCTCGTCAAACAGGTCGCAGACCTGGATGCCGATCTTGGCATACTTGTCGGAGTAGAAGGGAGCGATGCCGCTTTTGGTGGAGCCGAAGGCCTTGCCGCCCAGGCGCTCCTCCTCGTAGCCGTCCTGCAGCACATGGTAGGGCATGAGCAGCTGGGCGCGCTCAGAGATGATCAGGTTGGGTGCGGGAACTCCCTGGTCGGTGATGGATTTCAGCTCATTCACCAGCTTTTTCACATCCAGGGCCACGCCGTTTCCGATGATGTTGGTGACGTGGGGGTAGAAGGTGCCCGAGGGAAGGATGTGCAGAGCGAACCGGCCGTAGTCGTTGATGATGGTGTGGCCCGCGTTGGCCCCGCCCTGAAAGCGGATGACCACATCGGACTGCTCGGCCAGCATATCGGTGATTTTGCCCTTGCCTTCGTCGCCCCAGTTGGCGCCGACGATCGCTTTTACCATATTCAGTTACCTCCGTGACCGGGATTCGCAACCGCAGTGCGGATTTGCCTTTTCCGGCCATAGGAACAAAGTTTATTATACCCCGCACGCCTTGCCTTTGCAAGCTAGAATGTGTTATAATTCATGAAAAAAGAGCGGGAGGTCTTCCCAATGAATGAATTTACGTTTTGGATGCCCACAAAAGTGGTCTTCGGCGCCGGCACGCCGGACCGAACGGGGGAAGAAGTCCGGGCCTTTCACGGGCATAAAGTGTTAGTGCTTTACGGTGGAGGAAGTGCGGTCAAAAGCGGCCTGCTCAAGCGAGTTACTGACAGCCTGGACCGGGAGGGGTTGACCTGGGAGACGGTCGGGGGCGTACACCCCAATCCGCTGGCGGAGTTTGCCCAGAAGATCGTGGATGAGCACCGGGACTGTGGCTTTGATTTTTTGCTGGCTGTCGGCGGTGGAAGCGTCATCGACACCGCCAAGGCGGTGTCCTATGGCCTGAGCGACCCTGAAACTCCCGTCTGGGATTATTTCAGCAAGAAAGCGGTCCCCAGCCGGAATCTGCCGGTGGGCGTGGTGCTGACCATCGCCGCTGCGGGCAGTGAGACCAGCGATTCCGCTGTGCTGACCCTGGAGTCTGAGCATCTGAAGCGGGGGCTCGGGACCCCCCTGAACCGCCCGAAGTTCGCCATCATGGACCCCACGGTCACCGTGTCTCTGCCGCCCCGCCAGACGGCCTGCGGCATTACGGACATTATGATGCACACCCTGGATCGCTATTTTGCGCAGGGAACGGGAAATGATGTGACGGACGGCATTGCCCGTGCAGTGCTGCGCACGGCCATCCGGTCCGGTACCGCCGCCATGGCCGATTCGAACGATGTAAAGGCCCGCAGCGAACTGATGTGGGCGGGCAGTATCTCTCACAATGGGATGACTGGACTGGGACAGGTGAAGGACTTTTCCGTCCACCAGCTGGGGCATGAGCTGTCCGGCATGTTCGATATTCCCCACGGGGAGAGCCTGTCCACCATGTGGCCGGCCTGGGCGCGGTATGTCATGGAGACCGATGTGCCCCGCTTTGCTCACTATGCACGCGAGATCTGGGACATTGTTGAAGCGGATGACCGGAAGGCGGCGGAGCAGGGGATCAATGCCACGGAACGCTATTTCCGCTCCATCGGGATGCCTGTCACGCTGGGGCAGGCGGTAGGCGTGCAGTCGGAGGAGATGCTGAAAGCCCTCGCGCATAAGTGTTCTTTCGGCGGGACGCGGAAAATCGGCTCCCTGTGCCCGCTGGGGGAAGAGGAGATCCTTTCGGTCTACCGTATGGCCAATCACTGAAAAAATTTAAAAAACTTGTAAAAAGTTCTTGCATTTTCAGAATAGATGTGCTAATATAATCAAGCTGTCATGAGGGGCGACCCTATGAAAGACAGTATGCGGCTGTAGCTCAGCTGGATAGAGTGTTTGGCTACGAACCAAAAGGTCGGGGGTTCGAATCCCT
>JBJEYS010000130.1:0-2093 GCA_051886995.1 Oscillospiraceae bacterium
TACCGCCGCATGAGCCTGCCCAGGTACTCCTTTTCAAGATCGTCGTTGACATGCGTTTCAGCCATTTCTTACCTCCTGTTTTGGCCGCCGCCCGACCGCCGGGCGGGAATACGATGGGTGCGATCCGCGTTTGCACAGCAAAAAAGCGCATACCTTTCGTATGCGCTTGAAGCCGATACAAAGGATACAGAATGAAAGCCTCATTCTGTATCGTTTCAGACCGCAAATTGCAGATCGTATATCGTATCCGAATGAATTAAGTTATTCCTATTCTTATTGTAAAACGATATTTTTGAAAATGCAAGCGGTAATTTTCCCGAAAAAGTTCTCATTTTTCTCCGGCACGTTCCACGGCGCAGGCCGCCCCGGACACCCCTGCAGAGTCCGGAACCGAGCAGGGCGGGGAAATGCGGCTCCCGCCCTGCCCCTTTTGTGTAATTTGATGGTTGACATTTGTCCATACCGGAAGTATAATGTCAAAAAATTTAGTTGAAAAAAGCGTTGACGGAGACAGTACCTTTTCGCTCAACAGCCCAGCGAGTCCGGGACAGTGGGAGCCGGATCTTAGTAGGCGAGAAGTGAAGATCACTCCCGAGCTGCGGGCTGAACGCGCTGTCAGTAAGCCCTGCCGGTCCTTCCCGTTACAGAAGGCGCGTATGCTGGTACGCAGTAACAGGTGGTATAGCGTGTATCCTTTCGATACCCGTCCTTTTACGAAGGGCGGGTATTTTTTATTCTTCAAAGGAGAGGGATCTTTATGAAAAATATGACCGAGATCCGCTGGCACGGCCGGGGCGGCCAGGGGGCCAAGACGGCCTGCCTGCTGCTGGCCGACGCCGCGTTCGCGTCCGGCCTGTACGTTCAGGGCTTCCCCGAGTACGGCCCCGAGCGCATGGGCGCGCCCATCACGGCCTACAACCGCATCAGCAGGACCCCCTGCACCATCCACTCCAACATCTACAAGCCCGACTATGTGGTGGTGGTGGACGAGTCCCTGCTGTCCAGCGTGGACGTCACCGCCGGGCTGAACCCCCGGGGCGGCATCATCATCAACTCCCCCAAGGCCCCCGGCGAGCTGAAGGGCCTGCTGAACGGCTACACGGGGGCGGTGTACACCGTGGACGCCCGGCGCATCTCCGAGGAGTGCCTGGGCAAATACTTCCCCAACACCCCCATGCTGGCCGCCGTGGTGCAGGTCAGCCAGGTGGTGGACCCCCAGGAGTTCGTGGCCAACATGGAGGACTCCTACAAGCACAAATTCGCCAGCAAGCCCCAGGTGATCGAGGGCAACATGAAGGCCCTGACCACCGCCATGAAGGAGGTACGCAAAGCATGACGCGCAAGCCTTTGGAAATTGACGAGCAGACCCCCTGGCAGGAGTTGACCGTCGGCGGCGAGATCGCCGAGGGCGGCACCGCCCGGGTGGTGAAGACCGGCGAGTGGCGCTCCGACGTGCCCCGCTGGGACCCCAGCAAGTGCAAGCAGTGCCTTTTGTGCACCCCCTTCTGCCCCGACGTGTCCATCCCCGTGACCGACGGGCGGCGGGGCGAGTTTGACTACGACCACTGCAAGGGCTGCGGCATCTGCGCCAAGGTCTGCCCCTTCGGGGCCATCGCCATGGAAAAGGAGGGTGTGTAAGATGAGCATCCGCGACCGTCTCTCCGGCAACGAGGCCGTGGCCCTGGCCATGCGGCAGATCGACCCCGACGTCTTCGCCGCCTTCCCCATCACCCCCTCCACCGAGATCCCCCAATATTTCGCCCAGTACGCCGCCGACGGCAAGGTGAACACCGAGTTCGTCACCGTGGAGAGCGAGCACTCCTCCATGTCCACCTGTCTGGGCGCTCAGGCCGCCGGCGCCCGGGCCGTGTCCGCCACCTCCTCCGCCGGCCTGGCCTACATGTATGAAATGCTCTACGTGGTCGCCTCCGCCCGCCAGCCCGTCACCCTGGCCGTGGTCAACCGGGCGCTGACCGGCCCCATCAACATCAACTGCGACCACTCCGACTCCATGGGCGCCCGGGACGCCGGGTGGATCCAGATCTACGCCGAGAACAACCAGGAGGCCTATGACAACTTCCTCCAGGCCATGC
>JBJEYS010000131.1:0-2062 GCA_051886995.1 Oscillospiraceae bacterium
AAAGCACTGATTCGATCAGGGCATCCCCAGAAAGGAGCGTGGCGCTGTGTTTATTCTGACCGCGCGGGTGAATCGAAAACGGCTGGCCGCCGGTGCGGCCGCCCTGGTACTGCTCTGCGGCACAGCCTTGGCCGTCGGCAGCCTGAGTGCCGAGCACAGTGTCGGGACTGCGGCGACCGCCGCCGCCCCGAAAAAAGTCAAAACCAATGAGGACAGGATCGCCTATCTGGAAAGCTACGGCTGGCAGGTGAACCCGGAGCCCATCGCAGTGGAGGAGCTGCTGATCCCCGAAGAATTTGACGAGACCTACGCGGAATACCTGGCCCTCCAGGAGTCCCAGGGCTTTGACCTGACGGAATACTGCGGCAAGCGGGTCAAGCGATGTACCTATGAGATCATCAACTATCCCACCGGAGAGGCCGGGGTTCAGGTTTCGCTGCTGATTTATAAAAACCAGGTTGTGGGCGGCGAAGTGCTCTCTGCACAGCTCAACGGCTTTCTTCACGGTCTGGAGAGGCCTGCCTGAATGAAAAGGGCGCCGTGCTTTTTGCTCAGCACGGCGCCTGTCCTATTTTATTCCCGCATTAGTTCCTGAATATCCCGAAGGAACAGAAGGTAGATCAGATTAGCAAATAGGCTGACGACCGCACCCATGATCCACACAATCTCAGACAGCACTCTGAACCGAGGCAGGGAGCCGATCAGAAAGCAGGCGATGGAAACCAGGGAGCAAATCAAATAACGCAGGCGCACCTTCGTGATCTGCCGGACACCGTCCGGATCCTGTCTCTGGAACAGCAGGTCGGCGCTTGCAATGCAAACTCTGGCAACCATCAGATAATTGGCCGCGGCGCTTGCAGCATTCAAAATCGCAGCGGGCCAGCCGCTCTCCACCCAATTGATGAAAGCCCACAGGATGATACTGATCACCAGAAAAACCAACGCGCTCTGATAGCCCTGGTAGGCACGGGCCGCCGTCACAAGGCCGAACAGACTGAGCAGGAAAGACACCGCCGCCAGCACCTTGGCCGCCAAGGGAAAAAACGACGTCATAATATTCAGCAGGGTGCAGACGATCGCCGCCAGGAACAGAAGCTCACCCCAAAACGCCAGCCGCAATCCCCGGCCCGCTTCAAAGGAACGCGTGTCCAAGGCCTTCCCTCCTTAGTGATTGAGCATATGGACATTCACGTGCGGATACGTCATCTCCACTCCGGCCTTGTCGAAAGCCGCCTTAACCTGTTCCATCATGTCAAAGTAAACAGTCCAGTAGTTCTCCGTGGCGCACCAGACACGCAGGGTATACTCGATAGAGGAATCACCGTACTTGGATACCCGCACGAAGGGCTCCGGCGTGTACAGCGTCAGCGGGTGGGCCTTGATCACTTCAAGCGCCGCCGCCTTCACAGTATCCACGGGTGCGTCATACGAAACCGTAAACTTCAGGTCCACGCGGCGCTCTGGCTCCGCCGTGTAATTGATGATCTTTTCTCCCGCGATCTGGCTGTTGGGAATCTGGATCAGCTTATTGTCCCAGGTGGTAATCCGGGTGTAAAAAATTCCAATATCGCTCACATGGCCTTCGATCCCACTGACCTCCACATAGTCGCCGACTTTAAAAGGCTTTGAGGTCAGCACCTGGATCCCGCCGGCCACGTTGGACAGACTGTTCTGAATGGCCAGGGAAACGGCCAGGCCGGCGACCGACAGGACCGCGATCAGGGAAGTCATGGGGATCCCCAGGGCGTCGGCTACGATCAGCACGGTCAGGAAAAGAAGGAGAACTTTAATTGCGCTTTTCAGAAACGTGTGCAGGCTGCGGTCGATCCCTGTGCGCTGCAGCATCTTGTCCACGGCCTTCATCAGGATCTTTACCACGATCAGGCAGACGACCAGCAGCACCAAAGCGGACAGGATCTTACCCACAGTCAGTCCAGCCAATCCAAAACCCATCACGTCTGAGAAAATTTTGTTCAGGTCCACTGTTTTCACCCCTTATGTTGAGGTATTATATCAGCTTTTTCGACAAATAGCAAGAGTACAGGGCTGCAGGCTCCCAGTA
>JBJEYS010000132.1:0-2059 GCA_051886995.1 Oscillospiraceae bacterium
CCGCGCCCTGGCCCTGAATCCGGAGTTCATCATGTGTGACGAGCCGGTCTCCGCCCTGGACGTGTCCATCCAGGCGCAGGTGCTGAACCTGCTGATGGACCTGCAGGAGAAGTTCGGCCTGACCTATATGTTCGTCACCCACGACCTGTCCGTGGTCCGCCACATCTCCGACGACATCTGCGTCATGTACCTGGGGCAGCTGGTGGAGACCTGTCCCTCCAAGACCATGTTCGCCCAGCCGCTGCACCCGTACACCAAGGCACTGCTGTCCGCCATCCCCTCCGCCGACCTGGACCACCCCATGCACCGGCTGGAGCTGAAGGGCGAGATCACCTCCGCCATCAACCCCAAGCCCGGATGTCGGTTCGCGCCCCGCTGCCCCTACGCCTGCGAGCGCTGCCAGGAGCCGCAGCAGCTTCAGGAGGCGGAGCCCGGCCACTTTGTCTCCTGCTGCCGGGTCAAAGAGATCAACTGAGGAAGGTATCATATGGCACAGATCATTCATGTCACAGCCGGAACGGGCAACTACCCCAACGGCCAGAAGATCGACCGGGCGGTGGTCGAGTACGACTGCCCGCTCTCTCCGGCGACCGACGCCGGCTGCTTCGTGGTGGAGGGTCGTACCGTCACCGAGGCGCAGGTGGAGGGCAATTCCGTGACCCTGCGCCTGGACCCGAAGGAAAAGGCGGCCAAGCTGCTGGAGGAACCAGAGCACAAGCCGCCCAAGCCGGGACAGAAGATGGGCCCGCCCATCGATATGCCCCCGACGAAGCGCCGGGCGGTACAGGTCACTGTGAAGCAGCTTGCCCCCATCCGGGCCGCGGACGGGAGCGAGATCCCCGCTGACGGCGCGGCCCATGCTTCCGACCGCGCGTCGGAGCCCGTGGTGGAGGACTTCACCCAGGGCGAGTACGCCGGCATCCGCTACAACCTCTACACCCCGAAGAATCTGGAGCCTGGCAGGCAGTATCCTCTGGTCATGTTCATCCATGACGCCGGCCCCTGCGGAGCGGAGCCCAAGCTGACCCTGTCCCAGGGCCTGGGCGCGGTGGGCTTTGCCGCCCCTGCCTGGCAGAAGGAACACCCCTGCTTTGTGCTGGCCCCCCAGATCGACCGGGGCATTCACCTGACCAGTGACGATTTCGTCTGCTCCAAGGAACTGGAGGACATCAAGGCGCTGCTGGACCACATCGTGGAGAGCAACCCCGTGGACCGGAAGCGGATCTACACCACCGGACAGTCCATGGGCTGCATGGCCTCCTGCGAGCTGAACATCCGCTACCCCGACCTGTTCGCCGCGTCCCTTTTGGTGGCGGGGCAGTGGGACCCGGAGCGCATGGCGCAAAGCTGCAGTCAGAACCAGTTCTGGATCCTGGTATCCGAGCACGACCGGAAGGCGTTCCCCGGTATGAACGCCATGACCGATGCCATGGAGCAAAACGGCGCGGTCATCGCACGTTACCGCTGGGACGGCGCCGCCGAACCGGATCAGTTGACGCAGTGTGCGCGAAATGCTATGATGGACAAGGCGAACGTGCGCTACACCGTGTTTGACGGCTCCAGCGTGGTGCCGGAAGGGGAGGACGACGGCCCCGGCAGCAACCATGTGAACACCTGGCGGGTGGCGTACACGATCGACGGCCTGAAAAAATGGCTGTTCTCCCACAGCAAATAAACACTTGAGGTAAGATCATGGGGTTCCGGAAAAAACACGACGTCACGGATATTTATGGCGTCAAGAGTAAAAAGGACTCTCCGTTCAGTACAAAAGACGAAGTTGACGCGCCGGAGACCGGCTTTCGTCACAGCACCCACTACCACAAATACTTCCGGGGCTACACGGAGATCCGGAAGGTGAACGCCAGGGGGCGCGTGGTGGTGGAGCGGTACTACACCAGGCCCTGGATCGTCAGCGACCTCTCCACTCGGAATTACTGGTTGGTGCGTCTGCTGTACGCGCTTCTGGTCGCCGCATCGGCGGTGCTGTACATCACGGCTTTGTGTCAGGATGTGCCGGGGAATTGCAGCTGGATCGTCGCTCTGCCCGGCTACCCGGGCA
>JBJEYS010000133.1:0-2035 GCA_051886995.1 Oscillospiraceae bacterium
ACCCGGGACAGATCGAAAACATTCTGGACGCCCACGAGTATGTGCAGATGAGCTGCGTTATCGGCGTACCCGACCCCTATAAGATGCAGAAAGTCAAGGCCTTTGTAAAGCTTGCCGCCGGCGTGGAGCCCAGCGAGGAGACCAAGCAGACGCTCCTGGACTACTGCAGCAAGCATGTGGCCAAATACGCCATGCCCTATGACATTGAATTTAAGGAAGACATGCCGAAAACCCTGGTCGGCAAGGTGGCCTACCGCCTGCTCGAGGAGGAGGAGCTGGAAAAGCTCAAGGCGCAGGAGACCGCGTAAAAAGAGACGCTGCAAAACAGACCGGCCGGGCCCTTTTGGGCCCGGCCGCTTGTTATTCCCTGGAATCGCTGCCGCCGGAAATCCCTTTACAGGACCGGTGGGAGCGGATATAATGGACGCAGAGAAATCATTGCGAACGCAAGGGAGGAAGCCGCATGATCTATAAGGAGTTTCGGGGTCTGAAGCTGTCCGGCCTGGGCATGGGCACCATGCGCCTGCCCGTGGTGGACGGAAAGAACGGCCAGATCGACGAGGAGGCCGCCGCGCGGATGGTTGCCGCCGCCATGGAGCACGGCGTCAATTACTATGACACCGCCTGGGGCTACCACGAGGGGAATTCTGAGACCGTCATGGGCAAGATCCTCAGCGCATATCCCCGTGACAGCTTCTATCTGGCCACCAAATTCCCCGGCTTTGACGCGGCCAACCTGGAAAAGAAGGAAGAAATCTTTGAAAAGCAGCTTGAAAAGTGCCAAGTGGAGTATTTTGACTTCTACCTGATCCACAACGTCTGCGAGGCCAACATCGAAGGGTACCTGGACGAGAAATACGGCCTGTTCCCCTACCTGATGGAACAGAAGGAGAAGGGACGCATCCGCCATCTCGGTTTCTCTGTCCACGGCTCTCTGGAGACTATGAAGCGCTTTCTGGACAAGTGGGGGCAGTACATGGAGTTCTGCCAGATCCAGCTGAACTACATCGACTGGTCCCTCCAGAAGGCGGGGGATAAGGTGGCTCTGCTCAACGAGCGCAACCTCCCCATCTGGGTCATGGAGCCCCTGCGGGGCGGAAAGCTGGCCAAACTCCCCGAGAGCGATGCGGCCAAGCTGCGTGCGCTGCGCCCCGACGAAGGGGTGCCCGCCTGGGGCTTCCGTTACTTACAGACCATCCCCGGAGTGACCATGATCCTCTCGGGGATGTCGGATCAGGAGCAGATGCTGGACAACCTCCGCACTTTTGAGACCGAGCGCTCCCTGGACGATGCGGAAATGGCTGCTCTGCGGGAGATCGCCCGGGGAATGCTCACCGGCGTGCCCTGCACTGCCTGCCGCTACTGCACCGCATATTGCCCCCAGGGGCTGGATATTCCCAAGCTGCTGGAGCTTTACAACGAGTGTATTTTCAGCGGCGGCGGCTTCCTTGCGCCCATGTTTGTGTCCACGCTCCCCAGGGAGAAGCGGCCGGATGCTTGTCTGGGATGCGGAAGCTGCGAGGCGGTGTGTCCCCAGCAGATCAAAATTCCGGAAACCCTGGCAGATTTTGCAGCCAGGCTGGCAAAGGAAAGTTAAGAGTAAAGATAACACCGGGGTGCAGAGAACTGGCCCGCGAAAGATGAGACGAAGTAAAAAGCTGGGAATCCCACATCAGTCGGTTTCCCAGCTTTTTAAATTTAAGGCAACACCGCACAATTGCGTCTGCGGTCTTCGGCGGATCTTTTGAGCCGAATTCTCTTGCCGAATTATGCGGTGCTGCCTTAAGAATCCAAGATCCTTCCGTCTGTGGAAATGACAGCGACCCGCCACGGGATAAACTTCCCGCTGTTCTGCAGGGCCGTCTTCACGGCGTTTTCAATTCCGCCGCAGCAGGGGACCTCCATACGGGCTACCGTGACGCTTTTGATGTTGTTACCGGCGATGATCTCAGTCAGCTTTTCGGCGTAATCGCCGTCGTCCAGCTTCGGACAGCCGATCAGCGTGATGTGATTGCGGATGAACTCACTGTGGAAG
>JBJEYS010000134.1:0-2029 GCA_051886995.1 Oscillospiraceae bacterium
GGGTGATCTCCCCCCGGCTGGAGATCCGCAAGAGCGCCGACCGCTGCGCCGTCACACCCCAGGAGCCCTCCGTCACCTACACCCTGACCGTGCGCAACACCGGCACCTGCCCCATCGAAGGGGTGGTGGTCACCGACGCGCTCTCCGCCGGGCTGGTGTACGTACCCGGCTCCACCGTCCTCAACGACGGCCCAGGCGTCAACCTGGACCCCGCCGCGGGCATCCCCCTGGGCGAGCTGGAGGCCGGGGAGGTGGCCGTTATCACCTTCCGGGCCGCCGCGTTCTGAAAAAACAGGAGCCGCGCCTTTCGGCGCGGCTCCTGACATTCATCCGATCCCGGAGGATACGGAGCTGTCGGGCACGGGGGACGCTTTCCGCCAGTGGGCGGTGTCGCCCTTCCGGCCCCAGGCGAAGTAGTAGACCGCGAACGTGACCAGGGACAAGACGGCCCCGGCGTAGTAGATGACCCGGTAGTTTTCGCCGCACAGGGTGGCCACGCTGCCCAGGATGATGGGCCCGAAGCCCAGGCCGATGTCGCAGAACAGGAAGAAGGAGGCCACGGCGTAGGAGCGGCGGCGGGGGTCCACATGGCTGCAGATGATGGCGTTGTAGCAGGAGTTCAGGGTGCCGTAGCCGACGGCGCAGCCGATGGCGCACAGCACGATGGTCAGCACGCAGGGCTTCCAGGCCACCAGGAACAGGCCGAGGGCCTGGGTGAACACGCCCGGATAGCACACCACGTTGTCGCCCCGCTCGTCCTGCAGCCGTCCGGCCACGGGCCGGACCAGGATGACCACGGCGGCGTAGATCAGGTAAAAGTAGGAGAAGACGTGCTCCAGGCCCACGGTGGCGGCGTAGTCGCTGGAGAAGTCCATGACCGCCACATAGCCGACGGTCATCAGGCCCACGCACACGGCCACGGGCAGGGACTTCACATCCAGTACGCGGTTCAGCCCCCTGGCCGGCAGCGTTTCGCCCCCTCGGCCGGGGACGGCGCTCAGGGCGCTGTCCGGGACTTTGACCAGGCAGATGAACAGCAGGCTCAGGAAGGACAGGATGGACGCGGCGGCGAAGCAGCCGTTATGGCCCAGATAGTGCAGGACCCACTTGCCCAGAAAGGGCCCCAGGGCCACGGGCAGGATGGAGGACAGGGTGAAGTAGCCCGTGGCCTCGGCGTAGCGGGTCTTCGGGTAAGTGGAGGTGCTGACGGTGAACATGACGTTGTTGGTGGCGCCGAAGCCCAGGCCGTGGATGAAGCGCAGGACGATCAGGCCGGTCAGGTCGTGCACCAGGAAATAGCCGCAGCAGGCGATCAGGTGCAGTCCGGCGGTGCAGAGGGCCACCTTTTTCCAGCCGAAGCGCGCCAGCGCGCCGCTGGACCAGAGCCGGGAGAAGATGCCGCCGATGGCGTACATGCCGACCACCACGCCGCCCAGGAAGACCGTGGCGCCGAAGGCGGCGCTGTACTCCTCCAGGGTGCTCATCAGCATATACATGACCATGCCCAGGCAGAACAGGGCCAGAAAGGCCGTACAGAAATTGCGGGAAAAGATTTTTTCTTTCATGAATACTCCTTGCGAGGAACGCTCGCACGGCATGCCGTCGGGGGGCAATGCGGGTGGATGGGTACATCTATATAAAAAGGGCGCGTTGAAGAAAAAAAGTCTTCAACGCGCCCTTGTTTCGCAGGGAATGGGTCCATGCCTGCCCCCCGGATGCCCGGGGGCTCACGCACTTCTACGTCCACGTTAAAATTCAGACCGCCGCCCGGGGCAGGCCCCGAAGCAGGCAGATCGTTTTTAACACATCACATCGGTAAATTCCATTCAAACTGTAACACGGATCTTTTTTCTTGTCAACAGGCCGATTTTTTCCCGAAAAAACGAAAAACGCCATTTTTTCCCTGTTCTCCAAAAAATTTGACAACCTTCACTCGATACAGTAAACTATAAGGTAACAAAAAAATGCGGACCGCCCCCGCGGCAGTCCAACAGATAAGGATACGATGCCCTATGAAAAAACACCGCGT
>JBJEYS010000135.1:0-7892 GCA_051886995.1 Oscillospiraceae bacterium
AAAAGCGAAAATGAAGCACCCCGGCGGCCGCCGGGGTGCTTCATTTAGCTCTTGGTATTTTACTGCTTTGGGTTTACGGCGATCCAGATCTCACAGGTATAGTTCGGATCCTGTACATTTGCCGATGGATACACCTCAAGCTCTACGCCGCAGCCGTACTCATAATTGCTCTGGGGGAAAAACTCGGAGCAGATCTGCTGGTAGACCCTTTTGAACGCGTCCGGCATCTGTCCTTTGCAAGGGAACACTGCATAGGTATAGGCTGGGATCTCAACCACATCAAAATCATGGTTGAGAACCGGCGCGCCGTTATATTCTGCGCCGATCCCATAGGGAAATCCGGACTCCGACATGTCTTTTGAGAAACAGATCCCCAGAAGACCTTTGAGAGAGGGCTGCTCCGGCATGTAACCGCAAAGCGCGGGGATTGTTCCGTCTGAAGAGCACTCGTTCCAGAATGCGGAGATGTCCGCCGTAGCAGTATCACCCTGCGGCTTTGTGACATGCTTCCTCTTGCAGATGATTTGAAATGCGTCCTTCTTTTCGATCCTGTAATCCATGGTACTGCCTCCTGATAAAATCAATTTTACGGTCAGTCTGGAAAAGGATTTGACATTTTTGCCGTGCCTTGCATCGGTCGGGGTGATCCCGTGGAACCGGACAAACGCGCGTGAAAAGCTTTCGGGAGTTTCATAGCCGTATTTGAGGGCGATGTCGATTACCTTGTCATTTGTCTGGATCAAATCGTTTGCAGCCAACGTTAAACGGCGCATCCGGATATAATCACCGAGTGTAAAGCCGCAAAGCATACTGAACATTCTCTGAAAATGAAACACTGACGAACAGGCCTGCTTTGCCACGACTGCATAGTCGATCTCCTCCGTCAGGTGCGCTTCCGTATAATCAAGCGCACGCTGTATTCCCATAATCCAATCCACTTCCAAACCTCCTTCCGTATAGTTTGATTGTATCAGGGCGCCCATAAATACTCTTGATTTTTCATGCGGAGTAATGACAATCCTGCGGCGCTGTACATCAACACATTTTTTGCGAAATCAGGACTACTTTTTCCCGCCGGTGGGTTTGCCCTGCAGTTCATCATGCATATCCAGGATGGCCTGGGCGGCGAGATCGAAATCCTCGATTTCGGAGTAGTTTTCCAGCAGCTCACTGTGCTCCAGATCCAGGAAGGAGTCAGGCTTGCTCTTGTAGGCCAGCTTCAGCAGGATCGGAGAGACGATAACTGTGACGGTGACCATCAAAACAATCGGTGCCATGAATGCGGTGTTCATCAGCCCGGCGGACACGCCCTTGTTGGCGACGATCAGAGCCACCTCGCCGCGGCTGACCATGCCGATGCCGATGCGAAGCGAGTCTTTGCTGCTGTACTTGCAGAGCTTGGCGCCCAGGCCGCAGCCTACCATCTTGCTGATGATCGCCACAACAATGAGCAGAACAGTAAAGAGGATGATGGACGGCGTCCACTTGGGAAGCACCACCTGAATACCGATGCTGGCGAAAAAGACCGGGGAGAGGAACATATAGGACAAAATGTCGCACCGGGACGCCACATAGGTGACTCGGGTTGTGCCGGAGATGATCAGACCCGCGATAAACGCACCGGTGATATCGGCCACACCGAAGAAGTGCTCCGACACAAAGGCGTACAGAAAGCCGAAGGCGAGGGCGATGATAGCAAAGCGCCTGCGGTCCCAGGAGGCTGAGTCCATCCATTTCTGGATGACCTTGTGAAGGAAAAGACCCAGAACAATGCTGATTGCGAAGAAAGCAATGATCTTTCCCACAACCAGGAACAGACTGACCGACTGATCGCTGATTCCGGTCACGATGGTCAGCGCTAAAAGGCCCAATACGTCATCGATAATCGCCGCCCCCAGAATGGCGTTGCTGGCCTTGGTGGACAGCTTGCCCATTTCCTTCAGGGTTTCGACGGTGATAGAGACCGAGGTGGCCGTCAGTACCACGCCCACAAACAGGTTTTCCAGAAGCGCTGCATCGTGGCCCCGGTTGAAAATGGCTGCTACAGCGTAACCGCCAGCCAGGGGGATCACGACGCCCATCAGCGCGATCACGAAAGACGCCTTGCCGGAACGTCTGAGTTCCTGCAGGTCGGTCTCCAGACCGGCGCTGAACATCAGCACGATCACGCCCAATTCCGATACGCAGCTCAAAAATTCCGTGGGCTGCAGCACTCCCAGAAAGCTGGGACCCAGCAGCAGTCCGGCCACAAGGGCGCCGACCACTTGAGGCATATTGTAACGCTTGGTCAGAATAGAAAGGGCTTTTGTTGCAAACAGAATAATTGCAATATCGAAGATGAAACGATATTCCATATCGATACCTCCGGGAAAGAAGAAGTATACAGTCAGTTCAGCAGACTTTAGTATAAGTTTTTTGACCGTAAAAAAGCAATGGAAGAATTGACGAATCGCACAAAAAAGGATATAAAAAATTGTATATATCGACAATTAGATCCTTTTGAGAAGTCCCTATTCTTTTTCGCCGGGAAATATGGTATACTAAAATATAATTTTTATATCAACAGGAAGCATGGAGGCGGAGTATGGAGCGACTGAACGCCCTGAAAACCAAATTGGCCCAAATCTCTCCCACGCTGGAGCTGTTGGAGCAGGAGCCTATGAGCCGGCACACCACCTTTCGGGTAGGCGGCCCCGTTACCCTGATGGCTTTGCCCAGGTCGGCGCAGCAGGCAGCTGAAGCGGTGCGTGCGGCAGCAGAGGAGGGAATCACCCCCTTTTTCCTGGGCAACGGCTCCAACCTCCTGGTCTCCGATGAGGGGCTCGACGCCTTTGTGGTCAAAACAGTCAACGGTCTGAGCGATGTCCGCGCGGATGGGACCTGTATCACGGCGGAAAGCGGTATTTTGCTCTCCCGCCTGGCAGTGTTTGCCCGGGACTGCGGTATGAGCGGCCTGGAGTTCGCCCACGGAATTCCGGGCAGTCTGGGAGGTGCCGTGACCATGAACGCCGGCGCCTACGACGGAGAGATGGCGCAGGTCGTTTCCGAGGTGACCTATTTGAGTGCTTCCGGTCAGGTGGAGACGACGAATCAGTTTGATTTCTCCTACCGACATAGTGCCTTTTCTGACGGGACAAGGATGATCCTGGGGGCGCGGATGCAGCTTCGGAAGGGCGACCCCGACGCGATCCGGGAGCGCATGGACGAATTAATGGAGCGCCGCAGGAGCAAGCAGCCCCTGGAATGGCCCAGCGCCGGCTCCACCTTCAAGCGGCCGCAGGGACACTTTGCCGCCGCGCTGATCGACCAGTGCGGGTTGAAAGGTCTGACCGTGGGCGGTGCCCAGGTGTCGGAAAAGCACGCGGGCTTTGTGATCAACCGGGGCGGAGCTACCTGCGCCGATATCCTGGAACTGATGGAACAGGTGCGCAAGCGGGTCTTTGAGCAGACTGGCGTGACACTGGAACCGGAAGTCAGGCTGTTGGGGAGGAACTGACATGGATTTTGTGATCGTATCCGGACTTTCCGGGGCGGGAAAAAGTAAAACAGTCTCCTTTCTGGAGGATATCGGGTATTACTGCGTGGATAATCTGCCCGCCGCGCTGATCCCCAAATTTGCCGAGCTGTGTATGGCGGGTACCGGAAAGCATGATCGGGTGGCGGTGGTGACCGACATTCGGGGCGGGCAGACCTTTGACGGCCTGTTTGACGCTTTGAAGGAACTGCGCGCCATGCATTGTGAGTATAAGATTCTTTTTGTGGAGGCATCCACCGAGACCATCATCAAGCGGTATAAGGAGACCCGGCGCAGCCATCCCCTGGCCCGCAGCGGCCGCTCTCTGGATGAAGCGGTGGCGCAGGAGCGCTCTGCCCTGGAGCCGGTGCGAAAGCTGGCGGAGTACATCATTGACACGACTGCTCTTTCCACAGCCAAACTGCGGGGCGAGGTACTGCGCCTGTTTGGCGCCCAGGATGCCAGTACATCCATGAGTGTGTCGGTCATCTCCTTCGGCTTTAAATATGGAATTCCCATTGAAGCGGATCTGGTATTCGACGTGCGGTTTTTGCCCAATCCGTACTATATTGCCGAACTGCGCAGCCAGACCGGCCTGGACGAGGGTGTACGGAATTTTGTGTTCGGCTACCAGCAGACCCTGGATTTTATGAACAAGCTGGAGGATCTGATCGCTTTCCTGCTGCCCCACTATGTGGACGAGGGAAAAACAGCGCTGGTCATCGCCATCGGCTGTACCGGCGGGCAGCACCGCTCGGTAGCCATTACCCGGGCGCTGGCCGATTTTATCCGGCAGAAGGGGTACAACGCGGCGGAAAACCACCGGGATATGACGAGGGCTTAAATCATGGATCAACTGTCCAGAGGTCCCAGAATCGTCGCCATCGGCGGCGGAAACGGCCTTTCCACCATGCTGCGGGGGCTGAAAGCCTATACCCGCAATCTGACTGCCATCGTGACCGTTGCGGATGACGGTGGCGGCTCCGGAATGCTGCGGCAGGACCTTGGGATGCCGCCTCCGGGGGACATTCGGAATTGTATGCAGGCGCTGGCCAATGTGGAACCGGTCATGGAACAGCTGTTGGCCTATCGGTTTACCGAAGGCAGTCTGGCCGGCCAGTCCTTTGGAAACCTGCTGCTGGCCGCCCTGAACGGTATCTCCGACTCCTTTGACCAGGCGGTGGCCCGCATGAGTGAGGTCCTGGCCATCACTGGTCGGGTCCTGCCGGTCACCAACGCCGATGTACAGCTCGAGGCCATCTTTGAAAATGGAAGCCGGGTCATTGGGGAGTCCAAGATCTTTCAGTTTAAAAAGGAGCAGGACTGCCGCATCCGGCAGGTACGTCTTCTGCCCGAGCATCCTCCCGCCCTGCCGGAGGCGCTGCGGGCCATCGGAGAAGCCGACCTGATTCTGCTGGGTCCGGGCAGCCTGTATACCAGTGTCATTCCCAATCTCCTGGTGGACGGGATCGTGGAGGCGGTGTGTACCTCCTCCGCTTTGAAGCTGTACATCTGCAACATTATGACCCAGGACGGGGAGACGGAGGGAATGACGGCCTCCGACCATGTGGCCGCTCTGCTCCGCCACGGAGCGCCCGGCATGGTGGATATCTGCCTGGCGAATTCAGCCACTGTGCGCCCCGGCCTGGTGGAGCGCTACCGGGCGGAGGACGCGGCCCCAATCGTGGTGGACCGGGCGGAGGTGGAAGCCCTGGGCGTGGAGCTGGTGGAGCGTCCTCTGGCCTCTGAGACCTCGGATTACGCCCGTCACTCCTATACGCGACTTGCCCGGGCCATCCTGGAGATCTACCGGGAGCGGGCTGAGACCAAGGTCTTTTAGACCGAGAAAGAGGGATGGATATGTCCTTTTCCGCTGAGATCAAGCGGGAACTCTGCAAAGCGGCCCTGAACCGGAAATGCTGCGCGCAGGCGGAGGCGTACGGTGTTTTACTGTACTGCAGTGGATTTCGAAAAGAGGGCATACGTATTGTGACGGAGTCGGATGCCTTCGCCGCGAGGTTGCCTCTTTTGTTTAAAAAGGCGTTTCAGCTGGAATTTGACCAACTGCCACCGGACCGTCCGGGGAAACGCGCTTTTATTATCTGCGACCCCGTCAAGATCATGACCATTGGGGATACATTCGGCTATGACCCGGGGGAGAGCGTGTCCCTGCACATCAATTTCGGTGTGCTGGAGGAGGATCATTGCCGTACGGCGTTTTTCCGAGGCGCTTTTCTGGCCGGTGGATCGGTGACGGACCCGGACAAGGGCTATCATCTGGAACTGGTCACCTCCCACTATCATGTGGGGCGGGAGATGCCCGCCCTGCTGCGGGAGGCCGGCTTTGACCCGAAATCGACGGAGCGAAAGGCCAATTATGTGACATATTTTAAGCAGAGCGAGTACATTGAGGATTTCCTGACCGCCGTCGGGTCCCCGGTGGCGGCCATGGAGATCATGAACGCCAAGGTAGAAAAGTATTTGCGAGGCAGCGTCAACCGCCGGGTCAACTGTGACGCCGCCAATCTGGACAAGACCGTGGACGCCGCCCAGGGGCAAATCGAGGCCATTCGCCGTCTGGAGGAGCGCGGCACGCTGGATGAATTGCCGGACAAGTTGAAGGAGGCCGCTGTTCTGCGCCGGGAAAACCCGGAGCTGACCCTGACCCAACTGGCCGCCCTGTGCGACCCGCCCGTGACGAAATCCGCCCTGAACCACCGCCTGCGCAAGCTGCTGGAGTTGGCGCGGCAGCCATAAAAGGAGGATGCGCAATGAAAGTGAACCGAAAGTGGAAAAAACAGCTTTTGATCTGCGTAATGATTTTTCTGATCCTGCTGGCGGTGGGTTACCTTCTGCACAGCGGATTTATCATCGCACTGGGAATCATTGTGGTGTGCCTGAGCGCGGTGGCAGCTGAGCGCGGCCTACGCTGCCCTGCCTGCAAGGAATCCCTGTTTAAACAGGCCATGGAACGCGGTGCAGTGGATTTTGAGTGCCCCAAGTGCGGTGAGAAGATCCACATGGAGTAAGTGATTCTTGCGAAGATTTTCAGAGGAGTGAAAACCGATGTCCTTTGTCCACCTCCATGTCCATACTGAATACAGCCTCCTGGACGGCGCGTGCCGGATCAAGGGGCTGGCCAAGCGCGTCCGGGAGTTGGGACAGAACGCAGTGGCCGTGACCGATCACGGCGTCATGTATGGGGCCATCGACTTTTACCGGGCCTGCAAGGCGGAGGGGGTCAAGCCCATCATCGGCTGTGAGGTCTATGTGGCCGCCCGCACCCGCTTCGACCGCGTTCACGAACTGGACGTAGAGTCCCGCCATCTGGTGCTGCTCTGCCGCAACGAGACGGGCTACCGCAATTTGAGCTATATGGTGTCCAAGTCCTTCACCGAGGGCTTTTACATCAAGCCCCGCGTCGATATGAAGCTGCTGCGCTCTCACAGCGAGGGACTGATCGCCTTGTCCGCCTGTCTGGCGGGCGAGATTCCCCGGCGAATTCTCAACGGCGATTATGAGGGGGCCAAGGCCCATGCGCTGGAGATGCGGGACATCTTCGGCCCGGACGGCTATTATCTGGAGCTGCAGGACCACTGTCTGCCCGAGGACACCCAGGTCACCGCCGGCATCATCCGCCTGCACCAGGAGACCGGGATCCCGCTGGTGGCCACTAATGACGCCCACTATTTAAAGCGGGAGGATGCCCGGCTGCAGGATGTGCTCATGTGCATCCAGATGGGCAAAACCGTGGACGACCCGGACCGCATGAAGTTTGAGACCGACGAGTTCTACATCAAATCCACCGAGGAGATGCAGGCGTTATTCGCCCAATGGCCCGAGGCCATTGAAAACACCGGGCGCATCGCGGACGCCTGCAATCTGGACTTTGTGTTCGGCGAGCACCACCTGCCGGAGTTTAGACTGCCGGAAGGGGAGACCGACAGCGACTCGTATTTTGAAAAACTCTGCCTGCAGGGCTTTGAGCGCCGCTACCCTCAGGGTGGGGAAGAGCTGAAGGAGCGCCTGCGCTTTGAGATGAACATGATCCGCAAAATGGGCTTTGTGGATTATTTCCTGATTGTCTCCGACTTTATCGGCTTCGCCAAGAGCCAGCAGATCCCGGTGGGCCCGGGGCGCGGCTCGGCCGCGGGCAGTATGGTGTCCTACTGCCTGAATATCACGGATGTGGACCCCATTAAATACAATCTCTATTTCGAGCGCTTCCTGAATCCGGAGCGGGTTACCATGCCCGATATTGACATCGACTTTTGTATCCGCCGCCGGCAGGAGGTCATCGACTATGTTACCCGGAAATACGGCGCCGACCATGTGGCCCAGATCGTGACCTTCGGCACCATGAAAGCCCGCGCCGCCG
>JBJEYS010000136.1:0-2016 GCA_051886995.1 Oscillospiraceae bacterium
GGGCGTCCAGCGGGTGCCCTCGGTGCGGAACTGCTCCATCTGCTCCGTCCCGTCCCCCAGGCCCGCCGCCTGCTCCAGTGCCCGGGTCAGCGCCTGTACCACAGGGGCCAGGTCGTTCGCTGTGACCCGCCGCCCCACTTCCAACTGGGGAAACATCCGCCGCAGCCGGGGCGTGATATAGGTGACGGTCTGATTTTGGTCCACCTTGATGAGCCGCCCGCCCACGTCAAAACAGCCGGTAGCGGTCAGCTCTCCGTTGTCGTACAGAGCCAGGTTGGAGGTACCACCGCCGATGTCAAAGTGTAATAATTTGCATCGGTGCTCCCTGGAGTATTCGTCCACACCCGCGCCCCGGGCGGCCAGAATGGACTCCAGGTCCGGCCCTGCCGTGGCCACCACGAAATCCCCGGCGAACCCGGCCAGGGAGTCCAACACCTGCCTGGCGTTCTCCTTGCGGGCGGTCTCGCCGGTGATGATGACCGCCCCGGTCTGCACCTGGGCCTTGTCGTACCCGGAGGAGCGGTACTCCGCCTCCACGATGTCCCGCACCCCCTGGGCGTCGATGGTGCGCTCGTCCAGCAGGGGGGTGAAGTGGATCTGGCTGCGGTAGACCACCTCTTTGTCCGCGATGGCGATGCGGGGAATGGAGAAGGGGTTGGCCCGGTTCTCCAACGTCAGCTTGGACAGGACAAGCTGAGTCGTAGAGGTCCCAATATCGATGCCGACGGATAAGAGCTGCTCCTTCATGTGGCCAGCTCCCGGAGAATGGTCTCCAGCTCCGCCGCCGAGGGCTTGCGGGGATTGGTCGCGGTGCACCGATCCTCCAGAGCGGCAGCGGCGATGGCCTTCGGGTCGTCTACTGTCAAAGTCTTGGGCAGCTTCAGGGCGGTCAGCAGCCGGTTCAGGGCGGCGGACAGGGCGCGGGCCGAGCCCGCCAGGCCGCAGAGCCGGGCCAGGCGGGCGTACCGCTCCGCCGCGCGGCCCTGGACGGCGTTGAAGGCCATGACCCGGGGCAGCAGAATGGCGTTCAGCCGCCCGTGGGGCATGTGGATGCGTCCGCCCAGGGCGTGGGCCAGGCTGTGGCTGATGCCCAGCCCGGCGGCGTTGAAGGCCATGCCCGCCAGGCAGGAGGCGTACAGCATGGCCTCTTTCTCCGGCGAGCCGCCGCTGATCCGGTACGCCCCGGGCAGATTCTGATAGGCCAGGACGAAGGCTTTTTCCGCCAGGGCGTCGGTAAAGGGCGTGGCCCCCACGGACACATAGGCCTCCGCCGCATGGGTCAGCACGTCCATGCCCGTGTCCGCCGTCACCGACGGGGGCACCCCGTCCAGCAGGGAGGGGTCCAGCACCGCCGCGTCGGGCAGCAGGGCATCGTCCACCAGCGGGTACTTGACCCCCTTCTCCGTGTCGGTCAGCACGGCAAAGGCCGTCATCTCCGACCCGGTCCCCGCCGTGGTGGGGATGGCCCACAAAGGCGCGGCGCTACCCGAGCACCAGCGCACCGCCTTGGCGCAGTCCATGGGGGAGCCGCCGCCGAAGGCGACGATTGCGTCCGGCTGGCACTCCCGCAGCAGCTGCACCCCCCGGGCCACCAGCTCCACGGACGGGTCGGGTGTCACCTGGTCGAATACGGTCACGGTGCTGCCCGGCAGATGGGCCCTCACCCGGTCCAGCAGCCCGGAGGAGGCCAGAAAGCCATCGGTCACCACCAGGACACGCCGTCCCGCCAGCTCACCCAGGGCGCTCAGGGCGTCGGGGCCAAAGTACAATTTTGGTTTCAGGGTAAAGGTCTCCATGCGCATTGCCTGCCTTTTCCTTAATGGTTGTAGTATGGCAGGACGGGGAAATTTTATGTGTCTTGAAAAAATAAAATCGGCCCGCCTTTCGGCGGGCCGAAACATACAAGAAAGCGCCGAAAGTCTCAAATCAAAGGCTTTCGGCGCTTCTTTCCGCTTTATATTCGCGCGGCGGGGAGGGTGACGGTGATGGTCGTCCCCTCTCCCACTTTGCTTTTCA
>JBJEYS010000137.1:0-2012 GCA_051886995.1 Oscillospiraceae bacterium
TTCTCGTCAAAATACTTGCTCTCCAGCTTCTTGCTGGTGGCGTCCATGGAGGGCCAGATGTACGTGCCGGCGGCCACGGGGGTGCCTGCATACCGCATTTCCTCGGTGCGCTTTTCCAGGCCGTTCACGGCGAAGGCGCTCTCGGGGATGTTGTACTCGTTCAGCAGGGTCTCATACATGGTCTGAACGGCGGGGACCTGAGTCGGCTGCCACGCGGGAGGCATGGTCACAAAACCGATGGAGCCGTCCTTCTTGTCAGCAGGCAGCTTCTCATAAGCTTCGGCAACGGCCTTGCAGTAGGCAGCGCCCTCCACGCTCATGGAATCAGTGCAGTCCACGACGCCGCCCACGAAGTAGGGGCTCTCCAGGAACGCATAGCCGGCGGCGGAGGTGTTCAGAGAGGAGCCCTGGTTGTTCCAGGTGTTGCCGAAGTACACACCGTTCTCCTCGCAAAGCGCGACGATCTCGTTGGTGTTGCCCTCGTCCTTCATGCTGATGATGCCTTCGTAGCCCTCGGAAATGGCGGTCTCGACCTTGGACAGGTACTCGCTGGCGTCGGCGCCCTTGTAGCGCACATCGTACTCGAAGTTCAGCTCATCGGCGACGCTTCCCAGGAAGCCGCTGATGGCGTCGATCATGGTCGAGCTGGAGGAGATCGTAAAGACCATGATCTTGTGCTTCTTGGTGTTTACGGTCTGGGAGCCGGAATCGGTCTGAGAGCCGGAAGCAGTGTTGGTTCCCGCCTGATCCTTGCTCCCGGACTGGGTGTCGGATTTTCCGCAGCTGACAAGTGCCAAAGCCATGACACATACCAGCAGCAATGCCAGTGCGCGCTTGAAAGTGCTTTTCATTTTCATTCCTCCTGATTTTTATATCGATGCGGTATTGCAAGCATACCGTCATCAGCGAAAGAGTTTATCGCGGCAGGACCTTGTCCTTGCTGCGGCAGGTGACCAGAACGACCACAATATAGATCAGCGCGACGAACATGGTGGTGAATTTGTCGGGCACGCCCAGATAAATAAAGCTCCGGCTGATGAGCGCGTATGTAAAGCCGCCGATGACCGCACTGCTGATCTTGGACTTCATACCGCCGGAAAGAGGCATGCCGCCCAGGATCAGAGAGATCATGATCTTCATCTCATAGCCCTTGCCGGCGGTTTGGTCCGTGGAACCCTTGGTAGCCACGAACAGGACCGACGCCACCACGATGGCCAGGCCGAAGGTCAGGTAAGCCAGCAGCTTATAGCGCACCACATTGACGCCCGCCTGCCGGGCGCATTCCGGGTTGGCGCCGATGGCGCGCACATAACGGCCCAGCTTGGCGTAATTGAACAGGTAGCCCACGATCAGCAGGAAGACCACCAGGACCGCGATCTGGACCCAGGGATTTCGGAAGACCGCGAAGTGGGTCTTGCTGGCTGTTCCGATGTCAAAGCCCATGGCCACGCTGCTGGGGCACCATTCGAGCATCAGGATGGCCGCGATGCCGTACAGGAAGAACTGCAGGATCAGCGATGTGATAATGGGCTTCATGTCCAGAGTGGAGGCCACAATGGAGTTCGTGGCACCGCAGGCCATGGCGATCACCAGGATTACCAGCACGCCCACCGCGATCATCCACGGGCTGGAACCACCCTTGTTGTAAATCTGGATCAGCAGTACGGAATACAGCGTCATCTGCGCGCCGACCGAAATATCCATGGCCCCCAGGGAGTACACAAAGACGGCGCCCGAAGCCAGGATGGAATAGATCACGCCGTCCGCGATGATGTTCTTGAACGCCAGACCCGAGGGATCCAGGATGTTCACGTCCTTGATGATCGGCGGAAAAATGGAAAAGATCAAAATGCAGAAAATCAGTCCGCTGTATGCGAAGATGTCGTTACCGTGCTGACGGATCTGTTCTTTTGTTATGAATCGATTCGCTTTCATCAGTTCAAATTCCCCTCAGATTATGTATTCGATTACATCCGTCTGCTTCAGGTCCTGAGACCGAAGGAATTCCTTGG
>JBJEYS010000138.1:0-2006 GCA_051886995.1 Oscillospiraceae bacterium
GCCTTGGTGCCCACGGCCACCACTTCGGTGGTGGGCTCGGACAGAGTGATGGAGGAGGTCACCTCGCGGCCCTCTTCATAGCCGTTGACGTAGGTGACGTTGGCACTGACCAAAGCCTCACCGGGCACACCGGCGGTCAGGACTTTCTTCTCGCCCACATACATGGTGCTGTCCTCTACCTCTTCCACAGGGCAGGCAATGGCCTCGGTGTAGGAGACGGCATCTACTGTACGGACAGACAAATAGGGAACGGTCTTCTTGACAGTCAAAATGTCACCGATCATCAGACGGTCCAGGCTGGCCTGGGGATTGAGCGCCATCAGTTCATCCAGGGACATATCGTTGGCATAGGCAATGCCTAAGTATGTGTCGCCCTTGACGACCTCATACGTGGTTTCGCCGCTGGTGTTGGCGGTCAGGATCTCTTCCATGGAGACCAGATCCTGCAGAACGTCAGAGGAGATGTACTGATAGGAAATGTTCACATCCTCCACATACTCCACGCTGACGGTGTATTCGGTCACATAGGGGGCGGCCAGTTCTTCCAGCATATTGTCCAGATCGGCTTTTTCGACGGCCGCGCCGATGGTTTCGTCGTTTACCGTGAGCACATAGGACTTCATTACTTCGCCGATCTGGTTGAACAGATAGCTTTCAAAGTTACCCACGGAGGTAATATCATCCTTCTGAGTCAGGGCAAAAGTATATTCTACATTCTGATCCAGGGTATAGTCGTAACCCAAAATGTTGGAGGCCCGCTGTTCCACACGCTCCACCACCCGCTCAAACACGGCGGGTTCGGTCACGGTGCCCAGATCCAGGCCGTCCACGGTGACCACATAGCTGGGGGTATAGACTGTAGCGGTCACCAACACTACGGCGACCACGGATGCCGCGGCCAGGAAAGGCAGCGGAGCCATCAGCTTGTGACCGGCCAGGGCACAGTCCGCCTTGTGCCAGGTAATAACGGCACCGCGCTTCAGCACCCGCGCGCCCGCCTGCGCCGCGGCCCAGAACCGACGAACCTTGGCACGCAGGCCCTGCGCCGGTTCTTCGGAGCGAAGCTTTTCTGCGATTTGTGTCCCGACCTCCGGCCGGGCGCGTTGTAAAATTTCATCCATGGGGGTAAAGCCTCCCGTTGGCTTATTCGAAAACGGCGCCGGGCGCCGATAGTTACAGAGAAACACAAAATGATTACAAATGGTTACAAGCGTTATCATACACATTTCATGTGAGAATGTCAAGAAGTTTTTGGCTTGCTTCCTTTTTCTTGTGAAAAATGTAAAAAAGCCCCGGCTTCAGACAAAAACTGAAGCCGGGACTTTGAAATACACGGTGTTCGGCGGCTATACCGGCGAAGGCCCGCTTGCAGGGTAGAAAATGCTTTTAGGCCAAAGCAGCAGTGATAATGGCCATAATGTAGACCTCGTCGGCCACGCAGCCGCGGGACAGGTCGTTGATGGGGGCGTTCAGGCCCAGCAGGATGGGGCCGTAGGCCTCGAAGCCACCCAGACGAGCGGCGATCTTGTAGCCGATGTTGCCAGCATCGCAGTCGGGGAAGATGAAGGTGTTGGCCTGGCCGGCGACCGGGGAGCCCTTGCACTTCTGAGCGGCTACCACGGGGGAGACGGCGGCGTCGAACTGCATCTCGCCGTCGATGGCCTCGTCGGGCATCTGCTCCTGGGCCTTCTTGCAGGCGTTCTGCATGGTGGTGACGGAGTCGGACTTGGCGGAGCCCTTGGTGGAGAAGCTCAGGAAAGCGGTCTTGGGCTCGATGCCGAAGGTGCGGGCGCAGCGGATGGTCTCACGGCAAATCTCGGCCAGTTCGTCCTCGTTGGGGGAGATGTTGATGGCGCAATCGCCCATGGCCAGCATCTCTTCCTGGCCATCCTTCTCCCGGCGCATGATAAAGCAGGAGGAGACGATGGAGTTGCCCGGCTTGGTCTTGATCAGCTGCAGGGCGGGACGGACGGTGTCGGCGGTGGAGTAGGTGGCGCCGCCCAGCA
>JBJEYS010000139.1:0-1999 GCA_051886995.1 Oscillospiraceae bacterium
AAGAAAAAGCGAACGGACAGACGCCTCTGACCCGTGAAAATCAGAATCAGAACCGAAACGCGAAAAAGCAATCCATCCCCCATAACGACGTGTAGAGGATGGATTTTGTGCAGAGAGCCACATATTATCACGGTACAGAAAAGCGCGGCCCCTATTTTGAGGGGTGGTATCTGAAGCACCAGACAAAGGGGGGTGAAGCCCTCGCCTTGATCCCGGCGCTTCATATCGACTGCGCAGGACAGCGCAGCGCTTCCCTTCAGGTCCTTGCGGACGACAAGGCATGGTGGCTGGAGTATCCGGCCGAAGAATTCCACGCGTCCGAACGGGAATTTCAGATTCGGATGGGGCAAAACCGTTTCAGCAGGAAGGAAGTCCGGCTGGATGTGGAGCGGGATGGGCTTTCCTTTCACGGCACTCTGCGCTGCGGACCGTTCACGCCCCTTGGGTCGGACATCATGGGCCCCTTTCGATTGCTTTCCGGTATGGAGTGCTCCCACGGGGTCATCAGCATGGGGCATTCGCTGGAGGGGACCTTGATTCTGAACGGGAAAAGGGTGGACTTTTCTGACGGTACGGGGTATGTGGAGACCGACCGCGGCCGCTCTTTCCCCAGCGCCTACCTCTGGACCCAATGCACGTGGCGGGAGCCGCAGCGCGGAAGTCTGCTGCTCTCCATCGCCACCATCCCCCTGGCGATCGGGCATTTTACCGGCTGCATCTGCGCGGTGCTGTACAACGGACAGGAATACCGCCTGGCCACCTACCGGGGAGCCCGGATCGAACGGTGGTCCGGCGCCGGCGCGGTGATCCGTCAGGGGAAGTACCGCTTGTCGGCGGAACTGCTGGAAGGTCGAGGCTGCCCTCTGCGTGCCCCCGCAGAGGGCAGCATGGGCCGCACCATCCGCGAAAGTCTCTGTGCTCAAATGCGTTACCGCTTTTGGCGCGGAGAAAAGCTCTTGCTTGAACACACAGACCGCTGCGCCAGTTTTGAATATGCGGACGAAAGGGAGCGCCATTTCTAAAAGTTTGTCGATCTGTTCAGGCGTGCGGAGATTCCTGAACACAGGAAGGGGGCAGCTCATTCGAACTGCCTCCCTTTTACATTATGTTTGGGCTTTTTCCCAGTTTTTCAGCACCGAGAGCTGTTCGGACGTATGGAACCAGTGCTCACCGTTTTCCATGACTGTCAGTTCGCAGCCGAAACGGCAGACAAAGGAATCCACTGTTTCCCGTCCGGTCAGGTTGTCCCGCCCGGCGTACAGGATGGCGGTGGGAGTACGCCAATCTGTGATGGGATGGGCCTGAGCATACTGAAGATACCGCCAGGACAGCTTCTCACCAAAGCCGGTGGGGATCTCTCCCTCCGCCTTGAGACGTTCTTCGCTGACTTCTGCCCAGCCCATCATATCCCGGATGAGCCGTTCCATATCCAACACGGGCGAGACAAAGAGAGCTTGCTCCAGCTTCTCTCCGCCAAAAGCCAGCAGGGAAAACCAGGCGCCTAAACTGGTGCACCGCAGAGCGATGTGCTCCCAGCGCGTCCGGGCGCAGCTCAGAAGCCGCTGCATCTCCGGCACCGCGTCCCAGGGGGTAAAGGTCTCCGCCGAACCCTTCCGCTCCCCATGCTCCGGCAGGTCGATGGCCAGCACCTGGGCGCCCTTGGGGCAGACAATTTCCGCAAAGGATTTTGCTTCCTCCTTGCAGCCATGTTTGCCGTGGAGGTACAGCCAGACCCGATTTGATTCCGCCCCATATAAAACGGCGGGGATGTGATCGATCATACGATGCTGTTCGGTCATATGCTTTATCCTCATAAATGCCCGATTTGGTCAGAGCAAGCCCGTGTGCTTTAGGAACACAGCGTTGTTTTCCGTGGAGTGGGTGGGGGAGAAGCAATAACCCAGGTCCGCAAAATCCCGGATGTTCCCGGGATCGGTCACGCTGTTTTCCGCCAGCCAGCGCACCATCTGGCCCCGGGCCATTTTGCATTGGGTGCCCT
>JBJEYS010000140.1:0-1993 GCA_051886995.1 Oscillospiraceae bacterium
TTTGTCCTTCTGGTGCTTCGTGTTTCTTTTACGTTGTTTAATTTACAAGGTGCACGCCGCACTGCCTTCAGCCGCTTCAAACGACCCTGTCCGGCAGGCGCTCAATTAATATACCAAACCGGGGCCTGATTGTCAACACTTTTTTTCGCTTTTTTTTCGATTTTTTTCAATTTATTTTACGGGAACAACATCTGCGGTTTACGCCGCTAAAACAGCCACAAGATGTGCCCCTCCCCTATTTGGCTCCCTTCCGCAGGCGCAGCAAAAACCGGGCAAGCAGCGGGCAGAGCAGGCCTAAAAATAATCCCGCCGCGGGCAGCACCGTACCGCAAAAATTTCGCGCTGTTTCCGCCGTGGGAAAGAGCAGCCACCCTCCGATCAGGGCGGCGGCTGCCGCCGGCAGAACGCTCCACCGGCTCCATTTTCCCGGGCGCAGCTGACCGGCCAGTTCCCGCCAGGTGTGAAGCAGTAGGCCGGCCAAAGTCAGGTCGGAAAGGGTCCAGAGGGCGGCGAACAGCGCCTCGGTACGCTGGAACGCCCCTTTGACGCCCAGTCCCTGTACCATAATTAGAAAAGGTCCGCTCAGCCGTGCGGTCAGCCGGGGCCCCAGGCAGCCGATTACAGCCGCCAGCAGCAGCGTGACCGCGATGCAGAAGGCCACGGTCCACCAGACGGCCCGGCGGCCGTTGTGGGGGCGTGCGGCGATCTTACGCCCCAACGCAGCGGTGGGGAAGATATTTAAAAGACGCCCCGCCGTGGCCGCACTGCTGCCCGGAAGGGCCGCCGCCTCCGCCCCGGACAGGTGGAAGTTGCCCCCCTCTGCTTTAAAAGCGGCCAGAAACAGCACACCCGCCAGGGCCACTGCCAGAGCCAGGTAGAAGATCTCCCCCGCCCGGGCAAAGGCGGAGGTCTTGCCCAGGCCCATCCAGGCCGCCACCGCCAGCAGCGCCGCCGCGCAGAGGAAAGCGGGACCATCCCCGTAGATCTCCGCCAGCCGGGCCCCGCTCAGGCGCAGAGACAGCGCCAAAGTCAGGAGGGTCCAGATCATATAGATCAACGTCAGGGCCCCTCCCGGCGCCCTGCCCAGCGTTTGGCAGAGCCCCCCGCCCCGACAGATCCCGGCGGCTGCCCAAAGAGCGATCAGCAGCAGCGGCAGGGCCCCCAGGACCGCCAGCCATCCGGCGCTCCCCGCCGTCCGGGCGGTCAGGGCAGGCAGCAGGTCGGTGGCCGGGGCCAGCAGGGCCGTCGCCAGCAGCACCATCATTTGGCGCAGGGAAAGCTCGTCGCGTTCCATCAGCTTCCCTCCCCGATCCGTATTACCCCAACCGGCGCCAGGGTCTCCCCCTCCAGCCCCAGCAGGGGCAATTCCACCCAGCCGTTTTCCTCCAACCGCATCAGGCTTTGGAGAACCGTGACCGACGGAACCCCGGAGTTCAGCTCGATGGAGGACAGGCGCTTGGCCCCTCCTCCGGCGCCCTCCAGCAGCGTTTGGGCCGTGCCGTCCGCCGCCAGCCAGACCGTGGCGCTCTGGCCCAGGGACGGCTCCTCCAGAGCTGCGTCCAGCACGGCGTACAGATCGGTGTCCGCCCCCAGCACCAACTGGGTCACATGGGTCAGGGACACATACTCCTCTCCCGCCCCCTTCAGAGTGGCCTTAGCCTCCTCCAGGTCCGCGCCCGACGCGGAGAGCACCGGCGTCCCTGCGTCTCCGCTGCCCTCGCCGGGGTCGCTGGCCGCGGTCAGGGTCACTCCGTCGTCTGTCCAGTCCACCCCCAGCACCTGGACCAGCATGGTGTCCTCCAGCTCCCTGGCAAAGGGGAGCGCCTCGCAGCCAGCCAGCGGAAGGAAAGCCAGTAAGATGATCAGCGTGCGCTTCAACCTTGATTCCTCCTGTTTCGGGTGTTCAGAGCCTTCTCCCGCAGCTTGACCCGGGGCAGAGGCTGGCGCAGGACGGCATGGCCCTCCACCTGCTCGCCGGCATTGGAGGCAAAGG
>JBJEYS010000141.1:0-1989 GCA_051886995.1 Oscillospiraceae bacterium
TCGTTGACCATATAGTACAGGATGGGCCGGATGTCCAGCAGCCACTGGTACCACCGGGAGGAGTAGGGGTGGGGGGTGTCCACGCCCTTGTGGTAGGTGAACATGAACACCTGGTTGTTCCACACCAGCTCCAGCAGGCCCTTCCAGTCGGTCACCTTTTCTGCGTGGGCAATGGGCAGGTAGGAGGCAATATAGATGACCAGGGGGATGATCACGAAGCAGAGGATGGAGAACAGGATGGTCTTGCATACCCAAGCGCCCCGGTGGGGGGCGTCCTCCGTCTGGGGCCAGTCCCGGCACTTCCAGTACAGGCCCAGGAAGTAGAGGATGGCCATGCCCACGCCGCCGTAGACCACGATCCACTTGCTGGCCACGCCGATGCCGAACATCAGCCCGGACAGGAACAGGGGCAGCGCGCACTTGCGGAAGGGCGTGCCCGCGGGCAGGGCCAGGTAGCGGTACAGGAAGAAGAACATGGCCAGGATGAAGAACACCCCGTAGCTGTCGATGGTGGCGATGCGGGTCTGGGTCAGGTGCATGAAGTCGAAGGTAAACAGGGCGGTGCCGCACAGGGCGACGGTCGTTTTGCCGAACAGGTTTTTCAGGAATATATACAGCAGCGGCACCATCAGCACGCCGAACAGGGTTCCCATAAACCGCCAGCCGTAGGGGGTCATGCCGAACAGGGCGATGCCCAGGCTGATGATCAGCTTGCCCAGCGGGGGGTGGGAATCCTCGTAGGGGGAGATGTCCCGCAGGTGCTCAAAGGCCGTGCGGGCGTGGTAGATCTCGTCAAAGTAGGCGCTGTTGGTCCAGTGGCGGGCGGCCGGGACCAGCTCCTGCTCATCGAACAGAGCCTCGGCCCCCTCCTGGCTCTGGGCGGAGACCAAATTTCCCTCCGTATCAAAGATCGCCAATTCTCCCAGCTCGATCTGTTCGGAGCAGGAGGCGGTCAGACGGAAATAGCGGGCGGTCAGATCGCCCTCGGGCAGCTCCGGCTCCAGCCAGTAAAACAGGTGGGCATAATCCTGCTCCAGTTCCACGCTTTCCCAGTTGACCCCGTCGGAGGAGAACTCCAGCTCGTAGGAGCCGGTCCACAGGCCGGTATAGTATTCCACCCGGCCCAGAGAGATGGTCTCCTGGGTGGAGAAGGTGACGGCCTCGCCGGACTTCAGGTTCAGAAAGCTCTGGGGCGCGGAGGTGTTGCCCAGGCTCCAGAAGGCGGTGACGGCGTACACGGCGGTCAGCAGCAGGAGCGGAAGGGCATCCTTCTTTTCCATTCGGTGCAGGGGGGCGGAAAAGGTGAAGCGCCGGGGCTTTTCCTCCTGGGCACGGGCGATCCACTCCAAGGTCCCCTTCCGGGGGGCCATGGCGTGCAGATAGTAGGCAAAAAAGCAGAGCAGCCCGGCCACCACGAGTATGGGAAACAGAAGGGCGACAGAAAAGTTCATAGTACCGCTCCCAACGCAAAAAAATAGGGGGTGGGCGTAAGCCCATCCCCTATTCTATTTCTTTTTCTTTTTCTTGTCAAAAAAACTTTTTGACGAATCCTTGTCAGCGTCCTTCAGATCCTCGCCCATGGCCGCGCCGAAGGCCCGCAGGGCCTCCTTCTGCTCCTGGGTCAGGCTGGTGGGGACCTGCACCGTCACGGTGACGTACTGGTCGCCCCGGCCTCTGCCGTTCAGGCTGGGAATACCCTTGCCGCGCAGGCGGAAGGTGGTGCCGGTCTGGGTGCCCGCGGGCAGGTTGTACTTGACCGGGCCGTCAATGGTATCGATGGTCAGTTCGGCGCCCAGGGCGGCCTGGAGGAAGGAAATGGGCTGCTCCAGCAAAACGGTGCTGCCGTCCCGGCGGAACCTGGGGTGGGGGCGGACCGTGACCGAGACGATCAGGTCGCCGGCGGGACCGCCGTTGGAGCCCGCGCCGCCCTGGCCGCGCAGGGAGATGGCCTGGCCGTTGTCGATGCCCGCGGGGATCTTGACCGTGATC
>JBJEYS010000142.1:0-1989 GCA_051886995.1 Oscillospiraceae bacterium
TGGGGTTCAGGGCCTGGCTGAAGATGTAGAACGGGATGCCCAGGGCGATCCAGAACAGGTACTCCTTGCCCATTGCAAGGGCTTTCGCGTTCTCCTCCGTGGCCCCGAACAGGCCCAGAAGCTGATTGGGGAACACCAGATAGACGAGCATGAGCACGATACCCAGGGTGATCAGGCTGACGACCGCGGTGCCCACCGCCCGTCTGGCCTTCTCGTTTTCCTTCGCGCCCAGGCTGATGCTGACGAAGGTGGAACAGCCGTCGCCGATCATCATACCCAGACCAAGGGCCACAACGGTCAGGGGAAATACATAGGTGCTGGCCGCGACGCCGTCCACGCCCAGATAGCTGGCGTTGGAAATGAAGATCTGGTCCACGATGTTGTACAGCGTCGCCACCAGCAGCGCGATGACGCAGGGGACGCAGTATTTCACCATCAGCTTTCCCAATCGCTCCTTTTCCAGGAAATCATTTACCTTTGCTTCTGCCATTTCTTTTCCTCCTTGTTTGGCATAAAGTTTTTCAAAAACGAACGGTGAAGAGAGAGGGCTTTTCCGCCCTCCCCCTCCCGGTTTTCAGGACTGTGGGTTTTGCTCCTCCGCCTCGGCCCTGTGCAGCATCCTGTTGGTACGCACGACCACCGCGATGGACGCGACCAGGGTCAGGATGTCCGCCAGGGGCATGAAGTACAAAACGCCGTCCAGCCCGAAGAAGACGGGCAGGATCAGGGGCAGGCCCACGCCGAACAGGACCTCGCGCATCATGGACAGGGCGGTGGACACCTTCGCCTGGCCCAGGGACTGCATAAAGATGAAGGTGCCCTTGTTCACGCAGGTCAGCACGACCATGCACAGGAAAATGCGGATGCACTTGACGGAGAAGTCCATGTAATAGACGCTCTCGTTCTGCCCGCCGAAGATGTTGGTCAGCTGGTGCGGGAAGGCCATGAAGATGACGGTGGCGATCAGACCCACCACCACTTCCGTCTTCAGCAGCAGCTTCATCAGCCCCCGCACGCGGTCATACCGCTTGGCGCCCAGGTTGTACCCGGCCACCGAGATGCAGCCGGCGGAGATGCCCACGGCGATGGAGACGATGATCTGGAAGAACTTCATAACGATGCCCACCACGGCGGTGGGGATGTGGGCGTATTCGGGCTGTCCGAAGATGGGGTCCAGCGCGCCGTACATCTTGACCATGTTCAGCACGGCGGCGATGGACAGAACGATGGAGAACTGGGACAGGAAGCTGGTCAGGCCGTAGGGGATGACCTTCTTCATGACCCCGGCGCGCAGCCTGAAGCTGTCCTTGTCCAGCTTCACCGCCTTCATTTTGAACAGGTACCCCACGAACATCAGGGCGGAGACGATCTGGCCCAGAATGGTGGCCAGAGCCGCGCCCATCATGCCCCATTTGCACACGTAAATGAAGATGGGATCCAGAACGATGTTGATGACCGCGCCGATCACCAGGGTCGCCATGGCGAACCGGGGGCTGCCGTCGGAGCGGACGATGGGGTTCATGGCCTGGGAGAACATATAGAACGGAACGCCCAGGGAGATCCAGAAGAAATACTCCCTGCACATTTGGAAGGTCTCCTCGTTGACCCGGGCGCCGAACAGGGTCAGGATCGGCGCCTGAAAGATCAGGTAGACCGCCATCAGGATAATCCCCACGCCCACCAGGCTGACCACAGCGTTGCCCACGCCGCAGCGGGCCCTGTCCTTCTCCTTCGCCCCCAGGCTGATGCTGACGAAGGTACAGGCGCCGTCTCCCAGCATCATGGCCAGGGCCAGGGCCACCACCGTCAGGGGATAGACCACCGAATTGGCCGCATTGCCGTAGGAGCCCAGATAATCCGCGTTGGCGATGAAGATCTGGTCCACAATGTTGTACAGGGCCGCCACCACCAGGGAGACCACACACGGGATGGAATACCGCCGCATGAGCCTGCCCAGGTACTCCTTTTCAAGATCGTCGTTGACATGCG
>JBJEYS010000143.1:0-1988 GCA_051886995.1 Oscillospiraceae bacterium
CCTCGTAGGCTTCCTCCAGAAAGTCGCGGCGACTGCTCTCGTGGGTCTGCTCGGCGTCCCAGGGGCAGCCCCCCGGCGCGCGCAGCAGAGCCACGATCTCCTCCAGGTCTTTCACACCGTAAGAATCCTTCTTCTCAAAATCTAACATATTTCTCTACCTTCTGCAAGCGGTTTTGCGCATTTTCATCATTTAATACGGAGAATTTTTGCGATCTTTTCGCCCTTGGGCATCAGCGCCAGGTCATCTTTGGAGATCACGCGCAGGGCGAGCACCAGGACAACGTACACCACAACGGCGACCAAAATGGCGCCGACGGTGGCCAAACGGCTGCTCAGGCCCAGGAAATTGACCAGCAGGCCGTGGCTGCCCCAGGCGGCGGCGGCCATGACGGCGGCGGCCACGAACGGCTTGCCGAAGGCCCGGCTGAAGCGCGGCGCGGCCGGGACCGTGCGGTGGATAATGAAGATCTCCAGCAGGGCGATGACCGCAAAGCAGCACAGGGTGCCCACCGGAGCGCCGTTGATGCGGATATCGGGATTCCCCACCAGGGTGTAGTTGACGATCAGCTTCACCACGCCGCCGATGACCACCGCCAGGATCGGCAGGTTGACCATGCCGTTGGCCTGGAGGATGGAGTTGCACAGAAGCTGCAGCGCCACGAAGATGGAGGCCAACCCCAGCACGGACAGCAGGGGGCCCGCGATGGAAACGTCGATCTCCGGGAACAGCAGGCCCATAATGGGGCCGCCCAGGGCGAACAGCCCCATGCCCATGGGCAGGGCGACCAGCAGGCCGATGCGCAGGGCGGATTCGCTGATGCGCTGGGCGCCCAGGCGGTCACGCTTGGACAGGCAGGCGGACACCGCGGGGATGATGCAGGCGGTCAGCGGGACCATCATGGAAAAGGGCAGATTGTAAATGGACATGGTCTTGCTGTAAATGCCGTACAGCCCCCGGGCGGCGTCCAGAGCGGCCTCGGCCGTCAGGCCGTCCACCGCCTCATAGACCGAGCGCAGCTGGCTCATGACCAGCTTGTTGTCGATCAGGGTGACCAGCGAGCTGGCGGCGGACCCCAGGGTGATGGGGATGGCCAGCTTCAGCAGGGAGGAAAGGATCTTCCCCGTGCCGTCCGGCGTGTCGGTCCCGGCCACCATCTGCGTCCGGCGGGAGCGCGCAAAGACGACCAGGATATAAGCCAGGGCCACCACGCTGCCCGTGGACACGCCGATGATGGCGCCCACAGAGCCGAAATCGGCCTTGCCGATGATGGTGACAAAATAAATCGCCAGGATCAGGCCCACGACCAGCTTGAACAGGGACTCGATCACCTGGGAAACGCCCGTGGGCACCATGTTGAAGTGCCCCTGGAAGTATCCCCGGAAGGCCGACATGACGCACACGCAGAGGACCGACGGTGCCAGGGCCAGTACGCAGTAGACCGCCTTGGGGTTGCTGATGACGAGCTCCGCCATGGGCCGGGCCAGCACGGTCATGCAGAAAAAGCTGAACAGGCCCATGGTCAGGAAGGCGAAAAACGCCACCCGGAAAACCTTCCGCACCTGGTTGTGCCGTCCCAGTGCCCGGGCCTCCGAGATGGTTTTGGACAGGGCCACCGGCAGGCCGGCGGTGGAAATGGTCAGAAAGACATTGTAGATGTTATAGGCGCTGTTGTAGTCGGCCATGACCTCGTCCGGGAGAATGTTTCCCAGCGGGATCCGGTAGATGGCTCCGATCAGCTTGACCAGAATGGCGCTGACGGCCAGAATGGCCGCACCGCCGAAAAATGTGCTTTTTTTCTCAGCGTTGGACAAGGTCACACACCCTCCTGAAATTTATGATCCGTTTGGGTCATTTCCCAAATACAAGGGGAAGGGCGTATTCCGTGACCTCCCGCTTCACACGCTCCAGGTCAATGGTCTTGTACTCCCCATCTTTGTATATGACCCGTCCCCGGGCCATATTCATGGTCACGTCGCAGCCGCGGCTG
>JBJEYS010000144.1:0-1983 GCA_051886995.1 Oscillospiraceae bacterium
ACGGGTCATCGTGGCCCAGCATGTCCAGCTTCAGCAGGTTGGACTCCATGGAGTGATATTCAAAATGGGTAGTGATGATGTCGGAATCCTTGTCGTCCGCCGGGTGCTGCACCGGGCAGAAGTCGTAGATCTCCTTGTCCTGGGGAATGACCACCATGCCGCCGGGGTGCTGGCCGGTGGTGCGCTTGACGCCGGTGCAGCCCAGGGCCAGACGGGTCTCCTCCGCCTTGGAGATCTTGATGCCCCGCTCCTCGCAGTACTTTTTCACATAGCCGTAGGCGGTCTTCTCCGCCACAGTGCCGATGGTGCCCGCCCGGAACACATGGTTCTGGCCGAACAGCTCAAAGGTGTAGCGGTGGGCGTTGGCCTGGTACTCGCCGGAGAAGTTCAGGTCAATATCGGGCACCTTGTCGCCGCCGAAGCCCAGGAAGGTCTCGAAGGGGATGTTGAAGCCGTCCTTGTCGTACTTGGTGCCGCAGATGGGGCAGACCGCGTCGGGCATGTCCGCTCCGCAGCCATAGGGGTGCGCCGGGTCCTGGGCGTAGTCGAAGTCCGAGTGCTTACACTTGGGACAGCGGTAGTGGGCGGGCAGGGAGTTGACTTCGGTGATGCCCGACATGAAGGCCACCAGGGAGGAGCCCACGCTGCCCCGGGAGCCCACCAGGTAGCCGTGGGCCAGGGAGTCCTGCACCAGCTTCTGGGCGGACATATAGATAACGTCGTATTTGCAGTTGATAATGTCGGTCAGTTCGGCGTTGATGCGGTCCACCACGATCTGGGGCGGGTCTTCCCCGTACAGGGCATGGGCCTTCCCCCACACCAGGTCCCGCAGCTCGCCGTCGGAATTCTCCAGCTTGGGGGCAAACAGGCCGTGGGGCAGCGGCTCGATGGGCTCGCACCAGTCGGCCACCAAATTGGTATTGGTGACCACCACCTCATGAGCCTTCTCCTCCCCCAGGTAGGAGAATTCCTCCAGCATCTCGTCCGTGGTACGGAAGTACAGGGGGTTGGGGGAATCGGCGTCCTCAAAGCCCTTGGAGGCCAGCAACACATGGCGGAAGATCTCGTCCTCCCGGTTCATGAAGTGCACGTCGCCGGTGGCGCACACCGGCTTTCCCAAACGAGCGCCCAGCTCCACGATGCGGCGGTTCCAATTCCGCAGCTGCTCCTCGTCCTTGGCGGCGGCGCAGCCCTCCTTGTCCGGGCGGAGCATAAAGGCGTTGTTGGAGATGGGCTGGATCTCCAGGTAGTCGTACCAGGAGGCGATGCGCTCCAGCTCCTCGTCGTCCGCGCCGTCCACCATGGCCCGGAACAGCTCGCCCGCCTCGCAGGCGGAACCGAAGATCAGGCCCTCCTTATTCTCCTCAATGACCGATTTGGGCATGACGGGCCAGCGGGAGAAGTGCTCCAAATGGGCCAGGGACACCAGCTTGTACAGGTTGCGCAGGCCCGCCTTGTTTTTTACCAGGATAATCAGGTGATAGGGGATGCGGCGGCCCTTGCCGCCCCGCTTCATGGTGACCAGGGTGGGGTTGACCCGGTCCAGGGTCTCCACCTTCCGCTCCCGCAGCAGGGGGAGCATCCCGCCCAGGGCCAGGGCGCAGGTGGCCGCGTCGTCGTCCGCCCGGTGGTGGTGGAAGCCGGGCAGCCGCAGATGGGCGGCAATGGTGTCCAGCTTGTGGTCCTTCAGGTCGGGCAGCAGGTACTGGCCCAGCACCAGGGTGTCCACCCAGGGGTTGGTAAACTCTACGCCGTCCCGGCGGCACTGGGCAGCGATGAAGGAGGTGTCAAAAGCGGCATTGTGAGCCACCAGGGGCCGCCCAGCGGCAAACTCCAGGAACTGCTTCACCGCTTCCGTGGGCGCGGGTGCGCCGCGCACCATGTCGTCGGTGATGCTGGTCAGGGTGGTGATCCTGGGCGGGATCATTCGGCCCGGGTCCACGAAGGTCTGGAACCGCTCGTCGGTCAACTGCCCATTGCGCA
>JBJEYS010000145.1:0-1983 GCA_051886995.1 Oscillospiraceae bacterium
GCCGACACGTCGGTGCGCAGGTGCTGATAGGTGCTCTGCACCCGGCGCAGCCAGCCCTCCAGTTCATTGCGGGTCTTTGCCGCCTGTTCCTGGGCCTGTTCCACCGTCTCCTGGGCCTTGCGGTGGGCCTCCAGTTCGATGGTGGCCGTGCGGTCCTTCAGCGCGGCGTAGGCAGCCGCGTCCTCCTCCAGGCGGGGCACCTTTTCCTCCAGCTCGGCCAGACGGGCCGCAGCCTGTGCGTGCTCCGCCTTCAGGGCAGTCAGCTCCTTCTCCGCCTGCTCCAGGGCGGAGGTGCGCTGGGTCAGCAGGGCGCTCAGGCGCTCGCACTCGGCGGCGTTCTTTTTCCGGGCGGTCTCCGCGCTCTCAAATTTCTCCGCCAGAGCCTCCCTCTCCTGCCGGGCGGTCTCCGCCTCCTGTTTCAGACCGGCGGTCCGTTCCTGATACTCTTTGTTGACCGCGGTGATGTAGTTCAGGACATCCTGCTTGTGAAAGCCTCCAAAGGCTGCCGTGCGGAAGTAATTTTCGTTGCCGCTCATGGGGGCACTCCCCTTTTCTTCGAAATTTATGACATTGTACCACAAAAGCGCGAAAGATACAACGTTTCCGCGCTCCCTTCCCCGACAAAATTTAGTTGACGGAAGGTGTCTTGACATAGTATAATAACTTGATATTTTATGTAAATAGGTGAGTGCTATGTGGGTCGCGGAAGGCTGGAAGGATTATGAGTTGCTGGACTGCTCCGGCGGGGAAAAACTGGAGCGGTGGGGGCAGTATACTCTGGTGCGGCCCGATCCCCAGGCCATCTGGCGCACTCCCCGCAGCCATCCCGGCTGGAAGCGCCATGACGCCCGGTATGCCCGCTCGAATACCGGCGGCGGCGCGTGGGAGAAAAGGCAGGTGCCCGAGCGCTGGACGGTGGACTACGGCCCCCTGACCTTCAACGTCAAGCCCATGAACTTCAAGCACACCGGCCTGTTCCCCGAGCAGGCGGCCAACTGGGACTTTGCCGCGCAGCAGATCCAAAAAGCCGGGCGGCCCATCAGCGTGCTCAACCTGTTCGCCTACACAGGGGGCGCCACGGTGGCCTGTGCCGCGGCGGGCGCCAGCGTGTGCCATGTGGACGCCGCCAAGGGTATGGTGGCCTGGGCCAAGGAGAATGCCAAGAGCTCCGGCCTGGAGGACAAGCCCATCCGCTGGATCATTGACGACTGCGCCAAGTTCGTGGAGCGGGAGATCCGCCGGGGCCGCCGGTACGACGCGGTCATCATGGACCCCCCTTCCTACGGCCGCGGCCCCTCGGGTGAGGTCTGGAAGCTGGAGGAAAACCTCTGGCCTTTCGTGGAGCTGGTGGCTCAGGTCCTGTCGGACGAGCCCCTGTTTTTCATCATCAATTCCTACACCACGGGCCTTGCCCCGTCGGTGCTGACCTATATTCTGGAATCCATCGTCACCAAGAAATACGGCGGCCACACAGTCAGCGACGAGCTGGGCCTGCCGGTGACCGCCTCCGGCCTGGTGCTCCCCTGCGGGGCCGCCGGCCGGTGGACAAAGGAGTAATCACCATGAGCGCCATCATTCAAACCCAGGACCTGCGCTTCTCCTATACCACGGAGGAGGGGGTCGCCCCCATCATTCTGGGCGGAGTCGATTTGAACATCGAGGCCGGCTCCTTCGTGGCCGTTCTGGGCCATAACGGCTCGGGCAAATCCACTCTTGCCAAGCATCTGAACGCCATCCTGCTGCCCACCGGCGGCAAGGTATATGTGGACGGCATCGACACTGCCGTCGAGGACAAGCTGCTGGACATCCGCCGCACGGTGGGAATGGTCTTCCAGAACCCGGACAACCAGATCGTGGCCAACGTAGTCGAGGAGGACGTGGCCTTCGCCCCCGAGAACCTGGGCTACCCGCCCCGGGAGATCCGGGAGCGGGTGGACCTGGCGTTAAAGCTGGTGGGCATGAGCCAATACGCCACCCACGCCC
>JBJEYS010000146.1:0-1980 GCA_051886995.1 Oscillospiraceae bacterium
CCACGGCGTAATAGTCCATCAGCTCCTCCTCGGTGGCCCACCCTTTTTTCTCCACGACCTCCCGCTGGAGGATGGGGAGCATAGCGTAGCCGCCGCCGAAGGTGCACACGCCCACACGGGCAAAGGTTAAAAACAGGTCAAGGTAGGGATTCATCACTTACTCCAGCCCCTCCAGTTCGTCCAGCCATAGAGTGGCTGCGGCGTCGGAGGGCATGCGCCAGTCGCCCCGGGGGCTCAGGGTGACCGAGCCTACCTTGGGTGCGTCGGGCAGGCAGGAACGCTTGAACTGCTGGGCGAAGAAACGGCGGTAGAAATTCTTTTCCCACTTCAGAATGGTGGCACGGTCATAGGAACGGCCGAAGGCGTGCTCCGCCAGCCGCAGCACCTTCCGGGGCGGGAAACCCCAGCGGATGGCGTAATACAGGAAGAAGTCGTGCAGCTCGTAGGGCCCTACCAGGTCCTCGGTCTTCTGGCTGATCCGCCCGTCCACAGCGGGCAGCAGCTCGGGGGAGACGGGGGTGTCCAGAATGTCGGCCAACACATGGGAAAGCTCCGGCTCGGATTCCGCCTTGTCTCCGCAGATGTGGCTGACCAGATGGCGCACCAGGGTCTTGGGGATGGAGGCGTTGACGCCGTACATGCTCATGTGGTCGCCGTTGTAGGTGGCCCAGCCCAGGGCCAGCTCGGACAGGTCGCCGGTGCCGATGACCAGCCCGCCGTTTTGGTTGGCGATGTCCATCAGCACCTGGGTGCGCTCCCGGGCCTGGGCGTTTTCAAAGGTGACGTCGTGGTCGTCCACGCTCTGGCCGATGTCCCGGAAATGCTGTTTGACGGCGGCGGTGATGTCGATGCGCTTCAGGGTGCAGCCCAGCTGGGTGGCCAGTTCCACGGCGTTGTCCCGGGTGCGGTCGGTGGTGCCGAAGCAGGGCATAGTCACGGCGATGATGTCGCCGGACGGCCGGTCCAGCAGCTTCATGGCCAGGGTGGTGATAAGCACAGCCAGGGTGGAGTCCAGCCCGCCGGACAGGCCCACCACGGCGGTCTTGGCCCCTGTGTGCTCCAGGCGCTTTTTCAGACCCAGAGCGGCGATCTTCAAAATCTCCTCACACCGCTCCGCCCGGTCTCCCGCGTCGGCGGGAACGAAGGGAGTGGGGGAGACGGAGCGGGTCAGGGTGGCGGTGGAGCTCTCCAGAGAGAAGGGAATGAACCGGTACTCCTCACCCGGACGCTGAGCGGTAAAGGTGTTCGTCCGGCGGCGCTCATGGACCAGCCGGTCCACATCGATCTCGCTGATGGTCAGGCCGCAGGAGAAGCGGCGCTCCTTCAGGAGGACGCCGTTTTCCGCGATCAGGTTGTGCCCGGCGAACACCATATCGGTGGTGGATTCGCCCTCTCCCGCGTCGGCGTACACATAGCCGCACATCAGCCGGGCGGACTGGCCTGTGACCAAGGCGCGGCGGTACTCGGCCTTGCCCACCACCTCATCGGAGGCGGACAGGTTCAGGATCAGGATGGCGCCTGCCCGGGCCAGGGAGGTGGAAGGGGGCTCCGGGGCCCACAGGTCCTCGCAGATTTCGACCCCAATGGCCAGATCGGGCATAGTTGTACAGCGGAAGATGCCGGCGGCGCCCAGCGTGACGTCCTGGCCGCACAGGGTCAGAGCGGTGCTGATCTCCGCACCGGAGGTGAACCACCGCTGCTCGTAAAATTCTCCGTAATTGGGGAGATAGATCTTAGGAATCAGGCCTAAGATTTTTCCTTTGTGTATGATAACGGCACAATTATACAGCTTGTTTTGAACCTTGACCGGCATACCCAAGGCGGTGAGCATATCCAGGTTCTTGGTGGCCTCCAGGACGGTGGCCAGACCATCTTCGGCCCCTTTCAGCAGAGTGTCCTGCAGAAACAGGTCGCCGCAGGTGTATCCGGTCAGGCACAGCTCGGGCAGGACCAGCACCCGCACTCCCTGCCGGTCTGCTT
>JBJEYS010000147.1:0-1976 GCA_051886995.1 Oscillospiraceae bacterium
TCTCCAAGGCCCAGCCCAAGATCGCCAACTACCACTTTACCACCCTGTTCCCCAATCTGGGCGTGGTGTATGTGGACGAGGGCGTGTCCTTCGTGTTGGCCGACATCCCCGGCATCATCGAGGGCGCCAGCGAGGGCGCGGGCCTGGGCCACGATTTTCTGCGGCACATTGACCGCTGCCGTCTGCTGATCCACGTGGTGGACGTGTCCGGAAGCGAGGGCCGGGACCCTGTGGCCGACTTCGAGGCCATTCAGGAGGAGCTGAAACAGTATTCCCCCGCGCTGGCTTCCCGGCGGATGATCGTGGCGGGCAACAAGGTGGATATTGCCGCCGACCGCAGCGGCCTGGAGGCCCTGAAAGCCCATGTGGAGGCACTGGGAATGCCCTTCTTCGAGTTGTCCGCCGCCGCCCATCTGGGCACCGCGGAGCTGATGAAGGCGGCCGCCGCCGAGCTTGCCGATCTGCCCCCGGTCATTACCTACGAGCCGGAGTACGTCCCCCGCCCGCCCGAGGTGGACACCAGCGAGCCGCTGCACATTGAGCACGAGGACGACACTTGGATCGTCGAAGGGCCGTGGCTGCAGCAGCTTATGGCCAATGTCAACTTCGGCGACTACGAGTCCCGCAACTGGTTCGACCGGAAGCTGCGGGAATCCGGCCTGTTCGATCAGCTGGAGGAAATGGGCATCCGGGACGGCGACACCGTCAGCCTGTACAACTTGGAATTTGAATATCAGAGATAAGGAAAGAGGCCGCTCCCACCGGAGCGGTCTCTTTCATGCAAAAGCCCCGGCGCGGAAACTCCGCGCCGGGGCACATTTCGTTTGGATCAGATTACTTGACGCTCTCGCCGGCGGCCTGCTTGGCCTTGATCTCCTTGATAGCGTCCTTGTAGGACAGGTTGACGCGGCCCTTGTCGTCGATATCGGTGACCTTGACCCACACCATATCGCCGATGTTCAGCACGTCCTCCACCTTCTCCACGCGGCGGTCAGCCAGCTTGGAGATGTGGACCATGCCGTCCTTGCCGGGAGCCAGCTCCACAAAGGCGCCGAACTGCAGGATGCGCACCACCTTGCCGTAATACAGCTGACCCACCTCGGGGACGAAGACGATGGTCTCGATCATCTTCTTGGCGGCGTCGCAGGAGGCCTTGTTGACGCCGGCAATGTAGATGGTGCCGTCCTCCTCGATGTCGATCTTGGCGCCGGACTCGGCGGTGATCTTCTGGATGACCTTGCCGCCGGAGCCGATGACCTCGCGGATCTTGTCCACGTCGATCTTCATCTTGATCATCTTGGGGGCGCTCTCCGCCACCTCGGGGCGGGGCTCAGAGATGCAGGGCAGCATGATCTCGTCCAGGATAGCGTAGCGGGCGTCCTTGGTGATCTCCAGGGCTTCCTTGATGATGGCGTGGGACAGGCCGTCGTTCTTGATGTCCATCTGGATGGCGGTGATACCGGCCTTGGTGCCGGCCACCTTGAAGTCCATCTCGCCGTGGAAGTCCTCCACGCCCTGGATGTCGATGAAGGTGGTGAAGGAGCCGTCGTCGTCCTGGATCAGGCCGCAGGAGATGCCGGCCACGGGGGCCTTGATGGGCACGCCGGCGTCCATCAGAGCCAGGGTGGAGCCGCAGATGGAGCCCTGGGAGGTGGAGCCGTTGGAGGACAGGACCTCAGAGACCACGCGGATGGCGTAGGGGAACTCCTCCACAGAGGGAATGACGGGGGCCAGAGCGCGCTCGGCCAGAGCGCCGTGGCCCTTCTCGCGGCGGTTGGTGGAACGGGAGGCGCGGGCCTCGCCGGTGGAGTAGCCGGGGAAGTTGTAGTGGTGCATATAGCGGCACTCGGTTTCCTCCCAGATGGTGTCCAGCTTCTGGGCGGCGGACAGGGTGTTCAGAGTGGCGATGGACAGCACCTGAGTCTGGCCGCGGGTGAACAGGCCGGAGCCGTGGACCCGGGGCAGCACGCCCACCT